>NZ_CP179868.1:2021212-2345568 GCF_051379705.1 Ekhidna algicida | reverse complement strand
TGATGATAAAATCGGCGATTGGGACAAAGTGACCATCACTTATGGTTACAGCGACTTTCAGGATGGAGAGAATCAGGAAAAACTCAATCAAATACTTGAAGATGCATTTAGCAAAGACCTGAGATACATCACCGATCAGGATGCGCGACCTTCGAGTGGGTTACATCCCGAAGCACACCTTTGGGACAATGGAACAAACGCCGCGGTGGAATTAAACCGAATGATGAAAATCCGAAGAACCATCTTGGACAAATTCTCTGAAAAAGCCATCCGCACTAATGCGCCAATGAGCTCTATCGAAGAAGTACTCGTGCCAATGTATTTATTTCATCGCTACCAGGTGGATGGTACTTCCAAACTTATTGGTGGTTTGAATTATAGCTATGCATTACGTGGAGGAGATCAGCTTGTGACAGAAATGCTAACCACAGATGAACAAATGGGTGCCCTGGAAGCGCTATTAAATACCGTGAAAGTTGAAAACCTAAGATTGCCGGAAAGCTTGCTCGGTCAGATTCCACCACGAGCATATGGTTATCCACGGTCAAGGGAAACTTTCCAGTCGAAAACCGGTCCGGCATTCGATTATTTGGCTGCCGTCGAGACCGCTGCAAGTGTACCATTTAGCTTCATCTTTAATGCAGATCGATTCAATCGATTGCTGACATTTAAGGCAAGAAATAGTAATCAGCCGGGAGTTGATGCCGTTCTGGATCGAATGATAAAAGCCGTGTGGATGAACCCATCGTCCAATGGAGCAGATCGCACAATCCAAAGAGTTGTTGAGATGGAAATGCTGAGTCATCTGATGGGACTAGCAATGAATGACCGTGCATATGACGAAGTGAGAGCAAAAGCTCTGGCGAAAATTAAAGAGGTAAGAACATACGCCAATGGTCGAAAAGACCGAAGAAACAACGATGATGGCACGTACTATAGGTATGTGATGACTCAGATCGATCGTTTCATGGAAGAGCCGGATGAATTTGAAATGCCGAACACGATAAAAGCGCCCGATGGCTCTCCGATTGGAAGTTGTGATTTTTAGAGAATTGATAAATCCATTTCCTTTGAACCGTGTTTAGTCTCAAAGCGATATAATGAAGACACGACCCATTTCCTTGTTTAGAGACAAGCGACCGATAATCATCTCAGGTCCTTGTAGCGCTGAGAGCGAAGAGCAAGTCTTACAAACTTGTGAGGCCATCGCTAAATCAGGCAAGGTAGACGTACTAAGAGCCGGAATTTGGAAGCCAAGAACACGTCCAAACAGTTTTGAAGGAGTTGGAGCCGTTGGTATAAAGTGGCTTGCTAGGGCCAGAGAAGCGACAGGTTTGCCCATAGCAGTTGAGGTCGCAAATACTAACCATGTGGAAGAGGTACTTGCTCATAATGTAGATATTCTCTGGGTAGGTGCACGAACCACCGCCAATCCATTTTCGGTACAAGAGATAGCAAATGCACTAAAAGGCACGGATGCCACAGTTTTGGTCAAAAATCCAATTCATGAAGATGTGGAGCTATGGACAGGCGCCCTTGAGCGACTGAATCAGGCAGGGATTGAAAAGCTAGCCATGATCCATCGAGGATTTGCACAGCATGGAAACAGCGTTTACCGAAATGAACCCAAGTGGCAGCTTGCAATAGAAATGAAACGTCGCTTTTCAGATATCCCATTAATCTGCGATCCAAGTCACATTTGCGGCAAGAGAGACTTGATTCAAGGCGTTGCCCAGCAAGCATTGGATATGAATTTTGATGGACTGATGATCGAGTCGCATATCAATCCGGATGCGGCTTTGAGCGACAAAGAGCAGCAGGTATCTCCGCAAGATCTACAAAGTATACTTGACAACTTGATTATCCGTCGTTCCGATATTACGGATATTGAGCTTACGGAGAAACTCCAACTTTTGAGAAATCAAATTGACTTAATAGATGATGATCTGGTGAAACTCCTGGGTGAGCGCATGAAGGTTGCCGAAGAAATAGGCCTTGTAAAAAAAGAAAAGGGAATCACCATTTTGCAAACCGAACGTTGGGAGGAGATCATCAAACGAGTGACCAAAAATGGATCTATGCATGACCTGTCACAGGATTTTCTGGAGCGATATCTCAACGCCATACACCAGGAATCCATCGAACATCAAAATGATGTAATGAATACCTCCGAGTTAGAAGAAGAATAAAACAACAGAAAGCTTCAGGGGTTTTATCTTGCAGCCGCATGAAAGAACAACTTCAAAAAATCGAGGAAAGACTAACCAACTTATCTCTTGGAGATCAGCCGGAAAACCTCTATGAACCTATCCGCTACCTGCTTTCATTGGGTGGAAAGCGCCTAAGACCCATGCTTGTCCTGCTCGGGTATGGACTAAAAAAGGAAGATTATACCTCCAGCATTACGCCAGCATTGGCTGTAGAGGTATTTCATAATTTCACCTTGATGCATGATGATATCATGGATGAGGCTCCGATCCGAAGAGGACAGCCCACAGTACATGAAAAGTGGAACCAAACCGTAGCGATTCTGAGTGGTGACACCATGATGGTGAAGGCTTATGACCAGCTGTTGGAAGGGCCAAAAGAATCATTAGCAGAGGCATTAAGAAAGTTTAATAAATGCGCAATTGAAGTGTGTGAAGGTCAGCAGCTGGACATGAACTTTGAGTCGTTCGATACGGTAACAGAAGCTCAATATCTAGAAATGATTCGCTTGAAAACAGCCGTCCTTTTAGGCTTTAGTTTAGAATATGGCGGATTGCTTGCAGGCATGGATGACGAGCAGTTGTCGCAGCTTAACTCGATTGGAGAGAAAGCCGGAATCGGGTTTCAATTGATGGATGACTTGCTGGATGTGTACGGTGACAAGGCCAAGTTTGGGAAGCAAGTGGGCGGTGATATCGTTTCCAATAAGAAAACCTATTTACTTATCAAAGCTCTTGAACTCGCTAATGGTGCTCAGCGAAAAGAAATGGACAAATGGCTGTCTGTCCAGGACTTTGATATAACTGAAAAAGTGGATGCCATTAAAAATATTTATGGCGAGCTCGGCATCTTTGAAATGACTCAGCAAAAAATGAATGGCTATTACGACCAGGCTTTTGCTTTACTAAATTCATTAGATGCCAGGGCAGAAGGAAAGAAAGCGCTAACTGATTTCTTCGAGAAATTGATGAAGAGGGAACGATAGCCTCGGTTTTCCTATTTTTAATCTAAAATGTTCATGTTATGATAGCAGTAGTATCTCCCGCAAAAAATCTGGATTTTAAGACTCCCTTCAATGCAACTCCAAGCCAGCCACGTTTGATGGAGTGCACTCAGGAATTAATTGATGTGTTGCGAAAGAAGTCTGTGGATGAAGTGAAAGATCTCATGAGCATCAGCAAACAACTAGCAGGACTGAATGTCCACCGCTACAAGGAGTTTGATTTTGAGCACAATAGGGACAACTCAAAACCTGCTGCGCTTGCCTTTAATGGCGATGTTTATCAAGGACTAAAAGCCGAAACTTTTGATGACAAGAAGATGGACTTTGCCCAAAAGCATTTCCGGATATTGTCCGGGCTATATGGGCTGCTCCGTCCGCTTGATTTGATCCAACCCTATCGATTGGAGATGGGAACCAAGCTGGCTTTTGACGATTATCAAACACTCTATGATTATTGGGATAAGAAGATTCTTAATCTGCTTTTGGATGATCTTAAGGCGCAAGGGGATGACATCATCCTAAACCTGGCATCCAATGAATACTTCAAGTCTGTAGATAAAAAGAACGTCCCTGCCAGGATTCTAAATGTGGAGTTTAAAGACCTGAAGAATGGCAAGTACAAGATCATCTCTTTTTATGCCAAGAAGGCACGAGGCTTGATGTCTCGCTTCATGATCGAAAACCAAATCACAGATCCGGGTGATCTTCGCGCGTTTGATTATGAAGGTTACTATTTTGATGAGTCGGCTACTGAAGAAAATAAGCTGGCCTTTAAGAGAGACGGAAAAAAGAAGTAAACACGGTTGGATTTCCAGCTGATCGTATCCTACCATCCAAACAAAAAAACCACCATAAAGGTGGTTTTAAACTCGTCGGGATGACTGGATTCGAACCAGCGACCTCCCGCACCCTAAGCGGGTACTCTAACCGGACTGAGCCACATCCCGAACTACTTCAAAGTTAATTCTACTGCTGCATCCACCCAAACAATTCCATCAGCCAGGCTACACCCAGATGGATAAAAATTCCACCCCAAATGTTTCGGCTGTTATAGGAAATCACGCCCAGCAGATACCCACCGAAAAGTGAGCTGATCGTTTCTCCCAAGGGCTTACCAAAATGCAAAAAGGCGTAGGTAACAATCATTGGGAGCACAGCGTATCCACCCAGCGTGCGAGAAAATGCAAAAATCAAAAAGCCCCGAAAAATCAGCTCTACAGAAATAAAATCGCTCCCGTAGCATAACTCATATATGGTGACCAACCACCATTCGGGTACACCAGGATTCGCCCTCAGGTAGAGGTTGGCACCAGACCCACGATAGCGCGGGTAGAAGTCTTGAATGTCTCCCAGGAATGAACCAATGCCAATGAAAACTGCAGCTATGCCAAGCAAAAGCAAGTATGGGCGTGCTTCAAATTTTTTCCAGCTCAATCCATAATAAATCTTCGATTCATCCTTTTCCAGCAATGGATAAAGAATCAAAAGCGGTATCACCACAAGGATCAGACTCGATGCCCAGTTTACGCATCGGATTACATAATGATACTCCATTTGAGGCAGGTATTTCAACCATTCAGTAAATCCATAAAAGGAGCGATCCAATGACAGTAGCCCAAACCCAACAATGAATTTGATCCAATAATTGGTGCTTGTCAGCCAATCTCTTTTTTTACCAAAGGCGAACAAGATGAGACAAACGACAAAGAATGGCATAGCATGGAATAGAAACATCCATAGCCACTTGATTGGCTGCCCGTTGTAAGAATCAATTACACCGTCCTCAAAATCAAAATGATAGTTGAGCGCGATACATATCGTAGCAAAGACGGCCACTACACCGTAAAGCTTCCAATCAAAATGCTCGCGTTGATAATCTTTGAGGTACTGAAGAACTTTCTTCATCGGTCAGGTTAATGGAAATGAAAATCCTAAATTAGACCATTCATCTCAAAGCATCCATTCATGTGCCTGATCACGCTCGCATACAAAGCTCATCCAAAATACAAGTTTATCCTTGCAGCCAATCGCGATGAATTCTACGCTCGTCCGACTGCAGTTGTTGACTGGTGGGAAGACCACAATGAAATTTTAGGAGGAAGAGATTTACAAGCACTTGGTACCTGGATGGCATTCCATAAAAACGGACGCTTTGCGGCTGTAACCAATTATCGCGATATCAAAAACATCAAGCCGGAAGCACAATCCAGAGGAGACTTGCCCGTAAATTTTCTTTTAAGCGATCAATCGCCTGAAAGCTACGCGGAGGAAGTGAATCAGGCGGGAAGAAATTACAATGGATTTAACCTGTTGGTGCTCGAACAAGGGCTTGTGCATGTCAGCAATTATGAAAAGAAAGTCAACACCTTGGGGCCAGGGATTTACGGGCTTAGCAATGCACTATTAGATACACCATGGCCCAAAGTAACCCGCGCTAAGCGAAGGTTTAGTGAAGTTATCCAGACAAATTTCACCCTGGAGGATCTTATCGCAATGATGCAGGATGACACCACAGCGCAAGACAATCAACTTCCAGAAACTGGATTGGACTATGAGCGTGAAAAAGCACTCTCCGCCATGTGCATTCGAACGCCGGATTACGGTACATGCTGCTCCACAGCTATCACCATTGATCATGATGGGCATGTGGATTTCATGGAGAAAAGCTATCCAGTAGGTAACAGATCAGAAGGGACAGTTTCTTTCAATTTTAAAATACATGAAAAGGTATGAATCAAGGTCATTACGAAAAGCTGAAGCAAATGTATTTGTCGGCCAATGTCAACACCATGATGTTTGATTCCACGACAGCAAAAATTGCTGAAGGCACCGCGGAAATTGGATTGACAATTCATGAAAAATACTTTCATGCACTTGGTGCAATCCATGGCTCAGTTTATTTCAAGCTACTGGATGATGCGGCCTTTTTCGCAGTGAACTCGGTCGTTACTGATGTCTTTGTTCTGACCAAATCATTTGATATTCATTTCAAAAAACCAGTCGCCGGAGGAAAACTGAAAGCCATAGGCACTATTACCTCTTCCTCCGATTATTCATTTATCGGCAAGTCTGAATTGCTTAATGAGGAAGGTAAGGTGGTTGCACACGGATCAGGCGAGTTTGTAAAAAGTAAAGTTCAACTTACCCCCGAAATAGGATACGTATGAGTTGGTTAAAGAAATATTTTGGGCCTAGTACACTAGTTACCGCTGCCTTTATTGGCCCGGGCACGCTGACAGTATGTTCACTCAGCGGAGCAAACTTTGGTTATACGCTTCTGTGGGTTTTGCTTTTTGCAACCATCTCGACCATCGTACTACAGGAAATGACTGCCCGTTTAGGCTTAATTACTCAGGAAGGATTGGGTGAGGCACTCCGAGCTCAAATTGAAAACCCAATAGCTAAAACCATTGCTATTGTTTTAGTTTTTACCGCCATCATTATTGGGAACGCAGCGTATGAGGCAGGCAATATTTCAGGAGCAGTGCTTGGCATTGAGGGCGTTTTTGGTGATCTGCTACCATGGCAATTTATCATTGGAGTGATTTCTTTTGCCATACTTTTTATGGGAAAATTCAAGCACATCGAACGCGTACTCATTGTGCTTGTCATCATCATGAGCATCGTTTTCCTACTTACGGCGATTATCGTAAAGCCAGATCTTTCTGAGATATTTTCAGGTTTATTGATACCTTCATTGACAGAGAAAAATCAACTGGCCATTTTAGGCCTGATCGGCACAACAATCGTACCCTACAATCTATTCTTACACGCTTCGTCGGTGAGTCAAAAGTGGAAGAAAAAAGAGGAACTGGGTGAGTTGCAAAAAGAGAATGCTGTAGCTATCGGTCTCGGAGGATTGATTTCCATGGCCATCGTCATTGCAAGCGCAGCGACCATCTATGGTACAGGCGTTTCAGGCATCCGCGAAATGGCCTTGCAATTAGAGCCTTTGCTTGGTAGCTGGGCTAAATACTTTTTAGCAACAGGTCTGTTTGCGGCCGGTATCTCTTCATCCATTACTGCGCCCCTTGCCGCTTCATATACTGCTCAGGGGATTTTTGGCTGGAGAGTAGAGACAACTGATTTACGTTTCCGAGCCGTATGGATTTTTATCCTTGCTGTGGGAACCGCCTTTTCCATGGCTGGATACAAGCCAATCCAGGTGATCCAAGTGGCCCAAGTAGCAAACGGTATTTTGCTCCCCATCATCGTCATCTTTTTGATTTACTTGTGCAACAAGAAGTCGCTCCTTGATAGGTATGTGAACAAAGGCTGGCAAAATGCGCTGGCAGGATTGGTTGTGCTGGTGAGTCTAATCGTGAGTTTCAGAAGCTTGAATAGTGTGTTTACCTTTATCTGATGTCAGTAGCCATCGATCTCAATGCAGACCTTGGAGAACATCCGGACAGTGATTTGGATGAACAAATCATGCCTTACATCTCTTCGTGCAACATCGCCTGCGGAGGACACATTGGTGATGAATCCTCGGTAAGAAAGACGATCACGCTGGCCAAGCAAAATGGCGCAGCAGTAGGGGCGCATCCATCCTATCCTGACCGTGAAAATTTCGGAAGAAAAATCATTCAGATGCAGCCGCAGCAATTGGCCGACAGCATAGCCGAGCAAATTGAATTGGTACAACGCATTTGCCATGAAGAAAATGTAGATCTGCATCACATCAAACCTCATGGAGCGCTTTACAATCATGCAGCAGCAGTTTCTTTCATTTCAGAACTTATTTTGAATGTGATAAAGGAGGTAGCACCTAATGTCTATTGGATGGGATTGGCAAATTCAGCATCTGAGTCGGTTGCCCAAATACACATGCATCCGTTTATCGCGGAAGGTTTTGCTGATCGGCAATATGAATCGGATGGCTCTTTGAGATCACGGACAAAACAAGGTGCTGTGCTTAATCCACAGGAAGTATTAAAACAAGTGGAAGAATTAGCCATGAATGGGCGTGTGAATGCAGGTGGTTGGTTGAAGCTGAGTGTTCAATCAATCTGCTTGCATGGAGATACGGAAGGAGCCGTAACTTTAGCCAAAGAAATTAACGAGCACCTTGTCAGTAAAGGAATCCAAATCGCTGCTATTTAATAGCATATCCTGGCGCCTTTCTCTTTTGGGCGAGAGAGTCATTCTCATGGAATGTGTAAGTTCCATTGCCATAGAAATAATACATCAAAGCAGTCACGCTATAACAGATATCCTTGGTGAGAAACTCAATGATATAGTGCCCACCTATCACTCTATAGCCATTTTCACTTCACTTTCTATTCCCGAACTGACTTCTATATTGGCTAACACATCAATCAAAGGGCATAAAAATGCTAGTTCTGCCAACATGATCGAGCTTCCAATCTGCTACGAAATAGGATTGGATATAGATCGTATTGCGAAGCACGCAAATCTCTCTTCAGAAAAGCTGATTGAGTTACACTTGGAAGGCGTGTATCGATCATTGTTTATTGGCTTCACACCTGGTTTCATTTACGCCGATGGATTAGATGCAAACCTTGCTTGCCCACGACTAGAGAATCCACGAACCAAAACCCCTGCAGGTTCAGTAGGGATAGCTGGAAATCAGACCGGAATCTATTCGCTCGAAAGTCCGGGTGGCTGGAATATTATTGGACGTACACCTTTAAAAATTTTTGATGCGAGTAAGCCAAAACCCATGTTGATCGATGTTGGAATGAAATATTGCTTTTATCGCATCACAGCAAAAGAGTTTGCAACATGGGAAAAGTAAAGGTGATACAGACAAGCCCACTAACGACTATCCAGGATTTTGGCAGATTTGGGTACCGAAGGTATGGCATTCCTCAATCTGGAGCTATGGATAAAGATTGGATGATTGCAGCTAATCAGATGGTCGGAAATCCGGATGACTTTCCAGTTGTTGAAATCGCAATGATGGGAATGAAGTTGGAAGCGTTGGAGGCATCCAGCATTGCAGCTGTTGGCGCTAATATCAAACTAAATGGAGAAAAGAAGGCGGGAGGCCTTACTCTTGAGGCGGGAGATATACTGCAAATAGATGCTCCGGATCATGTGTATGCCTATCTGGCTATCGGTGGTCGAATAACAGCCAAAAAAGATTTTGGGAGCGTTTCCACTTATCCAAGGGCGGGTTTTGGAGGCTTGTGTGGGAAAGCACTCCTGGTTGGCGATGTGCTGGAAACTGATGATTCAAATGGAGAGGTGAAGCGAATTACTATCCCTGAACGAAACGATCAGGATGTTGCCATTCAAATAATGAAGGGACCTGAGTGGGAATTATTGAAAGAATTGCCAGGCTCCAAATCCTTTAAAATTCATGGATCAAGCAACCGTATGGGAATTCGCTTGAATGGAAAATTGGCTAGCGATTATAGAGAAATTGCTTCATCCGCAGTACTTCCGGGCACTATTCAGCTTCCTCAAAATGGTCAACCGATCGTGCTCATGAATGACTGCCAGACCACCGGAGGATATCCAAGAATCGGAAAAGTATTAGACGAAGATTTGGGAATTCTATCTCAGGTAAGAAGTGGAGAGCGTATTGCCTTTAAAATAATTTCTTAATCGCCTCGGCGAGCAGCTCAGCGGATTCTTCATTCTTACGAAACCACATCTCAGGTTCTACCAGCTCGAGTTCCGATACTGCCGGATTGCCATTATTGTCATTGACAATGTCGACTCGTGCATAGAGTGGCATGTTCTCACAAGCATTTACAGCTGCAATAGCCAAATCAATTTCTTCTGGTGATGGTGAATAGTCTTCTACCGTGCCTCCAAAGTCATCCTGAACCCTGAAGTCACCCGGTTTGGCCACTTTCAAAACCGCATGCGTATACTCACCTCCGATTAGCATTAGCGAAATCTCTCCTCGAGCTACTACATCATCCTGGAAAGGCTGCAGCATCATTGCCTCATCCTTAATGAGCTCTCGATAGCGCTTTTCAAACTTTCCTCTGTCATCGGGATTTAGCTTGAAGGTGTCTTTAGCCGCTGCTGAAATGGCTGGCTTCAGCACTGTCCTCTCCCACCCAAGTTCGCTGTGAATGTCTTGAAGTGAACGTTTGTCTCCCGGTTCAATGAAATGTGTCTCTACGATATTCACACCTGCCATTTGCAGGTCTTCTAGGTAGTGTTTGTCCAGATTCCAGATAATCGTTTCGTAATTATTCACCAACTTGGTTTTCATGGAGACTTCCATGAGCCAATCACTGAAGGCCGTGAACTTCTCAGCATAATCCCATGTAGTCCGAAATAGGGCCACCCTTGTTTGCGACCAATTAAATGAGGTGTCTGACCATGCAACTTTTTTAGTTTTCAGACCATGGCTGTCGAGTGCCTCCATAACCATTCGGTCTTCCGTGATCACATTATCAATGTATTCACTTTGCTTTTTCGGGTTGACGAAACGTTCGTCCGTGAGGATGACAACATCAAACATAGGCAAGTTGTGATTTCAAAATGGCTAATCCATCTATAAAGCTAACAGGTTCATAGCCCAATTCCCTCTTTGCTTTATCTAAAATAAATCCGGTCTTAGCCGGACGTTTGGCTGGTTGTGTGAAAATTGATCCATCCACTTCTTCGATCAGAGACTTGTCGAGTTCAAAAAAATCCGCAGTAGCAATCGCCATATCATATGGAGTAAGTAAATCCTTGCCAGAGATATTATATACACCTTCAGCCTCTTTTTCAGCAATCAATGCACATCCTTTGGCTAGGTCTTCAGCCAATGTGGGAGTCCTCCATTGATCGTTTACTACTTTGATCTGCTTCTTTTCTTCAAGGCTTTTCTTAACCCACAGGATAATGTTCGACCGGCTCATGTCATGAACAATTCCATAGACAAGCATCGTCCTGACAATGGCATGCTTGATGCCGCTCTTTATCAAGAGTTGCTCCGACGCGAGCTTGCTTTCTGCATACTTACTTTCTGGATTAGGTGTATCATCCTCTTTATAAGGACCGCTTGTGCCGTCGAAAATGAAGTCGGTAGAAAGCTGAATGAGGAAGGAGTCGGTTTCCTTACATGCATCAATAAGGTTGGCAACTGCATCCACGTTTAGTTTTTGACAACTCGCAGGATCTAATTCGCATTGGTCTACATGCGTCATTGCGGCCGTATTTATAACGACTTTGGGGCGATACTTTAACATCACCTCATTAGTTTCATCTAGTGATGTGACGTCTAGTTGCTGATAAGTATATTTTCCGGGTGCGTTACGATTATTTCCTTTCCCTGTTGCTATTACCTTAACGTCTTCTTGTTTTTCATACAGACCAACTAGTTTTTGGCCCAGCAACCCATTCGCCCCGGTAATTAATATGGTGGTCATTACTCGGATTCAGGATATGTATACCCGTAGGTTTCAGTGATTTTTTTCTTACTCATTTCCATTACTTCCATGGTTACATACACTGGCTCAACCGGCGTTGAATTTTCCCCCGTCACCGGATTTCTTTGTACAGCTACTCCCGCGATTTTATCAATAACATCCATTCCGTCAATCACTTTTCCGAAGACTGTGTATTCTCCGTCTAAGAATGGTGAGCCTCCAACCCCTTGATATGCTTCCGGATATTCGGATACATCAACAGTGAGATCGATACCGTACTTTTCTTCTACAAGTTCTCTATTGGCTATAGCCAAATCATTCATGCCTTTTGAATCTCTGTTTCGAGCCAAATCCTGAAATTGTTTGAGCAAGTCACTGTAGGCAGTGTCCTGAAGAATTTCGCTCAGTCTTTGGTTGAGTTGGCGAACATCTGTTGACATCATTTCCCATGACATTCCATCTACAATATAGTATTGCGTTGCAGATGATCCTTTTTCGGGATTTACGTTATCCGGCTGGCGTGCCGCTGCCAATGATCCCTTGGTATGATAATAGCCATCAACAAACTCGGCTGGAATCCGATCATCAGCCCCTTCCGTGTCACCGCTTTTTTGCACAACATTTCCACCCTGGATCATGAAGTCTTCCATAATCCTATGGAAATTGGTACTGTCGTAAGCTCCCGACTGTGCCAATTCAAGAAAGTTCTTCTTGTGTAGAGGCGTCTCATCATAAAGAACAACCGTCATATCTCCGTGTATAGTTTTGATTTTGACCAGATAGTCTTTGTTTTTATCACCGCATGCTGCAATCATTCCAATGATAAAAAGTGAGAATATTATATTTTTCATCAATTAATTTTTTCACAAAAATATCAAAGACTAGCTACATCAGTGACACATTATGTAGCAACGAGGCAATATTTGATTTTACAGGTATGAATCATTGCCATATTCTCACTTCAATTTGAAGTATCTTTTCATGAAAAGAGCTAAATACATGAATATGGAAACTATCAGCCTTTGGATTATGGCCATTCTTTATGTGGTTGCAGGCGTAAATCATTTCATCATGCCGAAATTCTATGAGAAGATCATTCCCCCTTTCTTTTCAAATCCAAAACTCATCAACTGGCTAAGCGGGATTGCGGAAATTATCCTAGGCATCTTATTATTCATTCCAGCCTACACATCCATTGCTGCCTGGGGCGTGATTGCTTTACTCATTGCAGTGTACCCTGCCAATATCTATCATTTCATGAAAGGGTGGAAAAAAAAGAAGATGGTTTGGGTACTTGCTATGCGACTTCCTTTGCAGTTCTTGCTTATCTGGTGGGCATATTCTTTCGTTTAAACGCAACCTTTTATTAAATCTGTAATCTATTGTAGTAGGAAACGCTAACTGCTACAACTATGCTCAAGAATTTCTTCAAGATCACGATCCGAAATTTTCTCAGAAACAAATCTTACGTCTTCATCAATTTGATAGGCCTGGGCCTATCGTTGGCCTGCTGTATTGTGGGATATCTCAATTGGAAGTTTGCCGCCGATTATGACAAAAATCATGCGAACCATGAAAGGATCTACAAAGTCCATATCAACAAATCTGTACAAGATCGAAATGTGCCGTATGGCATTACGCCACTTCCTCTTGGTGAACAACTAAAAGGTAAGATCGCAGGAATCACTCATTACTCGAGGTATGTTGATAATGGTTTGGTTCTAAAAAGGGATTTGAAGGTTTTCAACCAAAGCATTGGATTCGCAGAAAATGACTTTTTTGACATGTTCACCTTTCCATTCAAATATGGAAATAAAGAAGCGCTACTTGATCAGAGCAAAATCATTTTGAGTGAGAACACAGCTGAAGTCTATTTTGGTGACATGGACCCTACCGGCGAGCTTATCACAATCATTAAAGAAGATGGAACACCGCTTTCGATGACCGTGGGTGGTGTTTTGGAAGAGATCCCGATGAATTCTTCCATCCATTTCAATGCCATCACACACTGGGACAATTATCTGAAAATCAGAGAGCTTGAACAAAATGATTGGACTCGTTTTGTTTCGGGGACTTTCGTAATGACTGAGGGGAATAACTACCCTAAGAATCTGCTGGATAACATCAATAAAAATTATATCGCTATTCAAAATGAGGCACGCGACGATTTTCAAATCAGCAGCTATTATCTGGAACAATTGACCTATCTGGGACAGAATTCCATGGAAATCAGATCCAATTGGCTTAGTGAGCCTCCTCCAACACCTGCAGTCATTACACCACTCATTATGGCCGGGTTGATGCTTCTAATCGCTTGTTTCAATTTCACTAATACGAGTATTGCTATTTCAAGCAAGCGACTCAAAGAAATTGGCATCCGTAAGGTCATGGGAAGTGACCGTAAACAATTGATCTTCCAATTTATGGGAGAAAACCTTATTCTATCATTTGGAGCGCTTTTGGTCGCATTAGGTATTGCTTATTTTCTTGTGCCTGCGTACAGCGCCATGTGGGATTTTATCAATTTGGAGCTTGATTTCCTGGCCAATCCGGAAATCTTCTATTTCCTTGTTGGACTGCTCATCTTTACATCAGTAGTAGCCGGAGCCTACCCATCACTATACATTAGCAGCTACCAACCTGTAAAAATTCTGCGTGGAAATCTATCGCTTGGCGGAACCAACTGGTTTTCGAAAACCCTTTTGGGATTACAGTACCTGTTTACAATCATCGCTTTGATCTTCTCCTTGGCATTTGGCAATAATGCTAAGTACCAATCTGAAATGGATGTAGGGTTTCGTAGGAATAATATTCTTGCAGTAAGAGTAGAAAATCAAGCTGAGTATGAAAGATATTTCAATCTTGTCAGCCAGATGCCTGAACTCGAAATGGTCGATGGTACTACACATCATATTGGTTGGTGGACCTATAGCAGAACGTTGCGAGCAGGTGAAAAGGAGGCAGAAGCAAGTATGATGAATTTTTCGCTAGGCTATAAAGACATCATGGATTTAAACATCGTAGAAGGTCGATACTTTGATTCAGAACTAGCGGACTTTGATCGTGAGAACTCCATCCTGGTAAACGAATCGATGGTTAAAGAAATGGGATGGAATGAACCTGTTGGCCAGGTGGTTCAGATTGATGATAGTACACGCTTGTCTGTGGTGGGCGTAGTAATGGACTTCTACATGTATGGTTTCTTCAATCCAGTTGAGCCAGCAGCCTTTCGGCTAGCAGAAAAGGATGCAATGAATTTTGTTGTGATCAAAAGCGACTTAGGGTCAACTGAATTACGTGACTTGATGGAGGAGAAATGGTATGAAGTAGCGCCAAATACACCTTTCAACTCACAGTTTCAAGATGAGGCTTTGGCAGGAACAGACTATGTCAATAATAATATCGAGACCATGTTTAGGTTTCTTGGGATTCTGGCTTTATTACTCTCCTCCATTGGACTCTATACATTGGTTTCTTTAAACGTCATCAAACGGATTAAAGAAATAGGCGTGAGAAAAGTCCTCGGAGCTTCCGTCCAGCAAATTGTAGTTATGATGAATCATCAATTCTTCTGGTTGCTGTTAATTTTTTCAACCCTTGGAGCGTTAGGATCTTACTTCCTCATCGACTTGCTAATGGCCTCCATATTCTCCGTGTATCAAGCTGCGAGTTACTTCGCAGTTCTAGTACCATTATTCGGACTACTCATGGTTGCCGTCACCATTGCATCAATTCGAATTGCAAATTCGGCTATCAAAAACCCCATTGAATCACTAAGAGACGAGTAAATACGCATATAAAATCGAACTTAAGGGCAGAATCATCGATTCCTGCCCTTTTTTTATGTCCGTAAAGAAGTAATCTGGCTATTTTTAAGACAGTAACTCAACTACCACCTTATGAAACCAATACTAACCTGCCTGGCATTGTTGCTTATGGCATTTTCCATTTCAGCACAGGTAACACTTCGCGGAACTATCACTGACTCAAATGGTGATGGCCTACCTGGAGTCACCGTAAAAATTGACGGTACAACTACAGCCACCGTTACCGATCAAAATGGAAGCTTTACAATCCAGCTCACTGATGGCTATGAAACACTAATAATCACTGCCAAAGGTTTTCAAACACAAAAAGTTTATTTAACCGGTCAAAACTCACTTTCGGTCAGCATGCGATCGGGCTCAGGCGATGGTAATGTAGTGAGCATGGGCATAGGCTCCCAAAGCAAAGATGAACTCACCAGCAGCGTTTCGAGTGTTGCTGCAGAAGATGTAAGTCCCGCTCCTCTTATCAACCTGGAACAAGCGAATCAAGGCGTTACCGCAGGTCTGTTTGTACAAAACTCAAGTGGTACACTCGGGCAGCCAACTCAAGTAAGAATCAGGGGTGGTTCGTCACTGACTGCATCGAATCAACCGCTATATGTTGTAGATGGAGTGCCTCTTGCCTCACAAAATCAATCGAATATTAACCCTAGCAATATCGCATCCATTGAAATTCTAAAGGATGCCTCAGCCACAGCCATCTACGGCTCCAGAGCTGCAAATGGTGTTATTATTATAAATACAAAAGATGGCAATAAAGGTGGCCTGCAGGTTAATGTAGATTATCAATTTGGTGTGAGCGAAACACCTAAGAAATTAGATATTCAAAGTGGCGATGAGAATCTCCTTCAAACTTTTGAATTTATTCTAAGAGGTTTTGAAGACCTGGCCAATGATTTAGTGTTTAATCCGGTGATCGAAATAGATGGTGTAACGTACAATCAGATTGACAGACAGTTTTTGGAGACTTTTTACAATTCAGGAATTGATTCTGTGAAATTTGTTCCAAGTGGCGGTGTAGGTCAAACAATTAACCTCAATATTCCTGGGTTCTATGATGAGCTGAGAACAAGCGGTAGCACCGACTGGCAGAATGAAGTATTCCGTCGCGGTACTTCCCAGCGAGCTAACGTGGATTTTCAGGGCGGATCCGATGAGCTGGGATATTTTGCTTCTATGGGTTACACTACACAAGAAGGTATTTTGATAGGCAATAAGTTTGATCGCTTTAATGGATCGCTTTCATTAGATAGCAAGATCACCGACCGGCTTTCTGCTAATCTAAATTTTAACTACATCTACACAAAGGACAATCGCCTTCCTGAAAATCAGGATTTAGCATTCCCTTTGCAGGCAATAGTTCTTCCTGGTTCTGATACATACAGTCCCTCAAATAACTTTCAGTTAGACGTCCGTAGTTTAGAGTACAACCCTTTGACGGAGGTTAATTATTCCTCTTACATCGTAACCAACAATAGTATAATAGGTAGCCTTGGGCTTAAATATCAGATTAATGAAAAGCTTTCAGCAGATGTTAATGGTGGTGTAGACATCAGCAATATTGAATCTGATCGTTTTCAAGGATCTCAAACACAGGATGGTGCAGGATCAGGTGGAGGTCGAACACGTACCAGTACAGAAGAAGTGACCAACACCATTTTCAACGGATGGCTTACTTATAATGATCGAGTGAGAGATAGTGATAATCTCTCTATCATTTTAGGTGGCTCGTATCAGAAATCTGAGGCGTCATTTACGTTCAATGATACCTTTTTCCCAACTGATGCTGGTGTTCCGGGGAGCGCTTTTGTGTTCCTATCAGCCTATACACGAATAAGCTATGGGCTTGGTGATCAGTTTGATTTTCAATTGAGCGGACGGATGGATGGAAGCTCAAAGTTTGGTAGTAGCAACAGGTTTGGTTTTTTTCCGGCAGTTTCTGCGGGTTGGAAGATTCACAATGCTACTTTTTTTGACGTAGAGCCTGTTAGCACTTTGAAGCTAAGAGCAAGTTTTGGACTTGTAGGAAATACTCCTCTTGATGATTTTGCATACCGCCAAAATTATTTCAGGTCCTCTCGGTATGGTCTCAATGCAACCCTGGAACCAGCAAATCTTGCCAACGCAGATTTGAAATGGGAAACCACCTCGCAACTCAATTTTGGGTTAGACTTTGGCATTCTCAATGATCGGGTGAGTGGCTCATTTGATTATTACATAAAAACAACCAGCGATTTGTTGTTTCCGGTTCCACCCCCGCTTTACACTGGCTTTTCAGAATATCTTGCTAACGTAGCTGAGATGAAAAACCAAGGTTTTGAGATCAATTTGAGTACGGTAAATATTCAAAAAGCAGATTTTTCTTGGACCACAGACTTCAATATATCATCAAATAAGAATACCATTGAAGATTTGGGTAACCTGCCTCCATTGACCGTAGGTGTCAATGCATTTAGAGAAGGCGAATCTGCCGGTGTATTCTACATGAAAAAATTTATTGGCGTAGATCCTGACACAGGAAACTCACTCTATGATGATGGGGAAGGAGGCACAACAGATGATTGGAATGAAGCACCACGGATGATTGTAGGAGATCCCAATCCAAAACTGTTTGGAGGAATTACAAATTCTGTTGCTTACAAGAATTTTGAGTTTTCTTTCATGTTTCAGTTTGTCTCTGGCGTGGATCTCTATTTTCAAACCGGCGAGTTTTTATCCAATAGTGGAATTCTAAATCTAGGCCAAACGCTGGATCAGGTGGATCGCTGGTATGCAACGGGTGATGTTACAAATGTCCCTCGACTGGACCCTACAAATAACTTCCCTCTGCAGAGTAGCCGATGGCTTTCTAGTGGAGATTACATTAGGTTAAAAAATATTACGCTAACCTATAACTTCCCTGAATCGATGCTAAATAGCTTAGGTGGGCTTAGAAATATGAGCGTATACATCTCAGCATCTAACCTTTTGACTTTTACAGACTACATCGGATATGATCCAGATGTCAGTTATTTTGACCCGCTGGATGGTATCATTGGGCAAAACATAAGCAGAGGTATTGACAACTTCAACACTCCGCAACCAAGAATTATTATGTCAGGAATCAAAATTGGACTGTAAGATGGATACTATTAAAATAACTAACCGTAAATTTTTCGTTCTCCTCATTTCAGTTCTTTTGATAGGGTGCGATGATATTTTAGAAATTGATGCAGAAAACTCACTCAGTGGAGATATCTACATTTCAGATCAAAACTTCGAAGATGCTTTAAATGGAGCATACGTTAATCTTGGAGGTATTTATGATGGTGGCGATGGTGGTGAGCTATATGGAGGCGACTTCCAAATCATCGGAACTCTTCTCGCCAGAAACAAGAACAGCATATTTTTCTGGAGAGCAAGTGAAGCTCCCAACTATCAGGACTTCATGGATAAAGATATACTCTCCATAAATACCAGAGTAGAAGCGAATTGGCGAAGAGCATACGAAACAATCAATATCGTAAATGGAATTTTAGCCAATATTGATAGAGTAGATAATAACACTTTGAAGGATCGTATTCAGGGTGAAGCGCTAGCGATCAGAGGAATCCTTTATTTTGAACTTGCACGATTTTGGGGGCCTCAATATCAAGCTGGCAACACCAATCAACCCGCTGTACCAATTTTATTGGATCAAATAATGGACGCCAACGACATTCCAGATTTGGACCGTTCATCCGTTGCGGAGGTTTATGCAAGAGCAATTGATGATTTAGAATCCGCAGAACAATTGTTGGGTGTTTTTGAAGGCAGAATTGATAATAATGTTTGCAGAGCAATGCTTGCTAGAATAGCTATGCAGCAAAATGATTTCAGTACTGCATTGGTATATCTAAATCAGTTGATTCCCAATTACACCCTGAACACCAATGTAATGGATGCATTCAATAACACTAATGTTTCCAGTGAAGACGTTTTTGTAATCCAGCAGAATTCTGTGTCTTCAACTGGTAGTATTGCCACACGATCAGGCTTGGTTGCGCATCTGGCATCTCTCACAGGAGTTGGGTTTGCCGCCTTGAATATTAATCATGATATACTTGACAGTGACTTTGGAACCGGTCCTGGATTCTATGCTGCCGATGACCGATACAGTCTCCAAGAAGATCTCAACATCAATTCTTCTATTCAAGACATTAATGGCAATGCGGCTTACTACAATGATGTAATCAATACGACAGCCGTAAGTACCGCCAAATATTATAGGACAGATGCTAACATCCCGGTCATTCGATTGGCAGAATTGCTGCTTTCACGCGCTGAAGCAACACTTGAAGACGGAGGGTTTGTTTCACCTGTTACAGGCAGTGCGTTAAATGATCTTAACGCAGTGAGAACCCGGTCAGGTCTGACAGCTCTTGTGGATACATTATCGGCGGATGCGTTTTATGATAGTCTGGTAATCGAAAGAAATCGAGAATTAATTTATGAAGGGGTGTTCTTTCATGATCTTAAGCGCTGGGCTGTTACCGGAAGAACAGGATTTAATATTTCAGGATTGAACCCACTTGATGATGCTTTGATATTACCTATACCTCAATCAGAATGTGATGCCAGCCCGGGACTGTGCAACTAAAAAAGATTTAGGCCTCAAATGAGGCCTTTTTTTATCCTTCTATTTTGAGGTTGTATTTGGCAAGCAAACCTGGCAACTGAGCAAGAGACAGTTTCGCTTTATTCAATCGTGTAAGTTCTGGGTCTATTTGAAGTCTCACAGACATCCGAAAATCTGCTCCTTCCAGGTTGGCTCGATCAAAACTTGTGTTGAATAGGTCACAACCTATGATTTTAACATCCTTCAATTCCGCTGCGGTAAAGTCAGCACCTTCCAGGCTGCAATTGGTGAA
The DNA here is from genome assembly GCF_051379705.1 of Ekhidna algicida. Classification (GTDB taxonomy): domain Bacteria; phylum Bacteroidota; class Bacteroidia; order Cytophagales; family Cyclobacteriaceae; genus Ekhidna. Next base: position 2,325,299 of record NZ_CP179868.1, on the reverse strand, counting down.
TGCTGTTTGCCGAAGTTTCATTTCGAAAAAAGTACAGTCATTCAGTTGACAGTTTTCAAATTCAGCAGAGAACAATAAATTGTTACTTCGGTCAAACTGAATCCCCAACATTTTGCAATTTCTGAATTTGACATCTAGTATGGAGGTTTCGTCAAACCTCACATTACTGAGGTTACAGTCAACAAATTCGGACTCAATAAACTTTGTGGCTGAAAGATATCCTTCCGAAAAATCGCAGTTAAAGAAAGTACAGCACTCATACTCATTTTGATTGTCGAGCTTGGAAAGCTTCTCGAAGGTTTCGTTTGCCACAAGCATATTTATCCCTGTTTCTTCTTCCAATACCTAACCAATCCCGCAACGCTCATCCATGCCGGATTAGCTGCTTCATATTGTTTAACTCCATGATCAGAAACACCACGATCTCTCAGCTGCTGCTCTGTATATTTCATGAAAATTGGTGTTATTTCCTCATTACTAAGTCCTTCCTGCCATTTATTCTTTACCCACTGTCCCCAGTCGTTAAGGACTTCTTTAAGCTCCTTCATGTGAATATTCGGATTTATTTCTTCTCCATAGTGCGTTAGCACCAGTCGGTTAGGGTTTTTTGAGAGGACCAGATCAATCGAATGCATCCAGTCTTCCAGGTTGATGTCAGGAGGTGGGCATGGAGGCACAACTGGTCCTCCTTCAATCTTTACGCCTGCTACGTCTCCCGTAAAGATGGTGTCCTTCCAATGCCAGGCAATGTGATGTTTGGCATGTCCGGGTGTATGAAGTGCACGAAAACTCTGACCGCCAATTTCAACTACCTCCTCGTGATTCACCATCTTCAAATTCTTCTTGGGAATTCCTTCCATCTTTCCCCACAGCGAATCCATCTGATCACCATAAATCATGGTGGCCGATGCTACCAGTTTGGTTGGGTCATGCATGTGATCATGCCCAAAAGGATGCAAGTATACTTTAGCACCTTTCTCAGCAAAAGCCCAAGCTGCTCCGGCATGATCAAAATGAATGTGCGAAAGAAGTACGTGTCTAACATCTCCAACTTTATATCCGATGTTATTCAACCCATTTTCCAGGCTTGGAAATGTGCTGTAAGGCCCTGACTCTATTAATACAGGACCTTCATCTGTTTCAATCACAAAGGCGGCAATTGCATGATCGTAATTTTGAAAATGCAAGTCGAGCGTATGGTACATAATCGATTAATTTTGGAACACTTAAAATCATTGATGGTGATAACTAGCAAATCAATAATTAGCGTAAAGTCACTATTGTAAAGTTACTAAAATGAGTGAGTCAAAATATTTCCAGGATCATATGCCCGAAAATGTCTGTTTTGGATGCGGACACAATCATGAAGGGCTTCAAATTAAAAGTTATTGGGAAGGAGAAGAGTCTGTGTGCAAATGGTCTTCAGAAGAAAAATACCATGGGTGGAGCAACTTGATGAATGGCGGCATTATGGCCACCCTTATCGATTGTCATTGCATGGGCACAGCAATGGCAGATGCCTATAAAAAAGAAGGCCGCTCGCTCGATACTGATCCTGAATATCGGTATGCGACTGGCACCTTGACGGTAAAATATCTTAAACCCACACCGAATACAACGGTAGAATTAAGAGCTCGTGTGATTGAAGTAAAGGGGAGAAAGACGGTATTGAAATGTGACTTCCTGTCTGATTCCGGAGAAAAAACTGCAGAGGCCGATGTAGTCGCTATACGTGTATATGATAGCAATGAAAATAAGGAAACAGTATTTAAAAGTTAATTTTAGGTATGCATCCAGAACTTTTTAGCATCGGCGGTTTCACTATTCACACGTACGGTTTCATGATCATGATCGGCGCCACCTTGGGCTTCCTTTACATGACACATGTCGCGAAACGGGATCTTGGGATAGAGCGTGATCAAATTCAGAATCTGGCGATTCTGGTAATCATCTCCGCCTTTGTCGGTGGTAAGCTTTTCTTCTATCTGGAAAACCCGAGCTATTATTTTAGCTCATGGGAAAACATGAGCAAGAATTTCCGCACAGGATTCGTCTTCTATGGCTCGCTACTCTTTGCTGTTCCTTTGATCGTATGGTTTTTTAGAAAGGAAAAATGGCCACTGTGGCCACTGATGGATCGTCTGGCAATCACTGCCTGCATCATACATGGCTTAGGCAGACTAGGTTGCTTTTTTGCCGGCTGCTGTCATGGTACGCCAACTGACGTACCTTGGGCTGTAACGTTCACGGATCCTGTTTCGCAAGCTGAACCTCTGCATACTCCACTGCACCCAACACAGCTTTATTCTGCTGTACTGATTTTTGGTATAATGGCTATCTTATTGATGCTCAAGCGCCACAACAGATTCGAGGGTCAACTGTTTTTTATCTACATCATTCTATATGCATTTGGTCGAGCGATTATTGAGATCTTCAGAGGAGACGAAGAGCGAGGATACATTATAGATGGCGTGCTTTCTCACTCACAGTTTATCAGCATTGGTGTAATTGCTGTGACGGTTTGGGCATACCTGCGATTTAAGAAGAAGGCCAAGTTTAGGAAGAAGCGTTAAAACATCCTTATCCTCGAGGGAAGTAAATTGATATGAGGATGTTAAGTTATAACTCTCAGCTGCATTGCCTCTTGCAATACCTTAATTTGAAAAGGTGGCTTGCCAATCTGCTCCCCATCGATGTGTGCAAACAACATATCATGTGCATCAACGGATACTTCTTTTACTTGGTGAAAGCTTACTTCCTTCAAATTTCCATGGGTTCCATTGGACAGTTTGCCGATATTCAAAAATCTCCTCAATGGAGATAATTTGCCAATCTCGCAGACATCCAGAAGACCATCATTCACTTTTGCTTTAGGCATTAATTTGAAACCACCACCGAATGTGGTTCCATTCCCAATTGACAGTAGGATAAGCTCTTTTTCCATTGACTTTCCATCCACGAAATACTTAAAGCTGCGCTCCTTATATCCGCCTAAGATTCTAAGCACGTGATAGTAATAAGCAGCATGGCCCGTTAAAAAACCTACGCGTTTGGAAGTCATATCTTCCACTATTTGTCCATCGAAACCAATTCCTACACCGTTAACAAATTTCCGATCGTTGCATTGTCCCAGATCGATTCGCACAATATTTCCATTCACTGCGGTTTGAATCCTGTCTTCGACAGATTTTCCTACTGACACATTTTTAATAAAATCATCGCCAGTGCCTGCCGGAACAATGCCTACAGGAATATCATATTTCAACCCGTTGATGGATTCGTTGATTGTGCCATCGCCACCTATGATTATCAAATCTGTGAAGGAGCTATCGAGATGCTCCATAACAGTACGCGTGGCACTCATACTTTCGATTGTATCAAATACCTCATGCACTATTTGCTGCTCTCTAAGTGTGCTTGCAAGTTTCTTTGAAAGTGCTTCCGAGTCCCCGCCCGAGAAAGGATTCCAGATGATGAAAATTTTGCGTTCTTCCATTTACTAAAAGGGTAGTTTCGTCAAATCCACATTCCCGCCGGTTAGTATCACACCAACTCTTTTTCCTTCGAATGCACTTTTATTTTTTAGAATGGCCGCAAAGGGCACTGCGCATGACGGCTCAATAACAATTTTCATTCGCTCCCAAATAAGCTTCATCGCATCGATAATTTCTTCCTCAGAAACGGTGAATACTTCTTTCACATGCTCTTTCAGTATTTCGAAGTTCTTCTTACCGATCGTCGTTTTCAGTCCGTCAGCAATCGTGTTTGCCGATTTGTTAGGTATAATCTTCCCAGCCTTCAATGACTGAAATGCATCATCGACTTCCTCTGGCTCCCCTAAAAAAACTTCCATATTTGGATCGAGGTGGTGCGCGATAAGTGATGTTCCTGCCGCAAGTCCTCCACCGCCTACCGGAGATATGATGGCATCTAAATCATCCACTTCCTCAATCAGCTCTTTTGCTGCGGTTGCCTGACCGGCAATGATGTTGTAATCATCGAATGGATGAATAAGGATTGCACCCGTTTTCTTAACCACATCTTCGCAAGTTTGAGTTCTTGATGCATCATTAGGTTCGCAAAGGATAACCTCTGCATCATATCCTTTCACCGCATTGATTTTCACTTGCGATGAATTCTTGGGCATGACAATATATGCTTTTGAGCCTGCCAACTTAGCTGCAAGCGCAACTGCCTGTCCATGATTACCGGAGGAATGACAAGCAAAGCCATTGACTCGATCTTCCGGACGATAGCTAAAGATGGCATTGGAGGCTCCGCGCATCTTAAAGGCACCCACCTTCTGAAAGTTCTCACACTTGAAGAAGATGTGACACCCTGCAATCTCATCAATATTTTTTGAGGTCATCACCGGTGTTTGGAAGATGTAGTTGGAGATCCGTTGATGCGCTCGCTTGATGTCTGAAAAGGAAGGGGTTTTTGTTAGCATGCGTCTTTATTTCGAATTTGAAACTAATTTACTTTGAAAAAGTAAGCTGCATTCAAAAAAGGATTGGAGAAAATAAAAAGCAGAAGGCAATCAGTCTATAAGACAATCGCCCTCTGCCTCGTTGCTGGTTAATCTACAGTCCTATTTGTTCACTCTTACTCGTAAGTCTACCGTTTCACCTTCTAGCGAAAGAAGCTTTAAAACATAAGTTCCCACAGCCATCCCTTGCACATTAATTGTCAGTTCATTTTTGCCTGAACCCGCACCTTCCTTTCTCAAATCTCCACTAAGACCATACAGCTTCCATTCCGAAATTCGGAAAACATCACTTTTAATGGTTAGGTCTGTAGTTGCCGGATTCGGATAATACAAGATCTCCACTATCTCTTTTGAAGATGCGGATAAAACAAACACCACTGTCACATCAAAATTGGAAGACACTTGTCCTCCTAACTGATCGTCTGCTGTCACAGTCACTTGTGATGTCCCTTCTGCAATTGCCGTCACTGTAAGTGTCTCAGACTCGGATACTATTTCTGCTGTTGCAATGGTTTCATCATCGCTCTGTGCGGCGTATACCAATTCATCTCCATCAGGATCAGTGAAATATTCGCTCAAAGTAAAAGTGGCGTTCTCTCCTGTGGTTCCGGTTATAGTCAGTGACTGATTTGGAATAGCTGCAACTACTTGTGGTGATTGATTGATGAAGATATACATAATCTCAAAAGACGATGCTGCTTCATTGCCATTGCCGGCCGCATCTGTACTCACATCTGCCGGGATATTCACACTTACAGCTCCATCTGCTGTTGCAGTCACAGTCACATCGTAGCTGCCATTGCCATTGTCAGTAAAGCCCGAACCTGTACCATTTGTGATAGCTATATCTGCTAACTCAAAACCTGTTACTGATTCCGAAAAGGTGATTGTCACTGGAATCGCTGCGGTATTCGTTGGATCGCTAGCAGTAGTGGTAATAGCAACAGTTGGTGCAGTACCATCAAACGTTATTTCAAATGGTAGAGAAGCGGTATTACTATTCCCAGCTAAGTCTGTGCTTACGTTCGCCGGGATATTCACAGTCACTAAGCCTTCTGCTAATGCTCCCAAAGTCACATCATAGCTACCATCGCCATTATCTGTAAAATTTGAACCTATACCAGAATTCGTGATTTCTATATCCGCTCGCTCAAAGCCTATCACTGCCTCTGAAAATGTAATTGTTACAGGGATCACAGCTGTATTCGTAGGGTCGCTCGACGTGGATGTCAATGTTACTGTAGGTGCAGTGCTGTCAAACGTTATTTCATATACCAAAGCCGCCGTATTGCTATTCCCAGCCGCATCTGTACTCACGTCTGCCGGGATATTCATACTTACTACACCGTCCGAAGTTGCAGTCACAGTCACATCATAGCTACCATCTCCATTGTCTGTAAAGCCCGAGCCTGTACCATTTGTGATTGCTATATCCGCTAGTTCAAATCCCATCACTGGTTCAGAGAAGGTGATCATTACCGGAATCACGGTATTCGTATGGCTACTTGATACTGATGCTATATTTACTGTTGGAGATGTAGCGTCATAAACAATGCCAAAAGGGGGTGAAATAATATTGCCATTATTTGCAATATCTACAGCAGCATCCGCTTCTATGTCTACTAGGACTAATCCGTCCGAAGTTGCAGTCACAGTCACATCATAGCTACCATCTCCATTGTCTGTAAAGCCCGAACCTGTACCATTTGTGATAGCTATATCTGCTAACTCAAAACCTGTTACTGATTCCGAAAAGGTGATTGTCACTGGAATCGCTGCGGTATTCGTAGGGTCGCTCGCCGTAGATGTAAGCGTTACAGTTGGAGAGGTGACATCCGCATTTTTATACCAATCAATACGGTCGCTGTAAAATGATGCAGATAACACGTCCATGTCGCCATCGCCATCTACATCAGCAGCATAAACATCAAATGCTCCATTGGCTGTGGTAGAAATATCATGGGTGGTGAATGTTGGATTTAACCCATTCCCATCATTCTCAAACCATGTAATACGATCGTTGTACTGCGAAGCGGACAACACGTCCATGTCGCCATCGCCATCTACATCGACTGCATGAACACTGTATGCTCCATCGGCTGTGGTAGAAATATCATGGGTGGTGAATGACTCACTCCCATCATTTTCGTACCATGCAATACGGTCATCACCTAATGAGGCTGATAACACGTCCATGTCGCCATCGCCATCTACATCAGCAGCATAAACATCAAATGCTCCATTGGCTGTGGTAGAAATATCATGGGTGGTGAATGTTGGATTTAACCCATTCCCATCATTCTCAAACCATGTAATACGATCGTCTGTCTGCGAAGCGGACAACACATCCATGTCCCCATCGCCATCTATATCAGCTGCATAAACACTACTTGCTGCATCGGCTGTGGTAGAAATATCATGGGTGATAAAGGACTCATTCCCATCATTTTCGTACCATGCAATACGATCGTCAATAAAAGATGCTGACAACACGTCCATGTCGCCATCGCCATCTATATCAGCTGCATAAACACCTCTTACTCCATCGGCTGTGGTAGAAATATCATGGGTGGTGAATGACTCATTCCCATCATTTTCGTACCATGCAATACGATCGTCAATAAGAGATGCTGACAACACGTCCATGTCGCCATCGCCATCTACATCAGCAGCATAAACATCAAATGCTCCATTGGCTGTGGTAGAAATATCATGGGTGGTGAATGTTGGATTTAACCCATTCCCATCATTCTCAAACCATGTAATACGATCGTTGTACTGCGAAGCGGACAACACATCCATGTCCCCATCGCCATCTATATCTGCTGCATAAACACTACTTACTCCGTCTGCTGAGGAGCTGATGATATTTGCTATGAAAGTCGTAGGATTCTCCGGGCTAACCGCACTTGCGGTGGTAAACGTAAAGTGATAGGGTGTTGCCAAGGCACCTCCGGTCTCATTGAGCAGCTGCTGGGTGATGGTCACATCTACTTGCTCACCTGCAAAGAAATCATTCGTGGGATTGAAGGTAATGGTAGTGGTGCCTCCGCCGGAGAAAGTACCGGCGATCAAGCCTGTCTGGCTACCAGAAACTACCACGGTAGTTCCATCCAATGTAGTTCCGTCGATGTTCGCATCGAAGGTCATCGTGATGTTCGCATCTGAAGTGATGCTTTGGGCGGTTGCGGTGGGAACTGTTGAAACAATTTCTGTAATACTGGCATTTTTATACCAATCAATACGGTCGCTGTAATATGATGCAGATATGACATCTAGATCACCATCACCATCAATATCAGCTGTATAAACACTGCCTGCTCCATCGGCTGTGGTAGAAATATCATGGGTGGTAAAGGACTCATTCCCATCATTTTCGTACCATGCAATACGATCGTCAGCAAACGATGCTGACAACACGTCCATGTCGCCATCGCCATCAACATCGGCTGTATGGACACTGCTCGCTCCATCGGCTGTGGTAGAAATATCATGGGTGGTAAAGGACTCATTCCCATCATTTTCGTACCATGCAATACGATCGTCAACAAACGATGCTGACAACACGTCCATGTCGCCATCGCCATCTATATCTGCGGCATAAACACTGGTTGGGTCAGCGGCTGTGGTAGAAATATCATGGGTGGTGAATGACTCACTACCATCGTTTTCGTACCAAACAATTCGATTATCCTGCTGAGAAGCAGACAACACGTCCATGTCGCCATCGCCATCTATATCTGCGGCATAAACACCTCTTGCTCCGTCTGCTGTGGTAGAAATATCATGGGTGATAAAGGACTCATTCCCATCATTTTCGTACCATGCAATTCGGTCATCACCGATAGACGCAGACAACACGTCCATGTCGCCATCGCCATCTATATCTGCGGCATAAATATCAAATGCTCCATCGGCTGTGGTAGAAATATCATGGGTGGTAAAGGACTCATTCCCATCATTTTCGTACCATGCAATACGATCGTCAAAAAAAGATGCTGACAACACGTCCATGTCGCCATCGCCATCTACATCGACTGCATGAACACTGTATGCTCCATCGGCTGTGGTAGAAATATCATGGGTGGTGAATGTTGGATTTAACCCATTCCCATCATTCTCAAACCATGTAATACGATCGTCTGTCTGAGAAGCAGACAACACGTCCATGTCGCCATCGCCATCTATATCTGCGGCATAAACACCTCTTGCTCCGTCTGCTGAGGAGCTGATGGTAAATGCAGAAAATTCTGAGGGGTCCTCCGGGCTAACCGCACTTGCGGTGGTAAACGTAAAGTGATAGGGTGTTGCCAAGGCACCTCCGGTCTCATTGAGCAGCTGCTGGGTGATGGTCACATATACTTGCTCACCAGCAAAGAAATCATTCGTGGGATTGAAGGTAATGGTAGTGGTGCCTCCGCCGGAGAAAGTACCGGCGATCAAGCCTGTCTGGCTACCAGAAACTACTACGGTAGTACCATCCAATGTAGTTCCGTCGATGTTCGCATCGAAGGTCATCGTGATGTTCGCATCTGTAGTGATGCTTTGGGCGTTTGCGGTGGGAACTGTTGAAACAATTTCTGTAATACTGGCATTTTTATACCATGCAATTCGATCGTCGCTCTGCGAAGCGGACAACACATCCATGTCCCCATCGCCATCTACATCTGCGGCATAAACACTATTTGCTCCATCGGCTGTGGTAGAAATATCATGGGTGGTAAAGGACTCATTCCCATCATTTTCGTACCATGCAATACGATCGTCAAAAAAAGATGCTGACAACACGTCCATGTCGCCATCGCCATCTATATCTGCGGCATAAACACTGGTTGGCTCAGCGGCTGTGGTAGAAATATCATGGGTGGTAAAGGACTCATTCCCATCATTTTCGTACCATGCAATACGATCGTCAACAAACGATGCTGACAACACGTCCATGTCCCCATCGCCATCTATATCTGCGGCATAAACACTTCTTGCATAATCGGCTGTGGTAGAAATATCATGGGTGGTAAAGGACTCATTCCCATCATTTTCGTACCATGCAATTCGATCGTCGCTCTGCGAAGCGGACAACACATCCATGTCCCCATCGCCATCTACATCTGCGGCATAAACACTATTTGCTCCATCGGCTGTGGTAGAAATATCATGGGTGATAAAGGACTCATTCCCATCATTTTCGTACCATGCAATTCGATCGTCGCTCTGCGAAGCGGACAAAACATCCATGTCGCCATCGCCATCTATATCTGCGGCATAAACACTACTTGCTAAATCGGCTGTGGTAGAAATATCATGGGTGGTGAATGACTCATTCCCATCGTTTTCGTACCATGCAATTCGATCGTCGTTCCTCGAAGCTGACAACACGTCCATGTCCCCATCGCCATCTATATCTGCGGCATAAACACTACTTGCTAAATCGGCTGTGGTAGAAATATCATGGGTGGTGAATGTTGGATTTAACCCATTCCCATCATTCTCAAACCATGTAATACGATCGTTGTTCTGCGAAGCGGACAACACATCCATGTCGCCATCGCCATCTATATCTGCGGCATAAACACCTCTTACTCCGTCTGCTGAGGAGCTGATGGTAAATGCAGAAAATTCTGAGGGGTCCTCCGGGCTAACTGCACTTGCGGTGGTAAACGTAAAGTGATAGGGTGTTGCCAAGGAGGCACCTCCGGTCTCATTGAGCAGCTGCTGGGTGATGGTCACATATACTTGCTCACCAGCAAAGAAATCATTCGTGGGATTGAAGGTAATGGTAGTGGTGCCTCCGCCGGAGAAAGTACCGGCGATCAAGCCTGTCTGGCTACCAGAAACTACTACGGTAGTACCATCCAATGTAACTTCGTCGATGTTCGCATCGAAGGTCATCGTGATGTTCGCATCTGTAGTGATGCTTTGGGCGTTTGCGGTGGGCAGGTGACTTTGCAAAGCCAGCTGCGCCCAGGCAAGCGAACTGCTAAATAGAAGCAGCAATATGAAAACTATTCGGTTCTTTTTCATTTGTTGACGTTTAGAATTTTATCAAAAAAATAATTGTCAACAAAAGACGTTGAGGCCATCGTCTAAATCACAAAAAAGAATGTATACTAACGGTGCACAAGATCAGTTTTTTTGATCGGAACGGAGCAATAAATTAAAATTGGGCCGTTTTATCTAATTGGTCTTAATGAGCTTCGAGCCAGTTGTCTCCTACGCCAATGCCGATTTCCATTGGCACCTCCAATGGATGTGCTTCTTTCATGAATGACTCTACTTTTGACATCAATAGTTCTTGTTCGTCTTTATGCATGTCAAATACAAGTTCATCATGAACTTGCATGATCATTGTAGATGCTAATTTTTCCTCTTGCATCCATTTATGAATGTCAATCATCGCGATTTTGATGATGTCGGCTGCACTTCCCTGAATTGGTGCATTGATGGCATTGCGCTCGTCAAAGCCTCGCATGGTAAAGTTCTTAGAGTTGATGTTTCGAAGGTACCGTCTACGTCCAAGTATGGTTTCTACATATTCATCCTTCTTCGCCTTTTCGATGGTTTCGTCCATATACTTCTTCACATTTGGGAATTCCTTGAAGTACGAATCGATGATTTCCTGCGCTTCTCCTCTGGCAATGTTTAGGTTTTGAGAAAGACCGTAAGCGGAGATTCCGTAAATGATTCCGAAGTTTACCTCCTTGGCTTTTCGACGCATGTTTGGTTCTACATTATCTACATCCACACCAAATACCTTTGCAGCTGTAGTCGCATGGATATCCCGACCATCTTTGAATGCCTGCATCATGCTTACATCCTTTGAGAATGCCGCCATGATTCGAAGTTCAATCTGGGAGTAATCTGCCGCCATGATCAGGTGGTTCTCATCTTTAGCCACAAATGCTTTTCTGATCTCACGTCCTTTTTCTGTACGAATTGGGATGTTTTGCAAATTGGGATTATTAGAACTCAGTCGGCCGGTAGCAGCAACTGTTTGTCGGTAATCTGTATGTATTCGATTATCTGCTTCACTGATCAGTTTCGGAAGTGCGTCTACGTAGGTTGACTTCAATTTTTGATACTCGCGAAACTCTAAAATCTGGGCGGCAATTTGATGCTCATCTGCCAACTTGGACAAAATATCTTCACCCGTTGCATATTGTCCGGTCTTGGTTTTCTTGGGTTTCTCTACAAGTTTGAGTTTTTCAAAAAGAATTTCTCCCAGCTGCTTAGGTGAGCCAATGTTGAACTCCACACCTGCTGTATCAAAAATCTCTTTCTGCACTCGTCGTGTTTCTTCATCCAGCTCTTTTGACATTTTTTCAAGGGTTGCCGTGTCTACTTTCACACCTTGATACTCCATATCTGCCAAGACAAATGAAAGTGGTTCTTCCACTTCATGAAGTAGCTTCTCAAGTTTTCGCTCTACAATATCTTTCTCCAGCAATTCCTTCAGCTGCAGTGTAATGTCCGCATCTTCACAGGCATAATCCTTCACTTTTTCGACTTCTACCTGATCAATGGTTTTTTGATTTTTCCCTTTTGGCCCGACAATACTTTCGAAGGAAATGGTCTTGTAATTCAAAAATTTGTCTGCCAGCCAGTCCATGCTGTTGTTTGACTCAGAATCCAGAAGGAAGTGTGCCAGCATGGTGTCAAAAATGGAGCCGTTTACGTGTACTCCATAATTCCGCATCACCTGAATGTCATACTTCAAATTTTGGCCAATTTTCTGAATGCCTTCATCTTCAAGCACGTCCTTAAATGCACCCGCTACCTCCTGCGCATTATCAAAGCAGGGCACATACCACGCTTCCCCTTTTTCTATTGCAAATGCTATTCCTACGAGTTTTGCTTCACGTGTTTCGAGACTGGTTGTTTCGGTATCAAAGCAAAATGATTGTTGCGATTTAAGTTTGGCTACCAACGCACTGATGGCGCCATCTCCCTCGACCATATGGTAGGTATGTTTGGATGTCGCTATCGACTCTTTATCATCGACAGGTTCTGGAGTTGCTGCGCCACCATCAAAGAGTCCCAATTGCTGCGTATCTCCTTTCTTTATATCGTTCTCTTCCTGGAATACCCGTCGTGCTATCGTCTTAAACTCCAACTCATCAAAGATGGGCTTTAGGATGTCCGCATTTGGATCGCCGTATTTCAGGTCTTCTTCACTAAAGTCAACTGGTGAATCAATTTTGATAGTTGCCAGCTCTTTGGACATAATGCCCTGTTGACCATGCTCCTGAACGCGTTTTTGCAATGCTCCTTTCAATTCATCTACATGATCAATGATGCCTTGAACTGAACCATATTCTTTCAAAAGCTTTGAGGCTGTTTTATCCCCAATGCCTGGAATACCTGGAATATTGTCTACGGCATCTCCCTTTAAACCCAGTACGTCACGTACTTGATCAACCTTGTCAATGTCGAATTTGGCAAGCACTTCCGGGATGCCCATAATGTCCACCCCGCTACCCATTCTTCGTGGCTTAAAAAGCGAAATGTTTTCATCTACCAGCTGAGCAAAATCCTTATCGGGCGTCATCATGTATACCTTGAAGCCTTGCTTGCTTGCCTTTTTGGCGATGGTACCAATTAAGTCATCAGCCTCATAGCCATCCTTCATTAGGATTGGGATATTGAAGCCTTCAACAATCTTGAGGCAGTATGGAATAGCTACTTTAATTTCTTCAGGTTGTTCCTGACGAGTGGCTTTGTATTCTTTATAAGATTCGTGGCGAAATGTTGGCGCATGTGTATCGAATGCCACACCTATGTGAGAGGGTTTTTCCTTGGTTATTATTTCTAACAGTGAATTAGTGAAGCCGAGAATAGCTCCTGTATTGATGCCATTGGTGGTTAATCGAGGGTTTTGGCTCATGGCAAAGTGCGCACGGTAGATCAGGGCAAATGCATCAAGCAGGAAGAGTTTCTTTTCGGACATGAGGTAAATTTAGTGATTGGCAAATTAGTTGATTGGGTAATGTTGAATATAAAAATATGCTGATTCCATAAATTTGATTATCTTACAGACCGAACGGTCGGTTTATGAATAAAAAACAGCAAGTGATCAAAGCCGCTACATCTCTCTTTAGCGAGAAGGGGTTTGAAAAAACTTCCATGAGTGAAATCTGTATTGCTGCAAATGTTTCTAAAGGATTAGTCTATCATCACTTTCAATCGAAGAATGAAATTTTAGAGAACATCTTTAGTGACACCACAGAGCAAATGAAGAACGTGAGCTCGGCAGCAGACAATGAGAGTCCTTCAAATCAATTGCTTTTAATCATTGAAAATTTCTTTTCCCAGCTTGAAAAAGATGCAGTGATTTTAAGACTTAACCTGAACGTCATGTTTCAACCTTCTACCAGAGAGTTTCTACAAACTCAAATCAAGGAGCGATCTGCGATTCTTTTTGCGTCGGTTAAGAAGATTTTTGATCAGATCGATGGTCAGAAAAGTAAGACCTTAAGTTTCATGTTTATTGCTGAATTGGATGGCATAGCGCTCAGCTACTTGTCTGTTTTTGATGACTATCCTCTTCAGGAAATCAAGGAACAATTATTATCAAAATATAAAAGCCTTTAAGTATGATCAGAAAATATAACGAAAGTGAAATCCCAGCTCTTCTAGCCATTTGGGAGGATGCTTCTCTGTTGGCACATCCTTTTTTAAGTGCTGACTTTCAAGCAATGGTGAAGCAAATGATGACTGAAAAATATTTGCCGAATTCTGATACTTGGGTTTATGAAGAATCAGATGAAATTGTCGGATTTATATCCATGATTGACAATGAAATTGGAGGACTGTTTGTTGATCCTAAATCTCATTCAAAGGGGATTGGAACAGCGCTAGTCAAACATATCAATCAATTTCATAGTGAGCTTGAAGTTGAAGTATTTAAAGACAATAAAATCGGCAAGCCATTTTATGAAAAGTCTGGTTTCTCTACTATAAAAGAATATTTCATGGAGGGAGCGGACCAAACGGTGTTGCGTATGAGAAAAAGCTGAAACAGCATCAGTTTTTTATCGAATAGGAACTCAGTTGTTTTCTAGTACTAACTTATTCTGAAGGTATAAATACCTCGCATAGTTTACCCATCGGCTTTCTTGTTCTAGTGTCATATCGTAGGCTTTCTTAAAATGCTCCATGGCTTTTTGTTGATTTCCTTCTTTTAGGTAATACTCCCCAAAAGCAAAGTGGTTTTGAAAATTGTCAGGGTTCACTTTTACCTGTTGCTTCAAAACTTCTAATGCCTCCTTTTTCTTACCTTCCACGGTGTATTTCCGCAAGGCGTAGTAGTATATGTTGAATCCGTTCGCACTGGCGAGAGCCTCTGTTCTCAATTTTTCTGCTTCCTTTTTCTTGCCATCTTCCAGAAGCATTTCAGACTTAAGTATTTTGTAATTGAACGCATAGGCCTGACGCAAATACTCATTCTCGATATCTGGTAGTTTGGTAAAAGACTTTTCTAAGTATTTCATCGCGTCCTGCTTGTTGCTCGGGTCTTTATCAAGTGTTCGAACGAATAGTTCTTGATAGTCGGAAGCTTTCTTTTCTTCCTTGGCCAGCAAATCAGAGATCATGTTTTGCAGTGCGTCCGTTTTTACACTGAACGAAACTGCAGTTTCCTCCCAGCGCAGCTGAATGTCTACGGCTTCAGTGCCCGGATTGACAAACTCGTAGCTCGGCCATTCCTGAAATGGTACTTTTTTCGTTTTGACAGGCACTCTGATGACATCATTGCTTTTGTCATAATTGAAGGCTCCCCAACTTTTACCTGAAGAAAAGATGAGTGTCCACTCTTTCTCAGAAACCAGTACCAGAAATCCGTAAGAACCAGAGTCGAGCTTCTGTCCTTCGATTTCCACAGGTTTGCTAAAGTCGATAGTGGTTCGTTGATTGGATCCGGCCCTCCATGGATATTCAACACCATCTACTACGAAATCAAATGGAACAATTCCGCCAAATATTTTTCTCCCATTTACGGAAGGGCTATGGTATTTAATGACAATATCACAATTGCCAATGTTTGCTGTTGTGGTTCTGGATTGGCTTACCAAGGTCTTCCCGCCCACGTCTTGTGCTGTGGAAATACATGATCCGCCAATAAGTACAGTTGATAAGAGAATAGCATAGAACTTCATGCGATTGAATTTTTGTTTAGCTCAATCTACGAGCTTGATCCCCGGCAGTAAGTTTGATACAGATTCAAGCTCGTTCAATGTGGTTCATTCTCCTAAAAAGGCCTTAGTAAGTGGATATTTTTAACTTTCCATCTCCAGAACATGGATAGCGATTTCCATCCCAGATACTGATAACTTGTAAAATCTCGGCCAACACGGCAATTACCAATAAAAGGGTAGAATATAGATTTCATTTTGAAAGTTTAAGGAGCTAAAAGCTCGATTGGATTATTGCTTTGATCGTTGATTGAATAGTCCAGCACTTCTCCCAATCCCAAGAACTTGTACCTCAAGCCCACCAGGTTTCCCATCGTAGCATTGTACTCTTGGCTGAAAGCTTCATTGCCGTCTATTGAAATTGTGATTTGCATGTTTTCTATCTTAATGGATAGTCTAACAGGTTCGGTGAAATCTGCACTCAGAGCTGAGAGATCGTTTTCTTTTCCTCTTAGATATACATCATTAAGCATCAGATTATTGTCTGAGCTACATCCGATTTTGGAAAAGGGAATGATCATCGCTCCATCCGTGCCAATGAAATACATTTTAACTGTTTGACAGACTGCCCAGCGGTCATCAAACGAATTTTGAATGGTAGTTGTCAATTGGAAATTGTCGCCAGAAACGTTTCCTAAATCATCAATAAAGTGAAAAGAGGACTCCACTGGTTGTTCAAGAGACTGTACTTCTTCGATGATGCTTTTTGGAAAAGAAACTGCTGAATCTCCGTATACGATTGGCTTAAAGTATTTAGGTATGGGATCATATTCGACCATTCCCAGCCAACCGTTGCTTTTCAAAAACAGATCGTGCGCTTTAGCAACCTGACCATCCACCAGAAGCTTAGCTTCAAAGTATCCGGGAAAATAGTAAATACCTGTGGCTTGAGTTTGTTCCTTTGAGATATCAATGGTTTTGGTTGGGTCCCAATACTGCTGAATTTTGAGACTGTCCACCCGCAATGATTGAGGCACTGAAAAATCGAATACAACAGAGTTTGGGTATTCGGCGCTTAGCACTTTGCTCGAAAAAGTAAATTCAGATAAATTAATGACAACCTCTGGTCTCTTATTTCCGATTAGGCTAATGGTGACTAGGGCCAGGATAAAACCGATCGTGACATACGCTGATTTTCTTGTCTTCTTTAAGACTTTCGGTTTCGAAGTGGTTTCAGTCTGCTTAAACTCTCGCCAGTTTGCCTTTCCAACAAACCTAGAAAGTGCGTCTAATGTGGTGACACTTGGTGCTCCGCTGTGCTTTACTACTCCAAAAAATCGTTTAAGCGTTGGAACGCTCAGCATCACCTGAGTTCCTTCAAATACCTTGGTGGATAGCTCATCAAACATGGAACTATGCCAGCTATTTGCATTATCCCAACCAAGTTGGTTTTCTATTTCGACTTGCAGCCGCTTCAAGTCCTGCTCTGAAAATTTCTCAGCCATGATCAAATGTCTAAAAGATCTGTTACCTGAACAACTCTGAATGGGTTTGAACGAAGATGAAGCGAAAATGGATGGACCTATGAGGCTCTCCGGCGTAAGGTTGCAATATGAAAACACAATTAACACTTACGATAGTGCTCCTATTATACTGCGTGGGAGCTAATGCTCAAATGATCCCAATTGACACGTCGAACTGGGATATCCAGGCGCGATCATATGTGATCGAAAGTTATAAAGGCAAGGATGCCATCTATTTACAGGCGGGCAGTATTACTCTCAAGGATACAGAGTTTTTAAATGGTACAATTGAATTTGACCTGTTCTTAAAAGCAGAACAATGTTTTCCTGGTGTTTACTTCAGAGGTCAGTTCGAAACCGGTGATGCTGAACAATTTTTTGTCCGCCCGCACCTTTCCGGCAAACCGGACGCAAACCAGGCTGCACCTTTGGTCAAGAATATCACTCCTTGGCAGCTATTTTTCGGAGAAAAGTATTCATTCCCTTACGAGTACAAATTTGATGACTGGACGCATGTAAAACTTTTGATCAATGACAATAAGGCTCAAGTATTTCTGGATTATAGCAAAAGTCCCAATCATTCCTGGGAGTTGTATCACAAACCAAAAAAGGGAGTGATAGCCTTAAGAGGAGGAAATCGCTCAGGAATACACATAGCGGATATTAAGGTATCTCATGAAGCTCCTTCTCTGGTTGACTTTTCACCGAAAGAGAGAGAGCCGCTAAAAGATATCATAAGCGAGTGGACCATCTCTGATATGTTTGAAGAGAAACTACTAGAAGATCCAAATGAAACACAGGAACTAATTAGTAGTAGAAAATGGCAAGGGAAAATTCAAGTAGAAGAAGGAACAGCCGTCAATATTTCCAGAATCCAAAACCTGAGAGATGGTTCAGCCGGAAATACCGTGTTTGCCAAAGTCACAATTACTTCAGACAAAGATCAAATTAAGTTGTTTGAGTTTGGCTATAGCGATCGGGTGGTAGCTATTCTAAATGGAAACCCCATTTACTGGGGTAACAATAAATGGCGGAGCAGAGACTATCGATACCTCGGCACTGTAGGTCTATTTGATGGCATCTATTTAAATCTGAAAAAAGGTAAAAATGAACTCTTGATGGCCGTCTCTGAAGATTTTGGAGGGTGGTTAATCACAGGTAGAATTAAAAATACTGATGGCATTAGCATCAAATAAATTTTCCTTTATTTCAATAGGTATTTTGTTAATAGGCTGGGATGGCATTGGCCATCCCTTTTTAATTGGTTTCTAGCTTTTCAGTCTCGCAAACACACCTCACTGGAAATAGTCTGAATTCTTCCGGATCGTTGGTTTTCAGGTGGTGTTTATGGCCATGGCCCACAATCGAATAAGGTGTTAAATGCATATGGAATCGCTCATCTTTTGTTTGGGGATTTACAGCCCAGAAATCAATAAAATTTCCCTTTCCTAAGGCTCCTCCTTCCATTCTTCCATAAGGCTGGATATTTAGCACATTGTTTTCAAAAATGTTGTATCTGTCTAAAAAATCAACACGGTACAATTTCTTATTCCCTTCCATCATCCTGGCTGTTTGTGCGGTGGCGAATGATTGCGTAAATAAATCCCACTCGCTCATGGTTGGCAGTCGCCAGCCCTCAGGACACGTACGCTTCAGATAATTAAAATCATAAAATCTAATTTGATCACAATCCTCCAGGCACAAAGAACCTGACGCCTCATAGCGAAGGTTCTCCATCATCCAGTATAAGTTGCCAAGTTTTGTGATGTCATATTCAATCCCATCTCGTTTATCTATCAGCTTTTGTTGAGCAACAGTGAATGACGAGATGAAGAAACATAAAACAAATATTCTCATGCCCTAAAAATAGAAACATTGAACAAAATTTTTACTCGTATCTCAGCGCCTTGACGGGATTGGTTTTGGCTATAGAGAGGGTTTTATTGCCAACAGCTATTAATGCGATAAGTATTACGAGCATCGCGGAAATAAGAAAAACTGAAAGTCCTATACTGATGCGACTTGTAAAGTTATCCAGCCATCCATCCATGATCAGATATACGATTGGCCATGAGATTACATTGGCGATTACAACCAGGATTAGGAATTCTTTTGACAAAATCATGACCAACTGTGTTACATCTGCACCCAATACTTTTCGGATACCAATTTCTTTGGTTCGTTGAAGTGCTGTAAAAGATGTAAGTCCAAAAAGACCCAGGCATGCAACAATAATTGCGAAAAGGGCAAACAGTGTAAATGCCCGACTGAAATTCTGTTCGTTAGCATATTGCTTATTGTAGAACTCATCAAGGAAGAAGGTGTCATAAGGATTCCCCGGAAAGAAGTCATCAAAAACAGCTTTGCTTTCCTCAAAAGCGGTCTGATAATCATCCGTATTCAACTTCAGTGTGATGTACGAGGACGCACTCTCAGCCAATGGAAATATCAAAGGATTGATATTGTTCTTGACAGATTGTTGGTTGTAATTATCTACTACGCCAATGATCGTTCGGTTGACTCCTGAGTGTCTTACTTTTTGTCCGATTGCCTCTTCCGGAGAAGCTATCTTGAGCGACTCCATAGTGGCTTTGTTAATGATGATGTTGGCTGTATCAGTGGTAAAGCTTTTATCATAATTTCTGCCGGCCAGAAACTCAATGTCGTAGGTTGGGAAGTAGTCCTGATCCACACCTACCAGGTAGACAATAAAGTCTTTGTCACGGGTATCTTCTACTTTTCTAAGACTTCTCGTCCAGAAAATTTCGTCGCCAGGTACGTTGGAGCTATTGGTCACAGCCTTGATATTGGAACTGTTTTTTAGCTCATTTTCAAAGGACTTCAATGTTATTCCAAATAGTGAGTCAACTGCAAATACTTCCGGTCCTCTGATCACCATAGTGTCCGTCATATCAAATCCAACATCAAGATTTTTCATGTGGCTCAGCTGCTGATAAACAATGATTGTTCCTGCAATCAAAGTAACAGAGGCCGCAAATTGGAAAACCACCAAAATACGTCTTAGCAAGATGCCTGACTTATTTGTAGTCATTTTCCCCTTAAGCACCTGGATGGGACGGAATGATGATAGGATAAATGCCGGATACAAGCCAGAGAGAAATGAACCAATTATATAAATGCCCAGTACGGCCAACCAAAATTTTGGCTGTAGGAAAAAGGCCCGACTCAATTGGGAATCGATCAGCTGGTTAAAAAAAGGAGTTGTAACAATTACCACGACAACTGCAAGAGCTAAGGCAATGAAATTCAAAACGAATGCTTCGGTCAAAAACTGATTGACCAGCTGCTTACGATACGCTCCCATTGACTTTCGTACACCAACTTCTTTGGCTCGCTCTAGCGATTTGGCTGTGGAAAGATTGATATAATTAATCCAGGCTATGATGAGAATGAACGCAGCAATGATACTTAAGAAAAATACCGTGTCACCATCTCCTTGTTCTGTAGGTTCTGACTCTTGCAGCAAGTTTGAATACAAGTGAATGTCGATGATCGGCTGCAGGGGAAAATCTGCTCTGAAATCATACTTTTCAAAATCTTCTCCTCGTTCTGCATAAAGTACTTCAGCAAATTTTTCGTCAAATGCTTTTGGGTCAGTGCCCTCTTTTAGCAAAACGTACGTGTTGAAATCATACCAACCCCAGGCTGTTTCGGATGATGCTGTTCCATCATCATTTCTGGTTTCCTGGTTTAGTGTCTCGTAAGAGATCAGAAAGTTGTATTTCAAATGGGAGTTTTCCGGAACATCGGCAGTTACTCCGGTGATTTCCAGTGTTTTTTCTATCCAGGTGTAGAGCATTATGTTCTCACCTACCACATCTGTTCTTCCAAAATACTTGTTGGCGACAGATTCTGTGATTACCACCTTATTTGGTCCTTCCAAAACGGTTTCACTGTCTCCATAAAGTAATGGGTAATCAAAGATTTTCAGAAATGAAGGGTCTGCTATTTGTACCCGCTTTTCCCGAAACTGAATGTTGTCCTTTTCGAATACCGCAGACATAGGAAACGCCCGTGCAAAGTCCACCACTTCGGGCATGTTTTCTTTCATAAACGGCCCTACGCGCGGAACAGCTGCAGCACAATCAATGTCGAGATCGCCTCCCCGGTACACCATGTACTTGACGCGATAGAGATTTTCGTGGTTCGAGTGAAACTTATCGTAACTGTACTCATAAGCCACGTACTGGGCAATGAATAAGCATGCTGCAATACCTAAGGCCAAGCCCAGGATATTAAGTGCAGAGTATACCTGGTTTTTTGCAAGTGTACGGAACGTGGTTTTGATGTAGTTCTTTAACATTGGGATTGAGTTATTGTGAATGACCTTTCGTTTTCTTCGTAAATCGTAATTGCGGATCGATAAGAATGCATCTTTGAAATAGTGCAATTGCGCCCTGAATAGTCCTTTGCTTTCTACGCGATCGTGAAATATTTCCTGTAAATCTCCGAGAATATCATCGAGCAGCTGGTCATCGTAAATGAATCGCAGCAGCTTTTCTGCCACCTTGGGAGGGTTAATATGGTTTTGCTCCGAAGACAAATCAGATTCTGATAATGGCTAGTTGTGGAATGGTTTTGTAGAAATCTTCTTTCAATTTCTTCGCCTCTTTCAAAACCGCAAAACCTGCATTTGTTACTTGAAAGTAGCGCTTCTTCTTACCTCCACGCTTTTGTGTAGCTCCGCCAAACTCTGAGGTGAGATAGCCCTTATCCTCCAGCCTGTATAGTGAGGAATGGATGGCGCTGATATTGGTGACTCGGTTGGCTCTTTTTTCCAACTCTTCCTTCACTGATACTGCGTAAGCTTCCTTTTCCAATGATGCAACAGCAAGTAAAATTAGTTCTTCAAATTCTCCCAGGTTGTTTCCTTTCATTGTTTTATGATTTAGAATCTCAGATTGATCTGAGCTGATTCTCGATTATTCCTCATAAATGTAAATATTATACATGATAATACTCATATTTGTAAATAAAAGTTGCAGCCGAGCAGATGAGAGAATCTCATTTTACTCATTCACATTTTTCACTCGTTTGCTTTTTTAGACCGACTTCTATTCCTGACTTTTGAGGAAAATGACAACCATGATTACCTGCTACATCAAATACATCGTCGATGCGGATAAGCTTCCGGCCTTTGAAGCATACGCCAAAATGTGGATCCCTCTGGTGAACAAATTTGGTGGGACGCATCACGGCTACTTTCTCCCACATGAAGGAGCCAATAACATTGCAGTATCCTTATTTAGCTTCGATTCCCTGGCGGCATATGAAATATACAGGGAGGAAAGTGTGGATGATTCAGCCTGCCAGGCAGCATATACACATGCGCAAGAAACCAAGTGTATTGTCAGCTATGAGCGGAGCTTCATGATGCCGATATTTGATGCCGATTAGACAATCTTTATAGATGAGAAAACAGGAGCTCTTAAAAAGTAATGTGGTTTTAATTACTTTAGAATCACATTGTCACTGAAATGAAGAAGCTTTTATCCACACTCAAACAAAAATGGTCGGAGTATTTCCTTGAGGTACTCGTGATCACCATAGGTATTCTAGGAGCTTTCCTGTTGAATAACTGGAATGAAAACAGGATCGATTCTAATACCCAAAAGCTGACAATCAATCGGTTGATAGAAGATGTAAAAAGCGATATCAAACGGTTTGAATATCTGGATTATCGATTGGAAGATCGGGTAATCAAATGTGACTCTGTGCTTGAATTGTTTAATAAACTGAATAGTGAAGATGATCGGCTTTCCATGATTTCGGTTCACCTGATCAATTTCTTTTTGGTTGAGTCCAACCTCACTACCTATGAAGAAATGCTAAATACGGGTCGTCTGTATTCCATGGATGATAAAGAGCTGAGAGCTCAAATAATCAATTACTATCGTGACGTAAGAAAGTGGAGCACCTATATTGAAAGAGATAATCAACAACTCCGAACAATGATGGTGAATCCGGTATATAATGACTATTGGGTTATTTCAAACTCGCTACGTGGCGATCGATCAATTTCAACTGATAAATATCCCTGGCTCAGGGATAAAAATCCGGACATGATTCGGGACATCCAGGCATTAATTCTAGCTACACGTAACCTTTACCACTCACATAAAGGCACGATTGGCTTTTTAAAAGAAGAGGCAGAAGAGCTTTTGGAAAATTTGGATACTTAATTGTCTATACAGTTGTTTCTATTCATAAATCAGTCTCTCCTCCCGATCAAACCATGACTTATACATGTCTTGATGTATCGCTTCCACTCTTGGCCTTCTTACTTTGAGTGATGGCGTCATAAGTCCATTGTCCACTGTCCACTGCTCTTTCATGATTACTGCTTTGGACAGCTTCTCATGACTCATCAGGGTTGGGTTAACTGCATCTATTGTTTGCAAAATGGACTCCTCGAACGCCTGCTTTTCCTTTGCCTCTCCGGTCTCTGAAGGAACGATCAGTGCGATCGGCTGAGCAATACCCATGCCCACCACACATATTTGCTCAATGTCAGTGTTTTTTGAAAGCTTGAGCTCTATTTGAGATGGAGTGACATATTTGCCTTTATCGGTTTTAAATTGATCTTTAATCCTCCCGGTAATAGATAAGTAGCCATCATGATCATACTCACCGATATCTCCGGTTTTTATGAATCCGTCTTCGGTAAATACCTCGTCTGTTTTGGCTTGCTCTTTATAGTACCCAACCATTAGCGCATCGCTTTTTACTTGTATTTCACCTTCTGGAGAAAGTCTGGCTGTAGTACCGGGCATTGGTTTACCCACCGAACCAAATCTGTTCGAACCGATGATGTTAAAATGAGAGAGAATGCAATCCTCTGTCATTCCGTAACCCTGCAGAATATTTATCCCAAGTTTATCATACCACTCCAGCAAACTCACTGCAATGGGTGCGGCTCCGGTATAGCAGAGTTTAGCGTTATTCAGTCCCAATTTTTGACGGATTTTCTTTTTCACTATGCGGCCAAGTAGCGGCAATGAGATTAGCGTATCTAATTTCTTTTGAGTGAATTTCTCTAAGATTTTCTCTTGAAATTTTTGCCAGATCCTTGGTACTGCTACAAAGAACACAGGCTTCACATTGGCTAAATCTTCTGCAAAAGTATCCAGGGACTCAGGGAAGCTAACACATCCTCCACAATAGAAAGAAACGATTTCAATGCCAATGCGCTCGGCGATATGCGATAATGGGAGGTATGAGAAATACGTGCAATTATCCGGCACATGCAAAGTTGGCTGGGTAATGTTTCCCATCAGGTTAAATGAGCTTACCTTATGCATGACACCTTTTGGATTGCCTGTCGTACCCGAGGTGTACATGATTGTAATTAATTCATCCGGATTCAGTCCGGGTGGATCGAAACTGCTGTGATCTTCTTTGATCAAGGTTTCCCATGAGCGTTGCTCCTCCACCCCGTATAGTTCAACTCCAATGCGTTGAATATCCTTTGGAATGCCCGCTTTTTGTTTTGAATAGTCATCCAGCTTGCCAATTATAACAGCCTTTGACTCACTGTGCACTAAGATCTCATTGATAGAATCCTTGTCAAGTGTAGGGTAAAGTGGGACTGAGACAAATCCACCCAGCATAATGGCAAGATCTGCCATAAACCAATGTGCACAGTTTTTGGAAAGCAGTGCCACGTGATCACCCGGCTTTAATCCCATACCGTGGAGAGACGCTGCTATAGCAATAGCCTGATTGTACGCATCCTGACGAGAATATTCAATGAACTTTCGATTGATCGGTTGTCGAAGAAAAATGAAGTCAGGGTCTTTATTTAACCAATGTTGGAAGGCGTCTAAAGGTGTTTGGAAAGTGCTCATGAAAATAGGTTGATGGTGGACCTATTAAATATAGCATTTTTCCATGATTCCCATTATCTAACCTATTTACATCTGCCTCTTACCATCTCTTTCTTTCCCATGGCACCCTGTAGCGTCTCCACATCAAATCCAGCTTGCGCCAGGTTTCGTTTGAATTGCCCCTGAGCACAATATGTTGTAAGTATTCCGTCGTTTTCTAATAGTGAGCAGCATTTCTTTAGATTATCTAACGACCATACTTCAGGCTGTTTGCTTGGCGCAAACGCATCAAAGTAAATAATGTGGAACAACTGCGATGACTCAAAATCTTCCAGTTTAGCCATGGTTTTACGCAGCTTGAATGAATGAGACAAGTCAAATTCTTTTTCCCATTCACTTTCATGAATCTTGAGAAGTAATTGCTTCTCTTCCACAGATTGGTAAAAGTTTAAGTTCTTATAAATCTCCTTTCCAATTGGAAATGGCTCCAATGATGTGAAATGAACTTTGGTCTCCTGTGTTCCTGAATACTGAGCAGTAAGGAAGGCATTCAAACCCGTTCCCAGTCCTATCTCGAGAATCTTGATTTCATCAGCTTGATTGTGGGATAACCAATACTCCAGTCCTTCTCGTATAAACACATGCATGGATTCTCCTCTGGCTCCTCTTGTTGAGTGGTAGGTTTCGTTTAGCTCCTCATCAAAAAGGCTGTGAGAACCATCTTCGGTAGTAATGATCTTGATCATGTGCTATCTTAATTTTTTAAAACTACTGCAATGGAAATACACGACGGTCAGTCCTTTGTTAAATACCTGGACAAAGTAAAAGCAAGAACACAAAGATTATTCGACTTTATCCCAGAAGATAAGATAGAGTGGGCTTATCGGGAAGGGAAATTCACCATCGGAGACCAAATAAGACATCTGGCAGCTATCGAGCGATTTATGTATGTAGAAAATGTGCAGCAAAGACCTTCAAAATATCAGGGATGTGGAATGGAATTAGCTGAAGGCAAAGAGGCAACAGTTGAGTTTTATCTACAAATGCAAAAGGAATCCAGGGAGGTGTTTGAGCGACTGACAAAGGAGGACATGCAAAAGAAATGCAAAACTCCCGGCGGCATTGATATCACCGTTTGGAAATGGCTAAGGGCTTTGGTAGAACATGAAGTGCATCATAGAGGGCAGTTGTATGTTTATCTCGGAATGTTGGGAGTAAAGACACCACCGCTATATGGTTTGACGTCTGAGGAAGTAATCGAGCGATCCGTGTAAAACAACGGGCTAATCCTTGTAAATCAAAACGGTTGCATGAGCCGCCACGCCCTCCTCTTTGCCTACAAATCCAAGTTTTTCGGTCGTGGTAGCTTTGATGGAAATGTCGTCTTCATCCACACGCATTACCGTTGAAAGACACTTTTTCATCTCCGGAATGTGAGGGTTTAGTTTTGGCATCTCCAGGCAGACAGTGGAATCGACATTGCCAACTTTATACCCTTTCTCTCCTATGATTTTTACCACCTCTTTTAAGAGGATTTTACTATCGATCCCTTTGTATTGAGGGTCTTTATCTGAAAAATGAAACCCGATATCTCGCATGTTTGCTGCTCCCAAAAGTGCATCACAGATGACATGGATCAGCACATCTGCATCTGAATGTCCATAAGCTCCATGTGTGTGTGGAACTTTGATTCCTCCAATCCAAAAATCCACGCCCTCGGCAAGCGCGTGCACATCATATCCATATCCTACTCGTATGTTGGGTTTCACATCGCCGAAAATACATCATAATATTTATTCGTCGTTAAGTCGTTGTGAAAGATCATCTGTTGCCGCTTTAAATGAACGGGTTCCAACAATGATAAAAGCCATTAATGATGTAGCAACAAATGCCAAAACAAATAGCCTAAAATCTATAGAAGTGCGGTACGCAAAATCTGAAAGCCATGTGCGCATTGCGAAATAAGCGAGTGGTAAACCAATGGCATTAGCTATAACGACCAGCAAAATGAATTTCTTAGAAAACATACTAACTACTTGCTCGGTCGTAGCACCAAGTGCCTTTCGAACAGCCACCTCTTTCAACCGACTTTTTACAACAATATTCACAATGGCAAGCATGCCAACGAATGCAATAAATATAGAAAGGCCGGTCAAAGCCAACATGACTCTGGATAGACGCTCTTCGGTTTTGTGAAGATTTGAAAACGACTGGTCTAAAAAATAACTTTCAAATGGAACTCCTACCGCCAATTCATTCCATTCACTTTCCAGCTTTTCCAGATTATCAAGTGTATTGCTCGAATTCATTCGGATAGCCATATAGTTTTTATCCTCTTCTCTAAAGAAAAAAGAGTATGGCTTTATTTCGGATTTGAAGTTTGAATAATGGAAATCCTTTATTACACCAATAATCTTCCCATAAATTAAGCTATCACCCTCATTACCTACAACTATTGACTCTCCCACCTGATCAAGCGTCACATTCAGTTCCCTCATGCCTGATTCATTCACTATAAAGTTCATTCCAGTGGCATCCGTCTCGATCGATGAATCAAAGTTTCGGCCCGCTAGAAACTCAAACTCCATGGTTTCAATATAGTCTGGACTTACGACTGCATAATTCATTAAAAATTGATCCGGATATCCAATGGTGAATGTCCAATTTAAGTCGCCAACAATTCCATCGCTAAATCCGGCTGAGGTTACAAAAGGCAAGTTGCTTAATTTATCCTTTAGAACTTGTTGGTTAGCTGTAGAGCGAGCATTCTCCACAATAAGGACTTGATCTGAATTGAAGCCTTTATCAGAATTTTTAAAATAATTGAGTTGTTTATAAACGACCATTGTGCCAACGATCATAAGCGTTGAAATAGCAAACTGTGCAACAAGCAGGATACGCTTTAAATCCAGCGTTTTACCTCGTTTATGGCTTATGATTTTCTTTATATCACCCATTGAAGCAAAACGCAGAGCAGGGTATACTCCTGCCAATATGCCTAAACCTAAGGTTACAAGCGATAACACCAATACAACAGTCAGATTGGAAGTATCTAATAATGATATTTCTCGTCCAAACAATGAGTCCATTTTTGAAACCACCAACTCTGTAAGCAATGTTCCAATAACCAGGGAAATCAAGATAATCGTGATGGCTTCTACGACAAATTGACTTACCAAAGTTGATCTATTTGCTCCAAAAGTTTTTCGCACACCTGCTTCCTTGTTTCTCTGAGAAATATGTCCAACGGTAAGATTTAGATAATTAATCATCGATATCAGCAAGATGAACATCCCGATGGATATAAATATCCGAATATTACTCATGTTATTGTTTGACCCTAATTCCCACTTAAGTGCCGAATTCAAATGGATATCGGTCAGTGGTTGGGAGTAGGCAATATTTGGGTTAATTGAGTCCCCAGCGTTACTCGAGAGATAAAGTGGTTGAAGTTTTTCTTCAAAATTTGCCACTTCAGTATCTTCTTTGAGCTTAACATATGTGTAGTAATTGTACCAACCCCACATTTCATCAATGTTACGATCTTCAAAGTGAAGTGGAATTAGAAAGTCAAAGCGAAAATGGGAGTTAAACGGAACATCATTGATTACTCCGGTTACTATTTTCTTTTGATTGTTTCTGTTGAACAAGGTAATTTCCTTTCCCATGGGATCTTCCTCACCAAAGTATTTTGAGGCCATACTTTCAGTCAATACGATGTTAGAAGGGTCGCTCAGCATTTCATCTGGATTTCCCTTAAGAGCCTCATAGGTAAATACTTTTAGGAAGTTGGCATCTACTCGATATACTTCTTGTTCATAAAACTGGCGTTCGCTAGTTACACCCATCAAAAATTTACCTCCCCACGTAGGGAATATCCGAGTGGCTTCCTCTACTTCAGGGAAATTGGCTTTAATTGCAGGAGCTAGCGCTGGTGGTGTTGTTGCATCTGGAATGCGCTGACCATTGCTCATAAAATCAATGGCAACACGATGAATTCGGTCGGAATCCTTATGATATTTATCAAAACTGAATTCACCTTCTATAAACAGAAAAATGAACAGAAAGCATGCTATTCCTGTAGACAAACTAAGAATGTTTAATGCTGTGCTTGAAGGATGCTTCTTGAGATATCTCAGCGCAAATTTGATGTGATTAATTAACATGATGCTATATTTTGAGTTGTTGCTTTCATTCTTCACGGCATATCTGCGAAAGAAGCTGAATAGATGTATCCAATAGAAAATTTTTGCTTTCCACCCAGGGTGTTGCCGATTATAGATTTGAAAGTATTCGTATAGATCACCTTCGATTTCTTCGAATAGGTCTTTTTTGCAAAACCATCGAAGAATTCGAATGCCAAGTTTGGGTGGTTCATGATTCCTAGGTGGCCTCATACTTCACATTATTCCAAGACAATTGAGGGATTTTATCCCACAAAGAATTACGAAGTGAGCGATTGTGCTCCAAGGCTTCTTTACCGGAGTGCGTTAGCGTAAAAAGACGCTTTCTGCGACCGCCCCGAGGATGTGTGCCTGGTGCCAGCTCTGCAGACAGAAACCCTTTCTCAACCAGCCTGTTTAAGCTGGAATGGATCGCTCCCATCACAACTGCTCTTCCTGTCGTTGACTTTAATTCTTCCCGTATGGCTACTCCATATGCTTCAGGATATAAACTTGCTACGGTCAATAACAACAGCTCTTCAAATTCGCCGAGATTTGTTCCTTTCATAATTAATCAAACTCTATATATGTAGGAATTGATTTAATCGAAGTATACAAATACGGAATTTGATTCGAAAAGGTTGCTAACTATTTCTGCTGTTTTCTCTTTGCTCGTATTTTTCTCACGACCCAAACAACACCTACAGCCAACAATCCGAATGGCCAAAGAGCTAGCAGATAAACCGTAAATGTGAGAAAGCCCTGCCAGCCTGCAGAAATAGAATTGAGCAACCTAGTGCCCAATCCCGGACGTTGTTCCTGGTCCAATTCATACGGAATAAGCTCATAAAAAGAGATATCTACCGTGCTGAAGTTGATTCGGTGGCTTAGTAACTTGAACTGACCTTGGAGCGACTCGATCTCTGAGCGCACCTGATTGAGATTTCGCTCAACTTCCAGAATGTCACGAACATTGTTGGCTTTCTTCAGGATTTCCTGATAGCGCTCCTCCAATTTCTTCTTATTTGCAATGCGTGATTGCAAATCATAATAGCGTTCGGTCACATCGTCAGTATTCACCCAGCGATTGTCCAATCGTTTGTCCTGGGTCAGGTCCGAAATCAACGGATCAAAATTCTGTGGTGGCACTTTGATACTTATGTTGTAGTTGATGCGATCATAACCCTTGTTTTCATTCTCCGAACTAATGTAAGCGTCATACTTTTCCAGCAGGGCATTGATCCGAGTATACTCTTCTTTAGTGCTTTCTACGCTATAGGAGAGACCTCCGGTTTTGATGACTTTCTTTTGAAAGTCTTGTTTTGGTTGTTGGGTGATCGGAGCATCAGACACTTTGCGAATGGAGCTTTCGGCAACATCCATTTCTTCCAACATAGGCGCTGCTTCGTAGCTTTCCGTGCTTGAGTCCGGACTGCCTCCTCCACAGGCGCCCATCAAGAATACGATAAGAATAGTGAGTACTTTCATAATCTAAATTTAGTGAAGGTGAAACAAGAACCTTACCATATTAATGTGCTAGTGCCTTGAAGTCTTCGCAATCCAGCCTTATTTCGCTATCAGAAAGTTGCTTTTTGATGAATTGGCAGAAGTGACCGTCATCTTGTTTTTCATAAAAACTACAGCCAAAGCATGTTCGCTGCACATCGATGATGCGGGATTGATTTAATCCGAAAATCATTTTTACCAGGCCTGTATATAACTCTTCTTGTGCATGTTTGTCGAGTGTATCAATACTCTCTCTTAAGGGAGCTTCAAAACCTTGTAGCGTATCTACCAACCTTCTGCCTGAAGGAGAAAGTAGAATAGTATAGCCCCGGGCATCCTCACCTTTTTCTTTCTCGATCAGTTTCTTCTCATGTAAAACTTTAATCGCATCGCTAATTGTTGGTTTCTTGAGGTTAAACTCTTTGGATAGATGGCTGACATTGGCCAGCGAGGAATCGTGATGTCGAATAAATAGAAGGAGCTGAATCTGAATGGGACTAAGTCCTGTTTCTTTTGACTTCTCCCAAAGCAGCACTCGAAGCACTTCAGAAAGTCGCTCTACCCCAACGACAATCTTGCTGGTCAGATCTATTACTTGATTCTTGGGGTCAAAGGAATTTGCCATATTTCAAAGTTAGCAATCCTAATTACTTTGTGAAAGGAGTTCAGCTCATAAGAACTGAACTCCATCTTTCAATGCCTCAGCATAACGCTTTGCATCACTTTTCAACAGCATAAGGAAGTGATAAATCCCCTGATGCCACACTGTACACTGCATATACACCAAGCATCGGCAGGTCTTCTTTCGAGGTATTTACCTGCATATAGGCTGCCACACCATCAAACTTAAAGTCTATCTTTCCGCTCACACGGTAGGCAGGTACAACCACTTTGATTTGATTCCCCTGCGTAACGACATGGAAACCTGGCGAATCCATATACATTGGCATTCCAGGGTTGGTAGGCGGTAGTGTTACTTCATCCTTTTCCGGGTCAAATTGCTTAACGGCAAGGCCACCTGCGACACGCTTATCCTCTGTCAAAACCACCCAGTGTGGATGCCAGATGATGCCATCATTAGCATAATTTCTGTCATAATCCTCATCCCATAAAGGTGTATCATCAAAGTCCGGATGGGAAGTCAGCGCAAGAGCCACAATTCCTTCAGTCTCACTAAAGCCTACATCAATCGCTTTGAGACTCGTTGGAAAAACATAGCCAAGAACAGGTGCTCCATCCAACTGACCAAAAGCTGTCGGTTTCGATAGCCCAGCCGCACCTTTTACCGTGATAGTAAAAACCATGTGCTCCAGAGAGCGATCATAAATGACTCGAGCCTTGGTGATCTTCAGATCATCCGTCTGCTTAAATGAAACACTTTCATTTTCTCCTTGAGAAAACGACTTGCAACTAATTGTTGCAATCAATAATAGAATTAATAGATTTTTCATTTTCATATAATTAGGATTCCTAACTTATTATGCAAACATACTTTTATTAATTAGGATTCCTAACTTATATAAATAAATTTTTTTACCAGTATCGTTGGATGACTTCTAAGAGTTGCGATTGAACACTCCCACCTGCTACAATTTCCCTTCCGAATATATAGTCGTCTCCTCCCCTAAAATCGGTGACGATACCTCCTGCTTCCTGAACCAGTATGACGCCACCTGCAATGTCATATGAGTTTAGATTGTACTCAAAATAGCCACCATAGCGGCCGCAAGCCACGTATGCCATATCTGCAGCTGCGCTGCCCATACGCCTGAGCCCTTGAGTAGATTCCATCAGCTGATGCAGGATTTTCAGGTATTCCTCCAGTCGCTCAAATTCAAAATAGGGGAATCCGGTGGCTAGAATACAATCGGAAAATGCAGCGGCCTGAGAAACTCGAATGCGTTGCTTGTTTAAATATGCTCCTCCGTTTTTCCAGGCATAAAAGCATTCGTCATTGGCTACTTCATATACTACCCCTGCTATAATTTTTCCTTCATGCATGAGCCCGATGCTTACACAGTAATTAGGAATTCCGTGGACGAAATTGGTTGTGCCATCCAGTGGATCTATAATCCAGGTGAATTCCTTTTGCCCTTGTTCGGTCGTTTCTTCCTCGGTGATGAAGCCTGCTTCAGGTAAGATCTTTTTTAAGCCTGTGGTTATTTTTCTTTCAGATTCTTTATCAACATAAGAAACCAAATTACTCTCACCTTTAAACTCTACAGAATCATATGAGAACCTTCTGCGCTCTTGACGAATAAAAGCGCCTGTTTCGTAAGCAACAGCGGCAACTTTTCGAGTGATCTCTTCAAAATTCATTTGGCTCCCTCCAATACAATGACGAATTCTCCTTTGATACTTTTCGATTCGAAGTAGGCCAACACATCGTCAATGCTTCCTGTGATGGTCTCTTCGAACTTCTTCGTTAACTCTCTGGAAACTGAAACGTTTCGATCCCCTAAAATATCCTTGAATTGTTGTAATGTTTTGAGTAATCGATGTGGTGACTCATAGTAGATCGCAGTTCTGGACTCTTCCTTTATTGCCTCGATCCGGGTTTGCCTTCCTTTCTTATGTGGAAGAAATCCTTCAAATACGAAGCGCTCACATGGAAACCCCGACTTAATCAATGCTGGAACGAAAGCTGTTGCTCCTGGCAGTGAATCAACCGGAATATCGTTGGCTAGTGCCGCACGAACAAGTAAGAAGCCGGGATCTGAAATGCCAGGAGTACCTGCATCAGAAATCTGCGCAATTGAAATACCGCTCTTCAATTTCTCTATGGCCTCCTCAACTTTCTTATGCTCATTATGTGCATGAAAACTTTGAGCCGGTGTGCCAATCTCATAGTGCTTTAAAAGAAATCCAGAGGTACGTGTATCTTCTGCCAGAATTAGGTCAACACCTTTGAGTACTTCTACAGACCGATAGGTCATATCGGCAAGGTTGCCAATGGGTGTGGGGACAAGGTATAGTTTTCCGGGCTCGATGGTCATTACAACCAAGTTAATTTATCTATCCTGAAAAGTTATAGTATAGTTGAACTTGTCTAGCTTATAAATCCCATTTAGGTTGTGAACAGAAGGAATCGAAAATCTGCTATATCCAATCATGTCCTCATCTTCCAAATACTTTTCAATGCACAAGTAGTCCCTTCGATCAGAGCAATCAATTATGTTTTTAAAGTAGACCCGCAATACAGGATCAATTTGAAGTTCAGTTCTCTCAGAATCTCTTTCTATTAGAAAAAAGATCAAATCCCGAATAGGAGATTCATAAAGCCATTCATGCTTGGATTCCATTCTTGTTGCGTCCAAAATGAATTCTTTTACAAAAACAGGTTGGCTTAATTCATTAGGCTGGTTTGGGAATTCATAGATGAGCAAAAGCAACTCGTCATTTTTAGATGATGCAATACCAAAGTCCTCACTTAAATTAGACGAGGAAATTGTTATTGTTATCCTTCTGTTGTCCTGCTGAGCTATTGCGCAATTAGCAAAGAAGCATGCAATAAGGAACAAATGTGACCTTGACTTAAGTATTTCAATAATCGCACTTCTACTCATCGGAGTTATATAAGAGCGTCAATTGCCTCCGCCAGCTTCTGATCTTTCTCTGTAACCACATCACCAGCATCGTGTGTATTCAACTCAAAGCTTACCGTGTTGTAGACATTGCTCCAATTGGGATGATGGTTCATTTTCTCTGCGATGATTGCCACCTGGCTCATAAACCCAAATGCGTCTACAAAGTCTTTAAACTCAAATGTCTTCTTTAGCTTGTTGTCTTCTTCTTTCCAACTCATTTTTTCTACTCTTTTAAAGTGCTATGATTCCTTCGATCTTGTTGGCTTGAACATACACATCCACAACATCTTTACTGGTATCCATCATTCGACTCATGGTCACGCTCACATATTTGTTTCCGGAGCTAGGCTTCAGCTTTACTTCGGCCCCAGGAAGCAAAGCCTCCACTTTAGCCTGGTGCTCAGGCTTTACAATAAACTTGAAGGTGTAATTATCCGGAAATTGATGTGCTCCTTCCAGCTTCTCTAAAAATGATTTTTCATCCCAACTCATAAATTCTCTGATAATATTTTGTAAAGGTAAGTCTTCCCTATTTTTCAACCATATCACAGGCTTTTCTAGTCTTTGAAGGCTATTTACACTAGTCCACCTATTGTACACTCTTTCTATAATTCATCCAACTGAGCAGCCATCTAGCTTTGCGGTAATTAAAATATATCAGCTTAAACCATTAACAAGAATGAATTTATCAACTCATGAACGAAGCTTAATTAAAAACTCCTGGATACTTCTCAAGGCGGAAGCAGGTATTTCAAATGAGCTTGTTTTTTACGATTCCTTTTTCAGATTAGCACCTGATGCTCAAAAGTTTTTTCAGAAAAAGAATGGGGGAGAAGTAGACTACAAAAAATTGACCCTCAAATTTTCTTACACGATGGACTTCATCATCAATAACATTCATGATTTAGAAAAAATCCCTAATCAGATAGCGGATCTGGGTAGCATTCATAACCGATTGAAAATTAAACCCGAATACTATGCGCTTTTCGCAGAATCCATACTACTGATGATTGATGAACTTTTAGGAACTCGTAGTACTGATGAACTCAAGGGTGCTTGGAAAAAAGTGCTCGAATACATTTCAGAAAAAATGCAAGCGGCTCCAGTAAAAGAAAAGAACGCTTTGAATCGCCTGCTTAATAAACTATTTGGCAACCATTAAAACTAAAACTTATGCTTACTAAAGATGACGCTAATAATATCGTCACGTCATGGCAAAGTCTTGCCGGAAAAGAGCTTCAAACGATGACCTCTTTTTACAATGCACTATTTAAGATGGCCCCAGAGGTCAGGTTCTATTTTCCCGATGATATGAGTTCTCTTTCCAAGAAACTGCAGATGACAATCGATGTTGTGATTGATAACATCCATGATGTAGACGCTTTAGTACCGGAACTACACAAATTGGGAAGATTCCATAAGAACAAAATTGGTGTGGAGTCTTCTCATTATCCATTTGTGGTAAAAGCTTTGCTCTTTACTATCAGAAAAGCGATGGGTGATGACTACACAAATGATGTTGGGGAATCATGGCGCAAGATGCTTGTATTTATATCCAGACACATGATCGCGGCACCACCAAAAGAAAGAAATGCTGTAGTGAAGTTTTTCAAAAAAGTCTTTTCATAGATCTTTTCCCATTCCCGTTAGGATACTTCACCACAAAAAAAGCCACTCTAATAAATGGAGTGGCTAATTTTTTTGGTTTTTGTTTAATTGAGCTATTAAAAGAACTTATATCTCATATCCTCAATTTCAGCAAACTCTTTAACCGCTTGATCGATCTTTCTTGGGACAAATAGCCTGAAGTATGAAAGCGGGAAATCTGCAATCATCGCGTTTTGTCCAAGTCTCTGACGTGATACCTGAAGTGCAAACTGCGAGTACTCATCAAGATCAGCAGGAATATCTTTTGCTGATAGCTTGATCACGATCACTCCATCCTGAATGGCAAACGCCTGAGTGATTTCTTCTTCGTCAAGCGCAAATGAAAGACCAATTGCTTCCGGAGCATAACCTACTCCATTGATACTGCTAGAGAACATTTGAAAATCTGCGGTGCCTGTTTTAGCGCCTTCACCATATGCTACAGCTAGTGACTCAACATCTGAGGCATCCAGTCCGCCAAGAGTGCTGACGATATTTTGTGCTTTTTTCTCATTTCTAACTTTTCGTTCCACCTGGTTTCTAACTTCATCGAGATTAGCTACGCCTTTTTCCTGCGCTGAGGTCATAGCCGCAACTACATATCTATCTCCGATCTCTTTTACATCAGATACAGCACCAGCTGAGCCCTCATTGTATAACCAAAGTACCAAGCTTCTTGCTTCTACTAATGGTCCAACACGCTGGGCGTTCTTGCCAATTCTATTGGCTTCTCTTACTGTCAACCCTTGCTCTTCCGCCAGTCTATTAAATTCCTCGACATTGCCAGCAGAAGCCGCAAATAGATCCGCTTCTCTATAAGACTCATTGATTGTTTCATCTGAAACGAAGAATTCTTTCTTCATCTTGGCTACTCTGAAAAGCACACTATCAGCAGCGATCTGATCTCTTCTAGACAATTTGTAAAATTCGTAATATCCATTTACGATAACAGGAGACGAAACATATCCGACTTCTTTTCCAAGCAATGAATCCGGAAGGTTATCTGCTGTATAGGTAATGTATGGATATGGATCATCAGAATTGATCA
This sequence comes from Ekhidna algicida, assembly GCF_051379705.1. Taxonomy (GTDB): domain Bacteria; phylum Bacteroidota; class Bacteroidia; order Cytophagales; family Cyclobacteriaceae; genus Ekhidna. Next base: position 2,288,363 of record NZ_CP179868.1, on the reverse strand, counting down.
CAACAAAACTTGAATCATTTGATGCATTTGTTAGTGACATTTTTAGGTCTGCTACTTCATCCATTACGATGGCAGAATCGGCACTTGAAGGCTTGATATCAAAAATGACATATGAAAGGCTTCTGGTTTCTTCTCTCTGAAATTCTGATTCGTGTGCATCAAGGTAAGCCTGTAGCTCACTGTCAGTAATGCTAACTGATGAGTCTGATATGCTCAGGAATGGCACATACATATAATCGATAGTAGCTGATGCATTCTGATTAATGTATTCCTCTTTCGCTTCATACTTGGTTACATAATTGGTCTTCGTAAAGAGGTTTGCATATTTTTCAATCTTTCTACTTGGAACCAACGATTGCTCGAAAGAAATCCACGAGTTTCGCTGCTGTGGCTGTGCCTGCTGAAGGCTACCCAGAAAAGCGGTTACATTTTCCTTGCTGAATTGTCCTGTTTGAGGATCTGCGAAGAATTGTCTGATTTGTGGGCTGATATTGCTTCCCTGCACCATATCTACCAATTCATCATTGGTCACGACGATTCCCAGTTCATCGAACTGCTCGCCGTATGCTTTTTCCAGGATAAGCGCATTCCATGCTTGATTTCTTATTTCATCGGTTTCTTGCTGCAAAGGGTTTCGACCCATGTTGATTGCAAAATTGTATGAAAGCTCGTCTACTTTATTTTGAAACTCAGCATTGCTAATTCCTTGTCCAGCGATCTCGCCAATATCTGGGTTGTCTCCGCCTCCCAATATTGTAGAATTGCCAATAAGGTCTGTTCCAATGAAAGCGACCATTGTGACCATGATTGCTCCCACCACGATCTTACCCATCTTGTTTCTCAGTATGCCTATTAGTGCCATGTTATTCTAAATGCTCTTTGTAATAAGGTCGGCAAAAATAAGGAAATAATTTGCTATTGGCTATTAGGCAGACAATTGAATTAAATCGCCTAATGTATTGATAATCAGCACAACTAATTGGCGGGCGCCAATTCACGATTTCTACTCCAGAAATAAGCGATGCTCAAGCCAGATAATATGTGCCAAATCCCCCACCAGGCTGCTACGATAGCCATGCCTCCCAATCCTTCGAAAAAACTAAAAATTAGAATCAGGCCTAGTCCAGAATTTTGAATGCCTGTCTCTATCGCTATTGACCTTCGATCTGCCTGAGGAAGTCGAAATAGTTTCCCTACCTGATAGCCGGCGGTTAGCGCTACGGCATTATGTGCTAATACCAATAATAGCACCAGGTGAATGTATTCCAGGAATAGGTTGAAGTTGGCGCTAAAAGCCATACAGACAATTGCCGCGAAAATGAATATGGAACTGTAGTGCATGACCGGATGAAGTTTGTCTGCAAGTTTTGGTTTCCACTTTCTTAGCATCATACCCAGCATGATTGGCACTAGTAATAGCATCGTGATGGTTTTCAAAAGTTGCCAGAAATCCAGACTTACCTCCGTGAGGATAACTGATGTCGGCGCATAGAGACTTGCCCAGAGTGTTAAGTTTATTGGCGTCATAAAAATCGCCAGTGTGCTAGAAACTGCAGTCAGACTAACGGACAGGGCAGTGTTGCCACGAGCCATCGCCACCATAAAATTTGAAATATTCCCTCCCGGACAAGCTGCTACCAGCATCATTCCCAATGCAAAGCTGGGCCTTGGTTGAATGAGTAATATCAGGAGGAAGGTCAGGGCCGGAAGCACCAAAAACTGTGATAACATTCCTGCAAGTGCAGATTTTGGGCTTTTGATTACGCGAAGAAAGTCCTCAAGTCGAAGATTGATGGCTACTCCGAACATAATAAACCCCAGGCTCAGGTTGAGGTAAAAGAGGTTTGCCTCACTAAAGTTGAGTGTGACCTGATCGATAGCTTCCATGGAAGGAAAGATAAGTAGGAATAAAAAAACCCGCGTGAAGCGGGCTCTTACTTTAAGAAAAGTACTTTACTATTTATTGTTTTCTGATGATGATGTCCCCATTCATGTTCTTAAAAGTATACTCCGGTCCTCCGCCATTGATATCTCCATATACCCATGAATTGATTGATACTTTGTACTCGCCATCATTCGACTTAACCTCCGGTTTTGATTGATCTACACTCATATCAAAATCGGTAAATATCTCGCCACGGTCTGAGCGCATCTTAGCTCGTGCCTTAATGTTTGTCGGGAAGGTCACATCAACATTGCCATTGAGTGTAACAAAGGACATGGGCTCATTTTGCTTTACGGATTTAAAGTTTACCAGAATGGTGCCATTTACCGTGTTAGATACAATGGACCCGCTCATGTCTTTTAATGTCAGCTTACCGTTGACTGAAGAAATCTCATGCGTGCCACTGATTCCCGTTACTTCTATCGTTCCATGAACCGTAGAAACTTCTAAGTCAAAGTTTGCCGGTATTTTAATATCGAGATTAATCGGCTTTTTCCAGGAGTTGGTTTCGATTTCAACCTTATTGTTGTTTTCTGAAGCTTCCAACTCCAATGGGCTGCTGGCAATTCGCTTCATTCCTGATGGAGCGCTGCTCTTCTTGTCTCCATGATCATGATCACAGCCGTCGCAATCGTCCTTGCCTGATGTGGCTTGAATGATTACTTCTTTGCCGTTGTAGGCTGTAATTACGATGTTGCCTCGAACCTGGCCGACTTCCAACTTTCCCCTTTTGTCCGGAGAGCTTAGTGGCACAGCTATTTTTTCATTGAATTCTTGCGCCCAGATGCTGCCTGAGGCTATCAAAAATGCTATTATCAATAAGTTTTTCATATGCTATATTTATTGCACTTACGTGCGGTTATTCACTCTTTTTTAAATAAACGTTCCCGTTTATACTACGGAAGGAAAGCTCAGGCCCACCAGATCCAATCTGGACTCCTGATTTGGTTCCAATTTTAAACTTTCCGTTCTCTGTGCTTCTCTCCACTTTCGGACTCATGGTCTGATAGTCGAATGCCGTGTACATATCTCCGTTCATGGTATTGAAGTAAACCTTGGCGCTGAAGTCTTTCGGGAGCTTGAAATTGAAATCTCCATTTACCGTGTTGAAGTCTATGGCTTCTTTCGGGCTTTCCAGAAAGTTGATGGTCACATCGCCGTTCACAGTGGATGCTTGTAAGACTTTTCTGGCATTTTTGATCTCTACCGCTCCGTTTACATTGCACGCTTTTACGGCTCCACTTACATTCTCGACCAACACATCTCCATTGTTTATCGTCTTTGCTTCCAGCTTTACATTTTTTGGAACCTTCAACTTATATTGATATTTAAAGTCATATTTCGGGTGCTCCCGTATGTCGTAACCGGAGACATTTCCCCAGCGGCATTTCTTGATAAAAGGTGCTTTTGTAAAGAAAATCAGTGAGTCTTCAGTCTGTATTTCTCCCAGTTTCAATTCCTCCTTTGCCTTTGCAAGAAGTGCGTCTGTACTTGCTGACATCTCGATGACTAGTGATAGATAGACCTTGTTATCATTAGAGGTTTCCACCTCTACATCGCCATTGATATTGTTGATAATCACTGCCATTTCACTCGGATTTGTCAGCGTGTATGTCTTGTTGATTTCCACCTTATCCTCCTTGAGGTCAGGAAAAATCAGCGCCATTAATATGATTAAATAGTTCATTGTCCTTTTGAGTTTTATGTGCTTTTCAGCGTTTTAATACTTTCGTTGAGTTTCTCTTTTACAAATCCTTCCTCTGTGGTTTCTTCCAATTTCTGAAGTACCTCTACTGAAGATTTCTCCTGAATGGCCACCAGCACATCCGCAATGGCCACTAGCACCAATGGTGAGTCTTGTGTTGTGAGCGCATCCACAAGTGCTTGTCTCACGTTTGGTTGATCTACATATCGAACCAGTGACTCCAGACTCGCCAACCTCACGTTTACATTCTCATCGTTGTTGAGTGTAGTGATTAATGCGTTGACTACTTTCTCATCGGCACGCGGCAATTCGGCAGCCAGATTTACTGCGCGGATTCGTTCCTGAGCTTTGGGCTGTTCGATCAGAGTGAGCATCATCATCTCTTTCATGCTCTGGATCTCACTGCTCAATTGCTTGATGTCTTCCTTTTGATTTTGTGAAGGCAGCATCCACCAGCCGATAAATAATCCCATTACTAATGATGCCAAACCTACTTGCCAGCTCCTGGTCATGCGCTCTACGATCCAATCAAGGACATTGGGACGAACGGTTTTTTGTTTTTCTTTATAGGCTGCCATCATTCCTTCAAATCGGGCATCCATCTTCTCGGAAGGTTCTGGACGCTTAATCTCCTCGAAGAGGTCCCATGTCTGCTCCAAATCTTCCAATTCGGCAGCTACATCCGGATTTGCTTCGAGAAATTGCAGCAAAGCTTTTCCCTCATTCTCACTGATGTCGCCAGCCAGCTTATCCTGCCACAGTTCTTCTGCCTTTTTCTTATTTATCTTCATTTTCATGCGTCCAGTTTTATGTAGGACTCCCGTAATTCTTTCAATATTCGATGCACACGTACCTTAATTGCACTTTCAGTTACGCCCAGCATCTCTGCCACTTTTGCGTATTTGACCTTCTGAAATCGCACCAGTTCGATCAGTTCCCTTTTTTCTTCTGAAAGGCTGGCCAATGCTTTCTTTAGGTAATTCAATTCATCTGATCGTTCCATTTCTACCTCCTGATTTTTGGTTTCACTCAAGCGCTCTTCATATGGATTCATGTCCTCCTGAAAAGCATATCGTTTGTTCTTTCGATAATGATCGTGATGTACATTACGCGCCATCTGGAACGCCCACACTTCGAAATCTCCTGTTTCCTTATAGGTGTGCTTATACTTCAAAATCCGCATAAACACGTTTTGCACCAGGTCTTCACTCGTCGCTCCATCGCTGGTCATTCCATAAAAGAATCCAAAGAATCGACGGCTATATCGCTTGTATAGAAGGTTGAGTTTTTCCACTTCTCCTTCTTTCACTTTCAACATCAAATTGTGGTCTTCCAGTAGGTTCATTCGGTGCATTCTGACGGGGAAACTGAAGTAATTTCGGAAGGTTACATCTGGATTGGAAATTTTCTGAAATTCATTCGTAGGTTTGAACCATGAACTTCGCAGACCTTAAAAAGGAGCTAAAGGGCCAACTCTATTCCGATGAAGCCATTAAGCGCATCTATGCAACTGATGCTTCGGCTTATCGTGAAGTTCCTCAAGCAGTAGCTATTCCAAAAACGGATGAGGATATTGAGAAGCTCATTCATTTTGCGAGAGCCAATAAAACCTCCCTAATACCAAGAACTGCTGGCACTTCCTTAGCAGGACAGGTAGTAGGCGGAGGAATTGTGGTGGATGTCTCCAAGCATTTTACAAAGATCATTGAAGTCAATGTTGAAAAGGAATATGTCTGGGTGCAGCCAGGTATCGTGCGCGATGAGCTAAATCGAGAGCTTGCTAAGCAAGGTTACTTTTTCGCTCCGGAAACCTCCACAGCCAACCGCGCCATGATTGGAGGAATGATTGGCAACAATAGCTGTGGTTCAAATTCGGTTGTATACGGAAGCACGCGTGAACACTTGCTAGAAGTTAAGGCCTTTCTTTCTGATGGTTCTCAAGCTCATTTTAAGGGAACAGGAGATCTGCGTGGATCGACTGAACTCGAAACCCAGCTGTATGAAAACATCTCTGAAATTCTTTTGAATCAGACACATCTGGAGCGCATCAAAAAAGAATTTCCGAAACCTAATATCCCGAGAAGAAACACCGGTTATGCCTTGGATATGTTGGCACGAATGCAGCCTTTCAATCCAGAGGGACAACCCTTCAACTTTTGTTCTTTAATTGCTGGCTCTGAAGGAACATTGGCATTCGTCACTGCGGCAAAACTCAAGATCACCAAAATACCTGAAGGCTATAAACGACTGGTCTGCATCCACTGCAAAAGCATCGATGATACCCTCAAAGCAAACCTCATTGCGCTCAATTATCAGCCGTATGCATGTGAGCTGATGGATCATTACATCCTGGAAGCAACAGCCAGAAACAAAGAGCAAGCTGCCAATCGATTCTTTGTGGAAGGTGAGCCTAAAGCAATACTTGTTGTTGAACTGATTGGAGAAACTGAGAAGGAAGTAGACATCCGCATTCTCAATTTCCTGACTGAGCTGGGCAAGCAACGCCTGGGTTATGCTTTCCCAATTATTCGGGGTGATGACATTCCCAAAGTATGGAATCTACGTAAAGCCGGACTTGGCTTGTTATCCAATATTCCAGGAGATATCAAACCTGCGCCGGTTATTGAAGACACGGCAGTAGATGTAAAAGACCTTCCTAATTACATCGGTGATTTCAACAAAATCTTACAAAAATATGACCTCTACAGTGTGCACTATGCGCACGCTGGTTCGGGAGAATTACACCTTCGTCCATACCTCAATCTGAAAACAGAAGAAGGTGTGAAACTCTTTCGTACGATCGCTGAGGAGATCGCCGCTTTGGTCAAGAAGTATGAAGGTTCCCTTTCCGGAGAGCATGGAGATGGTCGTCTGCGAGGAGAGTTTATCCCTAAAATGATCGGAGAGGAAAACTATCAGTTGCTTAAAAAAGTGAAGCAAGCCTGGGATCCGAATAACATCTTCAATCCGGGCAAGATTGTGGACACTGCTCCGATGGATACTTCTCTGCGGTATGAAAAAGACCAAATCACTCCGGAGTATGAAACCATACTTGATTTTTCGGAAGATCAGGGAATCGTACGCTCAGCCGAGCTGTGTAATGGTTCCGGCGACTGTCGCAAGTCTGAACTGACAGGAGGGACGATGTGTCCAAGCTATCAGGCTACTCGTGATGAAAAGGATACCACTCGAGCCAGGGCCAATATTCTGCGCGAAATGCTCACACGCTCGAAAGAATCAAATCCATTCATTCAACCTGAGATTAAGGAAGTCATGGACCTCTGTCTTTCCTGCAAAGGCTGCAAAAGTGAGTGCCCTTCTAACGTCGATTTGGGAAAGCTAAAAGCAGAATGGCAGTATCAAACCATCAAGGAGAATGGTGTTCCTTTCCGAACCAAAATGATTGCCAGCTATGCCAAAAGCATGCATCGTTTTGAAAAAGCGCCATGGGCATTTAACCTGACTAGAAACTTGTCTAAACCGATGTTGGGGTTTGCTGGCAAGCGGTCCATTCCTAAAATGGCTAATCAGACCCTTCGCTCCTGGTTTGATAAAAAATTTCATTCTTTACACCGAGAGTCCAAAAAGACAGTCTATTTCTTTTTTGATGAGTTTACCAACTATTTGGATGTAGAGATTGGCAAGAAAGCCATCATGCTGCTGGATCGTATGGGCTATGAAGTGCGAGCTGCAAACCATGCCATAAGCGGCAGAGCTTATCTGTCCAAAGGCATGTTGGAGGAAGCCCGACAATTGGCCAAAGAGAATGTGAATCTCTTTCATTCTTTACTGAAAAAAGATGTTTGTCTGATTGGCATTGAGCCTTCCGCTATTCTCACTTTTCGTGATGAATATCCAGACCTGCTAAGAGGTAAAGAGAAAGATCATGCGGTGAAAGTAGCTGAGCGAACTTTCACGATAGAGGAGTTTTTGGCGAAAGAGCTGGGTGACGGAAGGCTGAAGCCGGAGGATCTCTCTCACGAAAAGAAAAAGATATTGGTTCATGGCCATTGCCATCAAAAGGCGCTTTCCTCAATGACTCCAACCATGAAAGTGTTGAAGGCGGCTGAGAACTTTAAAGTTCAGATGATCCCAAGCGGTTGCTGTGGAATGGCCGGATCTTTTGGCTATGAAAAAGAGCATTTTGAGGTATCAATGAAAATCGGAGAACTCGTCTTATTCCCGAAGGTGAGGGAAGCAGAAGAAGACACGATCATCCTTGCCTCGGGTACTTCTTGCAGACATCAAATCTGGGATGGAACGGGGAAGGTAGCGAGGCATATTGTAGAGATTCTGTAGTCCGTTGGTGTAAAATTGTTGGTGGTTGAGAATAGAATCTGGTTAAATTCATAATATGACCATTGCGCTTCCCCATCAGAAAATCAAACTAAGCGACAACACCGTTCGCAGAAGCCTGATGGTATTGCTTGCGTTTATCATGACGCACTTGATCACCTATCAGCAAGTGCCTTTTTCCTCAAACTATCAGTTTCCTTGGATTCCATTTTCAATTTTTCTGATTTATGGATTATTCATTTGTGAAACGAATACCTGGAATTACAGAAGACTGTCTAGCAAATCGAAACTCAACTATGATCACGGTTCCGTTTGGCTCCTGATCAAAACCAACATATTCTATTGTACCATCATTTTCTCCATTCTCAGTATTCTGCAGATGGTCATCTTCCAATACATCATGAATCCGTTCAGGTTTGTAGGATTGCTTGGTGTTTGTCTCATGATCTCATTGATTGAAACCGGCGTATTCATTCTTCGTGGCTATTCGAAGAAAAACTCGCTAACCTTGAATAAGCTCGCTGCTTCCACCGCTAAACTTTCGATTGTAAGAAATGGTGAACTGCGAACCGTTGATGAAGTAGAAATAGCTTACTTCATGCACCAAAATGGATGTGTTTTTATGGTAGATCATGATGGAAACAAAATCGTAACACAATACGAAACTTTAAATGAGCTGGAGGAGAAGCTTTCGCTAAATTTTTTCCGGGCCAACCGCCAAACCATCATTTCAAAAACAGCCATTGCGTCCGTCCAAAAGGATGTAAACAACAAGCTCAAACTACAGCTCAAACATCTTTCAGATTCAATCTCTGTCAGTCGCTATAAAAGTCCGGAATTAAAACACTGGCTTTCGTCTGACCATTCAGCCTGAAAAGAGCTACCATTCAACTTTTCAATTTCCATTTTCGTGATTGTTGATCTGCTCTGCCCGTAGGATTGGATAAAAAAACATCATGAAAAAGTATTTAAGCACTATGATGCTGATGATTGTTTGGATCATTGGCTCATCCTTTTCTCCCTTGAAAGAAGGGGACCTGACTAAGGAAGACCGGAAGTATATCAACAACTACCTGAAGCAATCTCAGAAAGAACTATTTAGTAGAATCAAAAGTCTGAGTGAAGATCAATGGACTTTCAAAGCAAATGAAACCACCTGGTCTCCGGCTGAAATTTGTGAGCATATTTTTAAGACAGAAGCAACGTTGGTCGGCCGAGCAGATGCCATGGACACGACCACTTTCAAGCCTCAGACTGAAGCTTATGTGAAAGAAAGGGTAGATTTTATTATCAGCTTTCTCCAAAACCGAGAGCGAAAGTTCAATGCTCCTGAACACATACAACCTGAAGGTCAATTCGCAACGGCGAAGGATTTTATCACCTCATTCAAGAAGAAGCGAAGTGAGACCATGGATTATGTGAATACGGTAGAAAAGCCCCTCAAAGGATATTACAAAGAGTTTGGTCCGCTTGGTGAAATCAGCGGGTATCACTGGTTGGTCTTTATCAGCGCACATACGCAGAGGCACATCCAGCAGCTGGACGAAGTGTTGGCCAATCCGAATTTTCCCATTTGAGTTGGAATTATAGTAGAGTGGGCTGCCTGATCAGGATAACTGACTAATCTGATTCAGGTGGCCTTTTTTACACCTCAATCTCTCCTGTCATGTATGTGACCGCATTCCCGGCGATCAGCACACGATCGCCAAGGTCCGTGCAGTTGAGATAGCCTTTTCTCTCTGATAGTTGATAAGCAATCATTTCATTCTTACCCAGCTTTTCCGACCAATATGGAATGAGCGAACAATGTGACGAGCCTGTAACCGGATCCTCAAACAAAGCGCCTCCCGGAAAGAAAAAGCGTGAAACAAAATCGACTCCATCTCCTTTGGCTGTGCATATAATTCCTCCCTTATCAAACTGTGCCGGGCTGAGCAGGCTCTCATTTACCTTCAAAGTACGCACGTCCGCTTCACTATCGTAAACCAAAACCCAGTCCCTAGACTTGAGAACCTCACTCGGAGGAATGGAAAATGCTTTCAACAACCCTTCTTTCATTTCTGCTGCTTCAGGTTTTCTGGAAGGAAAATCCAATTGAAGTAGGTGATCTTTTCGTTTGACAATCAATGGTCCGCTCATTGTCTCAAAGTCAATCTGGTCTTTTTTGTATCCCAAATGGTTGTAAATCACATGAGCAGATGCCAGTGTGGCGTGTCCACAGAGATCGATTTCGAACTCCGGTGTAAACCATCGTAGTTCAAAAAAATCTCCCTGATTCTGAAAAAATGCGGTCTCAGAAAGGTTATTCTCAATCGCAATTTTTTGCAAAACATCATCCATCGGCCACTCATCTCCGATCTCGATAACTGCTGCAGGATTTCCGGCAAATAAATGATCGGTAAAAGCGTCGACTTGGTAAAATGGTAGCTTCATGTATCTAAAGATACAAAATGAGCTAAGCCATTTTGAAGAAAAGTTGCAAAATTCTCAACGCATTGTCATCAAAATCAAGCTCATCTTTAATCAGCATGTTGAAAGTCTTTTGATCCTGGGCTGAAGCTTCCGTATCAAATTCAATCTTGTCAACATCTTTATAGCCCATTTCCCAACTAGGAAAAATACGCTTGTTAATTGGCTCTAAATTTCGCTGATTCACACTTGTATGACGGTCATCATCTTTGATGAGGTTGTATAACTCAAGAACATCGTCCTTTTGTCCCTCTATATATTGAATGAAGCGCTTGTCTGAATGAAGTAGGATTCCAGTAATGTCTCTTTGGGGATTGTTCTTTTTGCAGGACTCAAGTATGTTTTGAATTTCTTTTTCGTCGCAATTAGGTTTTCGGAAGCTGGTATATACCAGTCGGTGTAGTGAACTCATTCGGCTTAAGTTGTTTGGTTAATGTCGGTATAACTTATCAAATGATAAAGTGTTTGGTTTTCAGCAAAACTTACGGCTATCCTTTCAATTCGTTTTTTCATTGTTCTTGTTTTAATTGCTACATCTTGTATTGAGGGTTGAAAAATGTGTTACAAGTCTTTGACGATAACTGTGTTTTATCGCTCGATTTTGGACAAAAGACTGTACATCTCCGTGCAGATAACTCCACCATTTTTGAGTACGTATACCAACTATATGAAACTACTACTCTGGTTTATACTACTTGTGATATGCTGGCCGATAGCATTGGCCGTGCTGCTATTTTACCCAGTCATTTGGTTGTTGTTACTGCCGTTCCGGCTTTTAGGTTTCGCAGTAGAAGGTGTGTTTGCTTTTATCCGAGCGTTGTTTATGCTGCCGGCAAGGGTTTTGAGTTAATCCTTAATCTTAGGCGCTGGCCTATCCCAATTTGATAAATTCTGCACCAGAATTTGGTAATAATCGACAAGCATACTTTCAATAGTCTCTACAAACTTTTTTACGCTATCAAATTTTCTTCCAGCATCTTCAACTAAACATATCTTGAACGCTACTACTTCCTTTGATTTATCCAGCTCTGCAAGCTGATCAATGTCTTCATATTTCACCCTCTCGTGGTTAGAAGTATATTTTATCTGTGCCTCTACCCAAATATAGTTTTCTATTGCTTCAAACCCTTCTGAGTTCTTTTTCCGACATCCTTCAAGCTGCCTTCCTATCCATCCGACTTTCCCTTTAGTTCCTTTATCTAGTGGAGCATCAACAATAACTGCCATAGAAATAGTCCTTCGGCCCATAACTGCTTCAATTTCCAAATCAGAGACAGAGCCCTCAACACTTAAGCTTGAGGATAAGACATGGTCATTAACAAGTTGTTTAGAAAGGCCGCTGGTTGTTTGTTTTTTTGATTTTAAGCCTTGCCCTACTAAAACACCAAGCTCGCGACTAAGCATCAATGCCATATCTTTTTCTTCTTGCTGCCAGGAGAGTACTGCCTCCTCAACAATTTTATCATTCACTTTAATTGGAGCATTTGAAATAATTTTTTCTACAACTTCCTTCCAGCCTGATTTCATCTTTGTAAACCCACTGACCCCAGAATCTTTATGTTCGAGGTACGCTACAACTTCTTTCATTATTTCTGTTTGATCATCATCGTCAATATTGGTTTGATTCTTTTGCAACAAAATTTTAGATATCGTTAAAATGTAAGTCCATGAGTAGTGATAAAGTGAAACCGACTTAGGTGCTTTTAAATCATACGGAACATATTTCGATTCTGATACGAATTCATTTGACACTGTAATCATATTACCTGCTCCCAGCTTTTTTGCCAAGTCGCAATACTTTCCAATCTGAGCAGCATTGATTTTGTTGTTCTTATTCTTCATTTCAAAAAATGCCGCATCTTTAATTTTACCTGCACTAACTATAATAAGAAGCCCATCAATCCTAGATTCACTTAAGTCTGGAAAACAGATTTCCGTAAAATAGTAGGCCCTGCCAGCCTTACTAAGCTTCGCATCTTTAAAGATTTGATATCTAAACTCTTTCACAAGCCTTAATGCAGTAAGAAATATTGATGTTAACGCCATTTCATCCCCCATCTTAAGCAAGGGAATTAACCTGGCCTTAGATAGTTTGATTTGACCTGATTCTATAAATTCTTCAAATTCCGAAAAGCTTAACCCGACCAGCTTAGAGATTTTCTTTTTCATAGTATTGGTTAGTTGGTAAACATATCAAATATACCTAATTCCCGTTTTTTGTCATAGATCCTTCGCTGCGCCTGCCTTTCTCGGCAGGCAGGTTCAGGATGACACTTCGATTTAGAATTGGAGGCATTTATTTGGCGTATTACACTTAATTCCGTGATGTCATGCTGAGGTACTAAGGATCTCAGAACCTGTGACACCCAGCCGACAAATATCCTCACAGACTATCCTTTTTTTCTCCACATCGTTACCTTACTACTATGAAAATCATCGGATCAATTCTTCTACTTCTTTTTAGCATCATTGCATTCGCCCAAAAAAGCCCGATCTATACCACCAATGATGGTGCAATCAAAGGATACGATCCTGTCGCCTATTTTGTAAATGCTGAACCCGTGAAAGGCAAGGAAGCTTACAGCCTGAAATGGATGGAAGCAGACTGGTATTTCAGCTCCCAGGAAAACCTGGATGCGTTCAAAGCTGACCCGGAAAAGTATGCGCCACAATTTGGTGGCTATTGTGCATATGCAGTTGGTAACGGGTATACGTATCGATCCGATCCCAAAGCCTGGAAGATTGTAGACAACAAGCTGTACCTCAACTACAGCAAAGGCATACAGAAAAAGTGGGAAGCCAATCAGACCGACTTCATCAAGCAAGGAGAGGCCAACTGGCCTAAGGTGATCGAGTAGTTTTTCCTCACTTCTCCGTATCTTCATGGGAAAAGAATTACTCATGAGGAGAGTATGTGTCATCGGAGCTGGGCCTTCCGGCATTACTGCACTTAAAAATGTATTGGATGAAGGTATCGAAGCAGTTTGCTACGATCGAAACGACCGTGTGGGTGGCAACTGGATTTATTCTGAGAAGCCGAGCCACTCCAGCGTCTTTGAAACCACACACATCATTAGCTCCAAAACACTCTCGCAATACGAAGATTATACTTGGGAAGACCATGGTGAAGAAGTCTCAGATTATCCTTCTCATCAACAGTTGGCCAGCTATTTCCAAGGCTATGCCACGCACTTTGGCTTGAACGATCACATTGAGTTTGAAACAACTGTAGTCAGTGCCGAACATGTAACTGAATCAGAATGGAAAGTGACGGTAGAAAACAAAAACGGTCAGCAAACCGAGACCTTCACTGACCTGATCGTTTGCAATGGACACCATTGGAATCCGCGCATGCCCGAATACCCGGGAAAGTTTGCGGGTGACTTTATTCATTCTCATGATTTCAAAAAGGCTGAGCCATTTAAAGACAAGCGTGTGCTAGTCATCGGAGGTGGCAACTCTGCCTGTGATGTAGCTGTCGAAACCAGCAGGGTGAGTACCAAAACGAGTATTAGCTGGAGACGAGGCTATCGCATCATCCCGAAGTTCTTTTTTGGAAAACCATCAGATATTGTGGGCTCAGGCATGACTTGGCTACCAGTGAAACTTAGAAGCCTGCTCTCGCAGTTTCTCATTCGTGTATTCATAGGCCCAAATAAAAACTACAACCTTCAGGAGCCGGATCACAAATTTGGACAAACGCATCCTACCATCAATGATGAATTGCTGTATCGTATACGCCACGGCAAAGTTCATCCAAAGATGGATATTGATCATTTTGAAGGTAAAACTGTGCACTTTAAGGATGGCAGCTCAGAAGACTTTGATGTAATCATAGCCTGCACGGGTTTCATCATTGCACATCCATTTCTGGATCCTTCCTTCATTAACTATTCTGAAGGTCCGGTGCCTCTGTATTTGAAAATGATCCATCCGACGCATCCAAACTTGTTCTTCGTCGGCCTTTTTCAACCGCTTGGATGCATCTGGCCAGGAGCCGAACTTCAGGCTAAGATCATTGGAAGGCAGCTCGCCGGTAAATGGAAGCGTCCGTCAAACATCGAATCACTTGTTCGAAAGGAAGTCGATCACCCACACTACAATCAACTAAAGACTCCTCGACACACGATCACGGTCGATTACCATTTGTTTAAAAAGGCACTGTTGAAGCAACTTCCATCTGAATATGTTTCTAAAGAACCTAAAGTGATTAGGGAAAATTGATCACTTACTTTTTCTCGCAAAGGAGGTCACAATGCCAAATTTGATTCCGGTCACATTGGTGTCGTCCACTCGGTAAAATGGAACCGAGACGGCAGTGAATATCCTCAAGTTAACTGTAGAGTTTCGATTGATCATTAAGCCTCCACCGAAGTAGGCGCCTATCCCCGATTGGGAGGTGTGATATTCAATGTCATACTCGGTATCATTGACTTGCGTATAGCCATATTCCATACCTCCATTGATGTAGAAGGTTGTGCGTTTTCTCGAAAGTGGATAGGTCACACCCAAGCTTGCATTTCCACTATGCAACGAACGATCAGGTGATCGATGGTTGACTGAAAGGTTGGATGATGGGAACAACTCAAAGTCCAAATTGAAAAGGAAAGTAGAAGCATCGTACGTGTAGGCCAGTCCAAATCCGGAAAGGATACTTTCATTGGGAATGGCTTTCCCGCCAAGCATCACACCCATGAAGTGGTTCACTTTGATCTGGGCAAGCTCCACACCTTGTTGGTCATATTCCGTGACTTCATCGATTTCAATATCTGTTTTAGCTGTACGATTGGTGAAGAAGGAGCGACCAAGTCTTGAAAGTAGAGGGTCCAGATCTTGCTCGGCTGCACCTTTGGCCATATCGTGCCATACTTGTTCACGGGTGGTGCTTTCATAAACACCCAGCGAAATGATGTAAACGCCTTGGAGGTAATGGATCTCTCCGGTCATAAAGTAGCGAGCATTCATTTCGGTGGCTTTAGAAACGGAAGTAGACAGTGGCTCACGCTCGAGATATCCGCCTGCCCCGATACGCTCATCAAGCATGATGGTGTAGTCATGGTTGTCCTCGATATAGGATTTGATAAGCTTGGAGGTAGAATACTGCAAGCCATTGGTTGGCTCCATATTGATCAGTTCAAAGCCAGGAAAGTAAACGACCTTCTGTGCAAAACAGAGGTTGAATGCGATTAAAGTGATGATCGAAATTTTAGTTTTCATTTTGGGTCAGTTATCAATTGGTTGATGCTAAGTACTGACCGCTTACAGCCTCCCCTAAGGGTTCTGACTAAAAGTGAAAATAAAGTTATGATGATTGGGGGAGCCCGGTTTTTTGACTGCCTAAGTCACTTTTTGGATAAATTATCCTTCGGCTACCTTCTCTATAGTTTTAGTAATTTGATCTTTCATTTGATCGAATGTTGCATATCCGTGAGCAATCATGAAGAGCTGATCTTGGTGCAGCAAAACCATGGTGGGATAACCTTGAACTCCCCATTGTCGGTTAAGCGAAAACTCATTTCTGGTTTCATATCGAACATCTTCATCTTCAAACCGAGACGTGAATTTCTGGAAGTCAATCTCAAGCTTTTTGCAGATGCTCTCATAGAATTGGCTTGTTCCCGGGTCCTCAGATTCCACATAGAACTTTCGTTGAATTTCTTCGAAGAATTCCATTTCCCTATCTCCAACTAGCGGCCGGGCAGCAACTACCGCTCTACACGCAGGCTCGGTATCGTAATTGAAATCATCCAATTCCATCAACTTATACCCAAATGGCTGTCCGCTCATCTCATTGACATGACCCCAGTGTTCTTTTAGAAAGTCTTTCATCTGATCATTCCATGGATCACCACCACCCGGACGGAGCCCGCCTACCACTACTCGGTAGCCTATTTCTTTATCTCGATAGTAATCTCTGAGCTTAATCAAGTCAGGAGAAATTCCCCAACACCAGGAACACATAGGATCGCCAACGTAAATGATTTCAGTTTTCTCCGTCAACTTTTTCTGGCCAATCGACTGAAGGTCTTCGAAGCTAGACGGAGTACAGATGCCGGTTTCCGGATCACAATATGGATTCATTTTTTCTTCGTTTGATAGGCAACAACCAAGGAATCGATTCGGTTCTAATTTATTTTATCTCCATTTATGAAACATATAATTTATTATTACGTCTCCATTTAAGTATCTAATATAAAATCCAATGAAAGGAACACATCTGGGAGAATTTCAAGAAATCGTAATGCTAAGCATACTCATCCTGGAAAAGAACGCTTACGGCGTGACCATCCAGGCAGAAATAGACCGACGTATGAAACGTGCGATCAGTCGAGGAGCCTTGCATACTGCTCTCACTCGCCTCGAAGAAAAGGGGTTCATTAGCTCAGATTATGGCGAGCCTACTTCAGAACGTGGAGGGAGAAGAAAACGCTTTTACGAAGTGACCAATAAAGGACTGGAAACTTTGCAAGAAGCAAAAGGACTGAGAGAAGGCATGTGGGGACTTATCCCAAAACTCACTTAATCAAAAAGAGGATCAAACTCAAAAAGACTAATCTCATGAAGCATCCCGATATACCATTATTTGCCTACCGCCTCTTCAGGTGGTTTTGCAAAGAGCCACTTTTCGAGGAATTAGAAGGTGACCTGGAAGAAAATTTCCTAAGAAATAAAGAAAAGCATGGGCTAAAGAAAGCTCGCAGGATTTATACCCGGGAAGTCCTAAGGATGATTCGTCCTTCCGTGGTAAGTAAACCGACCTCCGGACCGGGATACCAGGCGGCTTTGCTAGGAAGCTATGTCACCATTTCATTGCGTAATCTGAAACGTCAAAAGCTGTTTTCTTTTATCAATATTTTCAGCCTATCGGTGGCCATGTCAGCCGGCCTCTTAGTCATAGGTATGATCACTGACTTACTCAAGTTTGACGAATTTCATGAACACAAGTATGAAGTTTATCGGGTCATTTCTTCGCCGGTTTATCAATCCAAATCACTTGATGATCAAGCTTCTTCTCCCCGGTATTTAGGTCATGAAATGATGCAACACATTCCCGGAATACAAGTAACAAATCTGGGCAGGAGAATGCAGGGAACTGCAACAGCCAATGAGAAAAATATATTCCTGAAGGGTATTTATGCCGATGAGCATTTCTTTGATTTTCTGTCTTTTGACCTAAAAAAGGGCAATAAAAAAACAGCGTTAAAAGAGCCCTTTTCTGTTCTGCTTTCAGAGAGCTTTGTTGACAAAACATTCGAAGACAAAGACCCTGTGGGAGAGGCGATCGAAATTGAAGGCTTTGGTACTTTTATCGTGACAGGGATTGTTGCTGATCCACCACAGTTTTCACACCTTCAATTTGAAGCCATTGTTTCCATAAATACTACTCCTCTGTTAGCAAATCAAGGCCTATTGGCTAAAAGTCATGATCAATGGGAAAATCTCGATCGCTATTACAATTACATCTACATCCCGGACAATGCGCAAAAATCCAGTGTAGAATCGTGGCTCAAATCTACTGCTCCCACCTTCTTTCAAGATCAGGAAAACTTCACTGCTTCTTTCGAACTTCAGCCTATTAACCAAATTGTACCCGGACCAGATATTAGTGACTCCATCGGTCCGAAAATGATCTATCTACCTATCATTATCCTATCCGTCATCGCAGCGGCTATTCTACTGTCGGCCATCTTCAATTACACCAATTTATCCATGGCACGTTCGCTTCGCAGAGCAAGAGAAGTGGGCGTAAGAAAATTGAATGGAGCAAGCCGATCATCTATTTTTGGTCAGTTTACTGTAGAAGCCATCATCCTTTCGCTCTTTTCACTTGGACTGGGTATTGTTTTCTTTCGCTTTCTTCGTGTCGGCTTTAT
The DNA here is from genome assembly GCF_051379705.1 of Ekhidna algicida. Taxonomy (GTDB): domain Bacteria; phylum Bacteroidota; class Bacteroidia; order Cytophagales; family Cyclobacteriaceae; genus Ekhidna. Next base: position 2,270,074 of record NZ_CP179868.1, on the reverse strand, counting down.
TGGATTGCTTCCAAGAGCAGAGGAAATGGTCCGATTGGAGCTATCATCAGAACTGATTGGTTTATTCGTAGTTTTCGCAATAATCACCGGATTGATCGCCGGGCTGAGTCCTTCACTTTTCTTTTCCAGGCTTAGTTCACTCAACGCTTTGCGATCTGGCAAGATGCTAAAAACACTGTCGGGAATCAATTTCAGAAAAGGCTTAATCGTCGCTCAATTCACCTTGAGCATCATCTTCGTTATGGCAGTTGTCATTACCAACAAGCAATACACCTATTCACTAAATAAGGATATGGGATTTGATAAGTCAAATATCCTGAATGTGAGTCTGCAGGGAACCGATCATCAAATTATGCGTGCAGAGCTTTTAAAACTTCCTGAAGTATCGGAAGTATCATTCTCCTCATACGTCACCGGGATTGGCACATGGAACAACCTTCAACTGGTTGATTCCAGAAATGAAGATACCGTTTGGATCCACGATTTATTTGTAGACCATAACTATTTGGACAACATGAGCATTCAGTTATTAGCTGGACGAAACTTCGAAGAAGGAGAAAACAGGCTTCACGAGTCCACCATGTTAGTCAATGAGACCTTTGTAAAAAACTTTGGGCTTGGCACTCCGGCTGAAGCATTAGGAACAGTATTTAATGTAGAAGGTAAATCTGTTGAAATTGTGGGAGTGATACGAGATATTATTTATGCCAATTTGGAAGAACACATCAACAGTTTTGCGTTGAGAAATGGCAACCGATACCGATACGCCAATCTAAAAATTTCCAGCTCGAATATGATTGAAACACTCGATAAGGTAGAAGGTGTGTGGGATTCAGTAGATAAAAAACATCGTCTTGAAGCCCAATTTATGGATCAGCAGATTGAAGACTATTTCAAGTTTCTGGTTGACTTTATGAAGATTTTTGGCTTTGTAGGATTCCTGGCTATTTCCATTAGCTCACTCGGATTATTTGGTATGGCTCTTTATTCCACTCAAACGAGAATGAAAGAAATTGGCATTCGGAAAACCTTTGGTGCCTCTGAACGCATGCTCATTTTCCTTTTATCTAAAGGATTCTTCACGATGGTGGCCCTTGCCGTGCTTATTGGCTCACCGATTTGCTATTTCCTGTTTGATAAATTGATCCTAGAAGAGCAAGTTTATCGTACAAATATCACAATCGTAGAAGTAGGAGGCAGCATCTTGTTTCTATTGACGCTTTGCTTCCTCACGATCATCGCACAAACCTGGAATGCTGCCAGAACAAATCCTGCTAAAGTGCTCCGAGACGAGTAGAGACTTGTTTTGAGCCTACTTAGTCAGTCAATTCATTAGATTGAAGAAAATTCATTGAACCTTTTTCGGTTTACTCCGACTAAAGTGTAGCAAATGAAAACTTCGAATCAAATAATTGAAGAATGGCTGGTGATCAATTGCCAGGCCGGAGATCGCAAAGCCTTTGAGCTTCTGGTCAAACGCTGGAATCCTAAAATGATGGGTCGGGTTTACTACACCACAAAGGACACAACGGCTACCCAAGACATTGTACAGGAGGCGTGGATTGCCATTATCAAGAAAATAAAAACACTACATGATCCGAGTGCATTTCAAAGCTGGTCGTTAAGGATCGCCACCAATATGGCCATTGACTGGATCAGATCCAATCAGTCCAACCGCAGACGCGAAGAAATTCGCAAAATGGCTCAGACAGATTTTGATGAAAAAAATCATCACCCGAATGAGGAAGCGATTGGTGCACTAAAACTGGCCATAGATCAGCTCCCTGACGAACAACAAATGGTGATAAAATTATTTTATCAAGAAAATCTCTCAATGATCACTATCAGCGGGTTGATGAATTTGCCATTGGGAACTGTAAAGTCACGACTCTTCCGAGGGCGTGAGCATTTGAAAAATATGTTAGAAAATAAACTTTATCAAAATGAAAACGAATAATGAAATTGATCAAATGATCAAAGAAGCTCTATCAGCAGATGAACTAGAACTCTTTAACACCTATGAGGAACAGAATGTACTACAAAAGTTTGGAGGCCTGTTTCAGGGCAAAATGAGGTGGGTCAATGTGATGAGTGTGGTATTCCAGTTAATCATATTTGGGATTGCAGTGTACTGTGGGTATAGAGCCTTTTATGCTGTTGATACTACCCAAATGCTTCAGTTTGGAATTGGCGCTTTTCTAGCAATGATGGCTGTCTCTTTTCTTAAAATGTACCACTTCATGGAAATGAATAAGAATGCCGTGATTCGTGAATTAAAACGAGTGGAGCTGCAAGTTTCAATATTGGCAAATAAGCTGAATGCTAAATAGGCGGCAACTCAGGGTATGGGATAATCGCTTCTATCAATAACATCACACCGCTCTTTGTGAGCAGAGTGAGTGTGATTAAAATACTGCTGATAATTAACGAAACACCTACATTGTTTTTTCTGATTTCCTCAAACTCATCAATCGGTGTGAGCTTGCTATAAAGGAAGGTGCTGATCAGTCCGATTAGCACAGTGGCTGTATAAGCAATAGCAATATAAATAGCACCAGTAGCGACATATTCAAACGCCAAACTGAAGCTGTCTGCCCGTTGATTTAAGAGCCGAAAAGATGAAATCAGTGGTTGGACAATTCCGCTGATCATAATGCCTAAAGAAATGATGATCGCTGAGACAAAGATGCTATACGACAGGTTGTAGTCCTGAATCTTATAATACTTCCGGCCTACCCATTGAACGATTTTATAGGTCAACGCAAGAATAAATATCCCAATGGTGATCGCTGAGATAATTTCAATAATGGCTAAGAGTGCGATGTTAGCGTCCATTGACTAAGGCTATTTTCCAGTATTTAACATTATTTGAATTGGGAGGAAGCATTCCTATTGGCCACCCTTTCCCGGTTGTCTCCCAAAAGTAGTAGTTCTTGCCTCGATGAATCAGATGATCTCCGGTAGCCGGAATATTTAAGGCCACCATGGCGTGAGCATATTCATTGCTTACCACAATCATCGGGTCAAAACCTAAGTTCTCAAGGAGCGAATAGATTAGCACTGCTCGAGTGTCACAATCTCCATAAAGTGAATGCAGAAACTCATACGGCGATAGTAATCCATATGCAATGTGGCCAATGCAGGGTTTTCCTTTATTATTAGATTCTGAGCAATCTTTGACACGCACGTAGCTATAGGGGATGTCCTGGACAAACGTGACTACCAGCTCAGCCAATTCACTTCTCGATAGCTCTTTTTCTCTTGAAATATCTGCTAACGAATCTGCCAGAAAATCTATCCCCGACTTACTTTCCGCAACAAGTTCTTTATAGATCTTGCCCCACAAATCTTCATAGGAATCCAGATTAACTATAATTTCATTTCTCTTCTCCCCTGCCGACAAACTCAAGGATTCGACTGATTCATAAGAAGCACAGAAGGAATGAGAATAATCAACCATCTCCCAATCTCGCTGGTGAAAACGATCATTGCTGGCATTGATCACCATGTAACTATCCTCGCAAACAGGAATATCCAAATCCTTAACCTGAAAAAGATCTATCAATCCCGATAGAATCAAGAAAATAACAAATACATATGCGATGAATTGAAGAACCGCTTTCATGAGACTAAATATCCGCAAACATGGTCGTATTTAAGGTCACATTTTTATAAATTCCATTTACGACCGAACCTAATCATGACCTACTACACGATCTATACTAGCACTCCCAGGGAAAAGGTGACTATGGAAACCTTAAGGGAAATTACGCAGGCTTCTCAAAAAAACAATCCTGAAAAAGAAATCACAGGTATTCTCTTAGGTATTGAAAACAAATTTCTCCAATACCTGGAGGGCCCGGAAGAAAACGTAAATGCCCTTTATGAAAAGATCTGGAAAGACCCACGCCACCAGAATGTGACACAGTGGATCAAAGGATATTCGAATGATCGAGTATTCAAGGATTGGTCTATGGGCTCATGGATGCTCACCAATGACGAGCTCAAAAATCTTCCTGCGCTTTCTGACTTGAAAAACTTTTTAGATGACCCAATCAACAGTGAGCTCCAGTCTAAAAAATTTATTGCAATGATGAATGACTTACTGAAAACATGGATTGCTCATGAGCCTGAACGAATCAAAAAAATGCGAGATGATTTGTCCAGTTGAGCATTCGTCATTCGTCATTGAATAAAAATGAAAAAGCTACTACTACTTTTAACTCTATCTGTTTTTTCAAATTCAGTTGCCTTTGGTCAGGAAACAGTTCCATATGCCTGGCTTGCCGGCACCTGGACCGGTGATGGATTTGGAGGTACCTCTGAAGAAATGTGGTCAGAGCCATCTGCCGACGGAACTATGATGGGAACGTACCGACATCACAAGGGAGATGGATCGCTCAATTTCTATGAATTTATGGTCATGGATTCCACCGGGCTTAGGTTGAAGCATTTCAATCCGGACATGATGGCCTGGGAGACCAAAGAAGACTTTGTTCATTTCAAATTGATTGAGTTTGCTGAAAACAAAATTGTCCTGAAAGGCCTGGTGTTTGAATTGAAATCAGATACTGAATTGGAAATCAGACTCGACCTTAAAGATGGAGATAAGAAGTGGACCGAGGTGTTCAAGATGACTCGGAAGTAGGCTTCTTCCAAAGGCTAATCAATCCGAAAGCAGGTCCGGCCGCAAGTATTAATAGCAGGTGCTTCGCATCATAGCTCGCAATCAAGTAACTCAACAGTTGAATGCTGAAAATCGTGATCGTAAAACCGATGTTGTTGACTAGTGTCAAAGCTGTGCCCTTTAATTCTGGTGTTGCGCGTTGAGCGACCAACGAGCTGAACAATGGTGAGTCAGCAATTACAACCATCCCCCAAAAAATCATGAAAACCAGAAATGGGATTCTATCCAGATTGAAAGCAAGAGGGGAAAACAGGCAGCACAACCCCGACAATAAAAGGAATGCAAAAGCGGTCTTCTGTGCACCATACTTTTCTGAAATGTATCCTCCGAGAAAGCACGCAAGAGCCCCGACTGCTATAATCATGAATGATTGCATGGAGATAAGCTGAGCATCCAATACCAGATGACCATTTTGACGGAGTATGAAAGGAACAAAAGCCCAGAATGCATACAGTTCCCACATATGTCCAAAGTAGCCAAACGCTGCTGCTCTAAATTTCCTATTCCTAAACACCCTTCTCATCTCCCTGAACTCAACCTTTTGGCCTTGCTTCCTATATGGCCCTTCGCCTACCAACATTTTAATTAGAAACCCACCAACAACCGCTAAAGCAGAAGTTGATAATATCACGACCTTCCAATCAAACGAGGTATCATAACTCGCAATCAGATGCGGCAAGGCCGTCCCTAATACGAGCGCTCCAACTAAAAAACTTAGCGCCTTACCGAGTCCTTTTTCATAATAGTCTGCTGCGATCTTCATGCCTACCGGATAGATACCTGCCAGAAAGAAACCCGTTAGAAAGCGCAAAGTCAAAATTTGAACAAATGACACATCTAAAGCAATGCAAGCATTGAAGCCGGCACCCAGAAGCGCGCTTATGAAAAAAACATTTGAAGGATGAAAACGGTCTGCTATTGTCAAGAGTGCATAAAACAGCGTACCTACAATAAAGCCAAACTGAACCGAGGAGGTCATGTATCCAACATCTGAAGAGATCAGATCAAGTTTTGAGGCCAAGCTTGGCATTACTGCATTCCCGGCAAACCATAAGGAGGTACAAAAAAATTGCGCCAATACGATGATGGGCAGGATGTGCTTTGGCGTCTTGCTCATGCAAAGAACCAATAATCTTCAATTGGCTTTTTCCCCCAATCAGCCAGTTGCTTTCTAATCGCAACCTTATCATCAGGAGAGGTCACCACAACTATAATCTGCGGATTTTCTATTGTCGGGATATCATTGAAATGTTGCATTTTGAGACCATAGACATCCTTGCCTATTTTACGCTTATTGTCACACACCCAATGGAAGGCATTTTCCTCATCAAGCAGGAGTTTAGCCAAATCTTTTCCGTTTCTACCAGCACCCCAAAGGACGAGCGGGCGCTCACGCTTCCGATCTATTTGGTAGAAGTATTTCACCTTTATCCCAAAGTAGCGATTGTCCTTATATTCTTCCCATGTTCTGGAAATTCGATCTGAGCGATCACGCCAAAAGTGCAGTACCTTATCGATCCCGTGAACCTTTAGGCCCTTCTTGTAAAACCGAAAGCATAAATCATAATCCTCCGGATAAATTTCAGGATTGAATCCGTCGACCGCATCAAAGTCTTCCTTGTGAATAATCCAACAGTGCGATGGAATCACACATTCCTGATAAATTTCCTGATAATGTGTTTCATTCCTGGCTACTTCGTTGAGCCATTCTTCATATCTGCGAAAACCATCACCGACTTCCCCCTTATCCACGAAGTGCTCAGTGCCGCCAGCTATAATATGACCTTTCCCATATTTCTGCCACTCTTTCACCAACACCTCTAGCTTATCATCCGGCATCTTATCATCCGAGTCCATCCGATTAATCAATTCGCCCTTGGCTTGTGTATATCCTTCTTTTAATGCCGGAATCAACTTATGGCGTCTGCTATGAACCACCTTGATTCGATCATCTTTTTCTGCGTACCAATTTAGAATATCGGGTGTTCGATCTGACGAATGATCATTGATCGCAATAAGTTCCCAGTTTTTGTACGTCTGTCGGATAATGGAATCCATGCATTTTGGTAAGTACGGGGCAGTATCCTTTGCTGCCATGATAATAGATACGAGAGGCTGGTTCATCTATATTTTTAGGTTTTTGCCCCAGTATTTATTGGCATAGCTGGAGACAGGAAGTCCTAAATTAAAACGAATAAACATATTGAGGTCAAACCAGACGACTTTAAAAAAGCCATGTTCCTGAAATCTACGAGGAGATGTAGTAATACCCGGTTTTATGAGCACCAACTTTCCGAGTTTTCTAAGTTCCTTGCACAGGAAAGCAGCCTCCATGAGCGCCTCCTCAGGGACGCCACCAATTTCATCTAGAATTGATCGTCGTGCAAAAATGGCCTGATCACCATAGTATATTTTTCCAAACCGGTATCGCATTCGATTTCCGAATGCTAATAAAGAAAGCTTCCAGTCGGGTTTTCGAAAAGAGAATTCAAAAGCACCTCCAACAACTTTATCATCTTTTAGCGCCAACGAAATGGACGCATCAAAATGCTTAGGCAACAAGGTGTCAGCATCCAGAAAAAGAACTACTTCTCCACTAGATTTCTTCCAGCCATAATTGAGACTCTGATATTTCTTAAGGGCATATTCCGGCTTGCAGAAAGTCAGGGCCTTGGAATCTTTTATGCTCTCCAATGTCCCGTCCGAACTCCCTGCATCTACCACAATAATCTCTATTTCATCCGGCTGAAAGGATTGCTGGAATGTGTGAGAGATGGTAGCGCTGATGTTATCAGCTTCATTAAGCGTTGGGATAACTACAGAGATCAAAACTAAGCCTGGCTTATCTCAAACAAGTGGCCATCAGGATCTCGAAAGAACCCACGAATCTCCGCTCCCCAATCCACCGGCGGTGTAAGGAATTCTGCGCCTCGCTCTTTCAGAGTTTCATAACATCCCATGCAGTCTTTTACCCGGATGGTGAATGAATGGCTTACATCATTGGGATGGCTTGGTGGAACAAATTGGGTATCTGGCTTGTCCTTTGTTGGACCTCCTTTTGTTACCAGTAAAATCCAGTTGCCCAGAAATTGAATCACGCAGGAATCTCCGCCGTACTCACGGTATATTTCTGCTCCTAACACATTCTGGTAGAAGTGCTTAGACTTATCCATGTCTGATACCACCAAAATTGTGGTGAGTGCCATGTCTTCTGTGGGAAACTGTGCTTTTGCCATGATTATAGATTTCCAAGGTGTGTATGCTTAAAGTTATCATTAAACTTCAATCCATACCCGAAGACCCGATCCATGCTTGCGTGACCCAAAAGGATAATTCCGGCTAGCTGTAATTCGGTGATCCCCCACCAAAAGCCCAAAAAACCAACCATAAGGGCAATGCCTTTGTGGTGGAACAAATTGTAGGTCATCGCGCCAAGATTGGGATTTACCAGATAACCTAGCATTCCAATATCTGGTGTCAAGATCAGTAGTAGATATACCCACCAGGCATAATCGAGAAAACTGAATAGGTAAATTGAAAGAAGAAACATGGCCAGTTCCTCTAGTTTAAGTAGGTTTTTCATTTTGAATGATCGTTAAGTAATTGACTTTATTCCTTCTAATAAAGTATCCAGCTCGCTGGTTAGGTTGTAAAGGCTTGGTGTTACTCGAACGACCTCCTGATCTTCCAGGTAGCGAATAACAGTAAACACTTTTGTCTGCTCATACAGCCTGGTAATAACCTCCTTCGTTTCCATTCCCTCTATCCTAAAGCTGGCAATGGCACAACTTCTTGACGGATCGAGAGGCGTGGTAATCAACACGCTGGGAATATCCTTCGCTTTAGAGGTCCAGTAATTTTGCAGATATCTCAGACGCTTCTCTTTCTTGGGAATGGTAACGGTCTGATTGAATGCCAATGCCTCCGGAATGGTGATTACCGTAGGTACGGAAAGCGTACCAAAATGTCCAAGCTTGTTTATGTCATTGGCATCTTCCATACGGTCACCAAAGAGTGGTTTCAAGTCTTTCACACGGCTTCTATTCACATAAAGCAGGCCAGCACCGAGCGGATTCCCAAACCACTTGTGCAGATTGACACCCACAAAATCAGCTCCCAGATCCTTCAACTTAAAATCAATCTGCGCGAAACTATGAGCCGCATCTACGATGATCTCTATGCCTTGCGGTTTGAATCGATCAGCTATTTTTTTGATAGGCATAATTTGTCCGGTCAGGTGGATCATGTGTGTGACCAGAATGCCTTTAGTCTTTGGAGTAACTGCCGCTTCGTAGGAGGCAAGGATTTCTTCATCTCTCTCCGGCAGTAATGGAATTTTTATCCGTTTGATCTTAATCCCTTTTTGCTTTTCCAACATCTCAAAGGTCTCGATCATGCTGAAGTAATCTTGGCCGGACAAAATGACCTCATCGCCTTCTTTCCAATCCAGTCCTTGTATGGCAATGTTTAAAGCTTCCGTTGCATTCCTTGTGATCAGTGCTTCCTCCGGATTGATCCCCGCAAAGGTTGATAACTCATTAACGATCTGTTTAAAATCGCTGCTGTAACCAGTACGCAAATACCTTGAGGAATTGATATTTACTCGTTCAATATTCTTGATATAGGCCTCATAGACTGGTTTGGGCTGTACACCGAAGTATCCATTTTCCAGGTTAATGAAATCTTTTGGCACATCATAAAAATCCTTTCTAAACTTCTTCCAAAACTTCTCGTCCGTAGTTTGGTCTTCAGAGAAAAGATTTTGATAGTCAGCAATATCAGGTTGTGCCACTTTGGCTGAGATGAAAGGAAGGCCGGCGATTCCCAGGCCGATTCCTTTAAGTACTTTTCGACGGTCCATGCTATTAGGTTTAGGTCAAATACCGTCAATAAAGATAGGCTACTCGCCAAACATGTCTTTCAGAGCTTTCAAACGATAATTGAAAATTCCTTCTAGCTGACGTTTTACAAAAAGTGATTGTGCGATTCCTCCAAGGAATCCGAACGGAATTTTATAAGACACACGGTCCGTCATTAAAACACCTTTTTCATTTTCTGCAAAATGATGCTCATGATGCCACATGCTATATGGTCCAAATCGCTGTTCGTCCACAAAGAACTTTTGATCGTCGACATGTGTGATTTCTGTAACCCAGTTAGTCTTAATCCCGGGTAATGGAGAAAGCTTATAGCTGATAATTTGGCCAGCAAACATTTTCTCCTGATCATTGGAAGTGATCTTGAATCCCATATGTTTAGGTGTGATCAAAGCCAGATTTTTAGGAGAAGAGAAAAACTCCCATGCCTCAGGCAACCCAATGGGCAGTTGTTGCATTACCTCTAATGTATAGATCCCGGAATGTTTTTTGATTTCAACCATGTAAGATAAACCCACGAAGAAGTGAAATGTTAAATAATCCTAATTCAAAAATTCACGTTTGATAAAGTCAGATATTTGACTCCTTGAAAAAGCTCATTTTCATAGCGATACTTACTGCCGGGTGCTTTTCAGTTACCGCGCAAAGAGCATATGTATATGGTGTTGTGAAAGACAGCATCACTCGAGAAGGCATGATTGGAGTCCATGTCCAAAATATTGGTGCCGGTAGCCTGACGTCTACCAATCCGGACGGAAAGTTCAAGATGCCTGCCCAGCCTGGCGATACTTTAGTAATTTCGAGTGTTGGTCACAAAACTTTAGCTTGGATTGCAGATTCTACCTGGTTTCTGGAAAATGAGATTGAATTTTTGCTGCCTGTAAATACCATTTACCTGGATGAAGTAGTTGTCGGAGAGTTTCCGGAATACGAACGTTTCAAGGATTTGATCATCAAGGAACAGCCAAAAGATACCACGTTTGAGATTTTTGGAGTGCCTCAAGTCGTAATGGATCCTTATCCGCAAATGGAAAAGAGCGAGTACCTAAATCCGGTTTTCGTATTCTTTCATCCGGTTTCTGCGATTCACCATTCTGTCAGCAAAAAAGAGAAAGAAAAGCGGAAGATGCAGCAAATCAGGAAAACAAGATTTACAACCGAAAAAGCTCAATTGAAATTTACAAGAGAATGGGTAGGTGAGAACACAAAACTTCAGGGAGATAAACTCACAAGTTTTATTGCTTATTGCAATTTTTCTGAAGCGTACTTAGCAAGTGCCTCACAGTTTGCCATCTATGAGCTCATGATGGATTTACTTCCAAAGTTTTTAGATGAGTACGAAGATGGTTAATCCTTATTTTCCTCCAAATACTTATTTACGCGCTCTTCCACATTATCTCTCATATTCATATAAAAGAGGTTGTAATCCACCACATGGTATCGATCCCAATTGATCAGGAAACTCCAAAAGAACCTAAGTTTATTGATCCACAACATGCCGTCCATATTCTGTGCATCAGAAAGTCCTGGTCTTATCTTTTTATAGTTCTTTAAAATCCCTCCCCGGTTTTCACCCCAAGAGACATAGGTTGTATCGGTTTTCCAGTTTAGTGGATTTACATTCAACGCATCAGCATACCAAAAATCGTGGTTGGGTGGATAGTAATCGCGAGCATACGTATTCCAGGTCAACCAGCAACCGATATCGTCCGGATTTTCACACGTTGGAATGTACGAAAAAGTGCCTTTATCAAGCGGCATTCCAACTATGTAGGCAGCAACCAATTGATTCATCATGGCCTTGCTTTCAAAAAACTCTCGAAGCAATGTCACCGCATGATTAGTGCCCTGACTATGAGACGCAATGATGATTGGGCGTCCATTGTTCCAGTTTTCCAGGTAATACTCAAACGCTCGCTTCACATCCTGGTAAGCAAAATCAAGTGCCTCTACTTTCAGCGGTAGATTCTCAGCATAGTAAACCCCAATGTGAGCCTGACGATAGAGAGGTGCATAGACTTTGCCGGAACCATTGAAAACTGTTGCTTGATACTTAATGGTAGAAGTGGCTATATCTTTGTTTAGCTTCTCATCATTGACATCCGCAAACCAGGGATGGTCCTTGTGTTGCTTTTTGGTATATATGGTTGGGTAAATGAAAAAAATATCGACTTCCGCGGTTTCCTGATATTCTTTTAGCTCTCCTTTTCCCGGCACAAGGTCAGCCATGTCTTCCACCTCAGGGTGCGCCACCCAATATTTTATTTGAGAGTAGTCTGGAGCACCAGGCACCAAATCGAGATCATCACGACCATACTTAGACTTAAATTTTTTTGTGGTTTGAGAAAAAGCACTCGAATAGAGTGCAATAAGTAGAAAGTATGCAAAACATTTTACATAGGTTGAGCTTATAGCCATATAAAATTTATAAATTATAGTAATACTAGATTTACTCTAGTTAAAGTATTAAACCCTTACCAATTATGAATCATACTTCGGATAATAATGGAGACTCAAGTCAATGTCCTTACTTAAGCGGCATACAAAATGCTGCCGGTGGTGGTGGCGTCAAAAATAGAGATTGGTGGCCAAATGAATTAAAACTCAATATTCTTCGGCAACATGCAACAAAATCAGATCCAATGGGTGATGATTTCAATTACTCAAAGGCTTTTAACAGCATAAATTTCGCGGAGCTCAAAAAAGAGGTCACTGATTTAATGACAGACTCTCAGGACTGGTGGCCGGCAGATTACGGGCATTATGGGGGTTTGATGATAAGAATGGCATGGCACAGTGCGGGCACCTACAGAGTAGGCGATGGACGTGGAGGTGCCGGAACAGGCAACCAACGATTTGCTCCAATCAATAGCTGGCCTGACAATGGGAATTTAGATAAGGCCAGACTACTTCTATGGCCTATCAAGAAGAAATATGGCAATAAAATCTCGTGGGCAGATTTGATGATTCTAGCCGGTAACTGTGCACTGGAATCAATGGGATTCCCAACATTCGGTTTTGCAGGAGGACGTGAGGATATCTGGGAACCAGAGCAAGATGTGTATTGGGGTAGTGAAACAGAATGGGGTGAAAATAAAGACCGATATGCTAGCGGTGATCTCGAAGATCCATTAGCCGCTGTAATGATGGGTTGGATTTACGTTAATCCAGAAGGACCCAACGGAAACCCGGATCCAATGGGTTCTGCGAAAGATGTGAGAGAAACCTTTGGCCGAATGGCCATGAATGATGAGGAGACTGTCGCATTAGTGGCGGGCGGACACACATTCGGTAAAGCACACGGAGCTGCTGATCCCGGACAATATGTTGGCTCAGAACCACATGGTGCACCTATTGAACAAATGAGCACAGGGTGGAAAAACTCCTACAAAAGTGGTGTTTTAGAAAATACAATCACTAGCGGTATTGAAGGAGCATGGACGCCCGATCCTACAAAATGGGATGCAGACTACTTTGATGTACTTCTCAACTACGATTGGGAATTAACTAAAAGTCCTGCCGGAGCACATCAGTGGACGCCTACTGCTGAGTCAAAAGCGAAGATGGCACCAATGCCAAATGATCCCAATGGCACCCAGCCTTTAATGATGACCACCGCGGATATCGCTTTAAAAACTGATCCAGCTTATCTGGAGATTTCCAAACATTTTCACAAGGATCACAAAGCATTTGAAGATGCATTTGCAAGAGCGTGGTACAAATTGACTCACAGAGATATGGGACCTAAAGATCGCTATTTAGGACCTGAAGTTCCTGACGAAGAATTGATCTGGCAAGATCCAATACCTCACGTGAATTACACCTTGAGCAGCGGAGATATCGATTCACTAAAGAAGATGATTTTGGCCTCCGGACTAACCACTTCAGAATTAGTGAGAACAGCGTGGGCTTCAGCTTCCACCTATAGAGATTCAGATAAAAGAGGAGGAGCAAACGGCGCTCGCATAAGACTGGAGCCGCAGCGAAGCTGGAAAGTAAATAATCCAGAAGAGCTCAATAAAGTGCTCAATGTTCTGGAAGGAATTCAAAAGGAATTCAGCAGAGAAATCTCCATGGCCGACTTGATTGTATTGGCAGGCAATGCGGCTGTTGAAGAGGCTGCTAGCAATGCCGGCCATAATATCTCCGTGCCATTTCATGCAGGAAGAGGAGATGCAAGTCAGGAGCAAACAGATATAGAGCAATTCAATTATCTGAAGCCTATTGGTGATGGTTTTAGAAACTATCAAAATGCTAACCTTGATATTGCAGCGGAAGATTTGTTGATCGACAAAGCCAATTTAATGTCGCTTTCTATTCCTGAAATGACCGTATTAGTAGGTGGAATGAGAGTGCTGGGTGCAAACTTCGACGGTTCTAACCACGGGGTATTTACCGATAACGTAGGACATTTAACCAATGATTTCTTCAAGAATCTGGTAGATATGACCTACACATGGAGTGCGGTAGATGACAGCAACAAGCTATTTGAAGGTAAAGACAGAAGAACAGGCGCAGTTAAGTTTACCGGAACCAGAGCAGATTTGATATTTGGTTCAAACACTGAGCTGAGAGCGGTCGCTGAGGTGTATGCTTCAGATGATGCAGAAGCAAAGTTTGTAAACGATTTTGTAGCAGCTTGGGACAAGGTGATGAACCTTGACCGATTCGATTTAGCCTAAAGTCAAATAACCAAAGGGGTTCTCTCACTAGAGTGGAACCCCTTTTTTTAACCAATTATTTTCATGGAATTGTTAACCCATATTCGATCTGGACAAACTGCACCCATAGAGGAAATGCTGGAAAGAAACCCAGCATTAGCCAATACAAAAGACGAGCGTGGGTTTACCCCTTTAGTATTAGCGACTTATATGGGTCAACAAGATATCGCGGAGTTACTTATTGAGCATGGTGCAGAAATAGACGTTCAGGATGCACTAGGAAACACCGCGCTAATGGGCGTGTGCTTCAAAGGCTCATATGATCTTGCCAAGATGCTAATTTCCAAAGGTGCAAATATTCATTTGACCAATACGGAAGGCTTAAGTGCATTGGCGTTTGCAAGGAATCATGGTCATGAGGAAATTGCACAACTGCTTCTATCGGCCGGAGCTGAAACTCTTTCGACTAAATCAGGTTAGTCACTTATAAATGCTTCGCTACATCCATATTCAAGGAAAAGAAGCACCTCGGTTTCATTTTAGAGATCAAACCTCCAGGAGCTTTAAGTCAGTTATCCAATCGCTGACCGAAGGATCTCCATTGATCATATCCTCACTTTATAGAACAGACATTATTTATAAGGCTGAGGAGGACAAATCAGAAGAAATTCTCAAACTCTGGGAACTCTACACCAAACCTATTGAAGACACCAAACCACTAACTTTTATTACCGGTCGAGAACGGATTCTTGAAATTTTTTTTACTTCTCTGGTCGCCTTGAGTAGTGTGAATATTTGGTACAATGGCTATCTGGAAGAGTTCCGTCACGCCTGTTCGCTGGATTACTCCAATCCCATCTTGAAAGATTTAAAAAATTGCGAAAAATATCTTCAGGATGCACAGAAGACTCTTTATCGTCCATTAACAGAAATTGACTCGGCTGACCTTTTACCTCGAAAAGAGGTTTACGCTGATCTCTCTAAACACATCAACGATTTTCTAAATTGACTTAGGCACGATTCATGCTTTTATTTCGATCAATTGATTGATAACCTAATAAAGTATTGAATTATGGAAGTTAAGAAAAACAAAAAGTATGATTTGGAACACAAAAGACCCTTGTTCTTTAGTATTGGAATGATCATTTCCCTTTCATTGGCACTGGTCGCTTTTGAGTGGAAATCTCCGATTGATCCAATCATGGAGTTAAATCCAGAATATGAAGAATTTACACCTCTTGTAATTCCTCCCATTACGCACACACCTCCACCTCCTCCACCTCCCAAGGCTCCCATCATTCAATCAACCATTGAAGAGCCAGAAGAAGAAATTGAAGTACCAATAGATGTAGAAATCACCGATGATGAACCAGTTGTTATTTTACTTCCCACGGAAATGCCTGATGAAAAAGCTGATAAAGCACCTATAAATTGGGCTGAGGTGATGCCTACATTCGAAGGTGGAATGGAAAACTTCTATAAGTTCTTAGGTAAAAACATCCGGTACCCGAAGCAAGCCCAGCGCATGGGAGTAGAAGGTAGGGTAGTTGTCCAATTCGTGGTAGAAAAAGACGGATCTTTGACCGACCTTCAAGTTTTGAAAGGCATTGGTGCTGGGTGTGATGAAGAGGCCATTCGTGTCATGAAGAAGGTACCGAACTTTCTACCTGGCAAACAAGGAGATGTTCGAGTGAGGGTTCAAATGGTCGTCCCGATCAACTTTACTTTGCAATAAATTAAAACTGAACAGTGGGAGCTTCTTCTGCTCCTTCTGTTGCTTCATAAAGCGGCTTCCTTTCAAACCCAAACATTCCAGCCAGCATGGTGTTGGGGAACTTTCGAATGTAGGTGTTATACCCTTTCGTTTTTTCATTAAAGCGTGTTCTCGCTACTGAAATTCTATTTTCTGTACCCTCTAACTGCGCTTGTAGTTCAAGGAAGTTTTGGTTGGATTTGATGTCGGGATAGCGCTCCACAGTTACCAATAATCTGGAAAGCGCTGAATTCAGATTTGACTGTGCATTAGCAAAATTTTGCATGGCTTGCGCATCAAGATTCGAAGGATCAATTTGGATACTCGAAGCTCTAGCTCGTGCCTCGGTCACTTGCGTTAGTACTTCTTTCTCCTGTTCCGCAAATCCTTTAACCGTATTAACAAGGTTCGGAATAAGGTCATACCTTCTTTGATATTGTGTCTCTACATTGGCCCATTCAGTGTTTACATCTTCGTCCAAAACTACCATTTGATTGTATTTGCCTGCAAAGAAGTTGTAAATCAAAAACAGAGCTACAACAATGATCAAAATCGTAATTAACCGCTTATTCATCTTATTTTACTATTTTAATCGAAGATATGAAATCATACCTAAAATCTGTAGTCCTGTGCACAATCGCTATCGGAATAACCTTTTCTACAAATGGTCAGGATTTACAAACAATTCCTGATCTAAAAGAGCGGATAACAGACCAGGCTGGGCTGCTCAGTGAATACGAAGAAAGATTCCTAACGGATGAGTTAAAGCAATTGGAGGAACGAAAAGGTAGTCAGGTTGCGATTCTTATTGTACGTACTACCAAGCCAGAGACCATTGAGCAGTTTTCAATTCGAGTGGTGGATCAATGGAAACTTGGCAGGGAAGACGTGGATGATGGAGTCTTGCTAATCATCGCAAAAAACGATCGTAAACTAAGAATCGAAGTTGGGTATGGACTGGAAGGCGCTATCACAGATGCTTATGCTAAGCGTATTATCAACAATATAATCGTACCTCACTTCAGAGACGGGGACTACTATTTAGGAATTGAAGAGGGTACTGAAGCAATTATCGCATTGATTGATGGTGAAGACCTACCAGCAGTGACCAGAACCTCATCTCGCAACAAAGACGATGACTATTCATTTGCGCTCTTCCTCGGAATGGTGGTTCTCATATTTATGGTCTTTATTGGAAAAGCCTTTTTGACTAAGAAAATCGGGAATCTGAAGAGTAACTTAATTATGATTCCACTCGTGTTTTTGACTTTTTGGATATTGGTGAACTTTATTGTCGCGCTATTTGCCTCATTCTTCGCCTTCATCTTTCTGAACGGAGTTGGGTCGAGCGGAAGAGGAGGTCGAGGTGGAGGATACTACGGAGGTTACTCCGGTGGCTACTCCGGCGGGTTTAGTGGTGGTTTCTCCGGAGGAGGATTCTCTGGTGGCGGTGGAGGTTTTGGTGGTGGAGGAGCTTCCGGAGGTTGGTAAATATTGAGGTTATGAAAAAATACATTTTTACAGATACTGAAAAGAAACAAGTAGAGGAGGCTGTGGCATCTCTTGAGAAAGAATCATGCGGGGAGATCGTTCCATTCTTTGCAGGAAAAAGCGACGATTACGCTGAAGTTTCTTGGTACATAGCATCTCTTCTAGGAATTGCGGGGCTGGCTGTCATCGCACTCTTGTCATATACCTGGAGCCTGCCGCCTCTTTCGTTCCTCGAAGCATTCATAACTATCATTGCGTTGATGGTTATCGGATATTTTTTACCTATCCTTTTCCCAATTATTAAGCGACTCATCATCTCAGATCAACGTGCCTTAGAAATGGTTTCGCTTCGAGCCAAAGAAGCATTTTTAAACGAAAAGGTTTATGCTACAGAAGAGCATGTGGGTATTCTTATCTATATCAGTCGGTTAGAGCATATTGTGCTTGTACTTGGCGATGAAGGAATTAATGCAAAAGTCCAGGAGGATGACTGGGTAAAAGTCGTTTCTCTAATCACAGATGGATTGAAAAGAAACGAAATTGGCGATGGGCTTGTCAACGGCATCAATCATTGTAAAGATTTGCTGCTCAAAAATGGATTTGTAAGAAAAGACTCGGATACCAATGAGCTTTCGAATGAGCTACGTATAAAGGAATAAAAGCTTTCAAATTCACGGAACAGTCATTCCTTGTTTCGTGTTTACCTTTATAGAAAACTAAAAAACCTAATAAGATGAAATTAAAATTGTTCTATGCATTCCTAATTGGAATGTTTGTAGTTGCATGTACCTCAACAGAAAAGGAAGAGACCTCTGAGGAGGCCGAAACCGCTGAGGTGGTAGATGTTCCTTCGGGAGAATATGAATACTCTGCAGACACAACAACGCTGAAAGGTTATTTTGCCGCTGGCGAAAATGACGGAGTTAAAAAACCCGGGATTCTCGTAGTTCACGAGTGGTGGGGACACAATGAATATTCTAGAAAAAGAGCAGATATGCTCGCCGAACTTGGCTATGTCGCACTGGCTGTAGACATGTATGGAGATGGTAAGCAGGCAGCTCATCCTGATGAAGCCGGAGCTTTTGCAGGAATGGTCATGGGTAATTTTGATGTGGCAAAGGCACGGTTTGAGGCTGCATTAGAAGCCTTGAAAAACCATCCAAATGTTGACCCGGAAAAAATTGGTGCCATTGGATACTGCTTTGGTGGCAGCACCGTTCTCAGCATGGCCAATTCCGGGTATGAACTGGATGCCGTTGCAGCATTTCATGCTGGCTTAGGACTTCCTGTTATGCCGGATGCCGGATCTGTGAAAGGAAAAGTTTTGGTGGCAAATGGAGCAGATGATAAATTCATTACTGAGCAGCAAATTGCTGATTTCAAAGCTGCAATGGATGCTGCAGGAGCTGACTATAAATTCATAAATTATGAAGGTGCTTTACATTCATTCACAAGCAAGGAAGCTGATGAATTAGCTGAAAAATTCGGAATGCCGATAGCCTACAATGCGGCAGCAGATAGTGCCAGCTGGGCAGAAATGAAGATGCTTTTTAATGAAGTGTTTCAATAGATAAACCCTTTGAATGAAGCCTCTTAGTTCTGCTGAGAGGCTTTTTTATTTCCACACATGGATACTGCCAACCTGATCTACCAAAATCCTTTTGTATTCTACTGGTACGACAACCTCAAAGTCTTTGCTAATAACCCCCAACTGCCAGGTCTTTTTGCTTTTGATCAATGCGTACTTACCTACAAAATCGCTGACCCAGTATTTCTTGACCGGACCAAGGCTGCCTATATGAGATCCTCTTGAGCTAAAGTGATCGCTTAGTTCATGAAAGCTGTGGGTGAGATCTGTCATGGAGGCAGGCACAACAATCTTTCCGCTCTTTTCTATAAATCCAAACTTGCCTTCCTTTTCAATTAGCGCCCAGTTTGAGTTTTGCCTGTCGAAGTACCCAATCTTGTCATAAATCGCCGGGACGACTTCCGCTCCTGATTTATCAATGAGCCCATAGGTGCCAGAGTTCCTAACCAATGCCAGGTGTGATGCTCCCCTATTCCCAAAATCGTAGATACGATCATATTTTGGCGGGATTACTTCCTTACCATTTCGATCAATAACTCCATAAAGTCCATTTCTTTCTACACGTGCCCAGTGACTGGTGATAGTACCAAAAGAGGATATTGAAGTATACTTTGGATCGACGATTTCCTTTCCCCTTCGGTCGATGAATCCTTCCAATCCATTTTGCTCTACTTTGGCCCAATCCGCTCCAACAGAACCAAAACTTCCTATTCTCTGATAAACAGGTGGGACTATTTCCTTACCTGATCGGTCAATAAAACCATACAGGCCATCGCGCTGGACACGTGCCCAGGTCACACCGCTTGATCCAAAGGAACCAATGCTATTGTAAATGGGTGTAACCACTTCTGCTCCTGATCGATCGATAAAACCATAAAGTCCGTTTTTTAATACCATTGCCCAGTTGACGTTCTTCTCACCAAACGAATAGATTCGATCATATTCCGGCTTTACTACGATGCTTCCCGCACGGTCAATGAAACCGTACCTTCCGTCTTTTAGAAGCTTTGCCCAGTTTAAACCAGATTCACCAAAGCGATAAATTTTCTCATATTCCAAAGGGAGAACGACCTTGCCTTGCCTGTCAATAAGGCCGTATCTATTGTCTTTCCGAACTACCGCAAAGCTGCTATGTCCATGTTCACCATAGCTGGAGATGTAATCATACTTGGAATCTTCCTGTGCCAGAGAAGGAAACGCAGAAGCAATAAATAAAAACAGTGCTGCCTGAATAGATCTCATATAATCTCAACTTACAGGCTAAAGACAGAATTAAACCATAATGGTTTCTAAATCAGCTTCCGCATCCCACACACTCAATCTCCGAATTCATCGGACGAGTGCCATTTTGCTTCATTTTCAAGTTGTGAATCTTGTCTTTAATCTCCATGTCGTTAAACATGTCACCAGTTAATTTGGACTCTAAATCAGTAATTTGGGATTGGATTTCTTCTGCAGTCATGACGTATTTGTTACGGGTAATAGTAGAATAAATGTAAGATTATTTGCTCATAATTCGTTCCAAATTCTCAAAGAATTTTTATCGTTCCTTCGTGAATGCTTCTTTAGAATGGGTACAATATTGACGATTCAAACGGAATTCCATCTTTATCAAAAAGCTCAAATGAGTGAACCTCAGAAGGCCCCTGAAAGATGAATTTTATCACCTTTACTGAGCCAATCTTCTGGGTGTAGCCTATGGTTAATGCCGGGTTATTTGCTATATGGATAAGCATCTTATTCTCCTTGAGTCGGACTTGGACTTGGTGTTCTTGGCTTAGATCGGTAGATAATGCTGAAAGATCATTTTGCTTACCTGAGACAATTTTATCCGCGCATTTTAATTCCGTCAGTCCGTAGCATCCAGTCTGACTGACCGGTACTCGGATATTTCCCTTCTCTCCTTTTATTAATACCTCATAGTAGCGGCAGGTTTGATTCTTTGAATATGCCTGACTTTTGACTTTTGCATTAAGTGTAAAATCGTCACCGGAAAGATTTGAAAGGTCGATATGTGAAAGCGTAAATACCGGGAGAGCGATTCCGGATTGCTCTCCAATCCGTAGCATGATTTCTTTTTTTACAAAAAGCCCTTCTTCGGATAAAAACTCAGCACTGTCCAGATAAGTTGGGTTGATGTCATAACCAGCATCCATTATCAAACCGTGCCAACCAGAGGTAATCACATGTACAGGAGATGATGATAAGGTCTGTTCCCCATGCAATAGTTTGGCATGGTGATAGTCAGGATATAGGTAGGTTCCGGTATAGAAATCCTTATCCATGTCTAAGGGTGTTCGCTCGTAGGGATTCCACGACAATTCAATCTCTACATTGGGGTTCTTGGCGCTATAATGAAACCCAATGGTGGCAGGAACACCTTCGTACACCTCGACTTCAGGATTAAGAAATATTTCTCCTACCACCTCCTCGCTAGACGTCAGCAAGAATATCGAAGAAACCAACAGAGCAAACCCAAGGATATAGGCTGCGGTTCGCACCTTCAGATTGAAGGTCTTCTTTTCGTTTGGGACATCTGCTTGCTTAAAAGTTTGCCATCCTGAATGCCCAAGCAGTTGAGCCAGCGCATCTAATGTTTTAGTCTGAGGCACCGATTGATGCTTATCTGACCAAATTCGACGCAAAGTAGAGGTGCTCAGATCGGTCTTGGTTTGCTCCAATATTACTTCGTGGAGGTATTCAAAGTCTCGTTCAATCAATTCTGAATTGAACCTAAACTTTGCCTCAATCTGCTTTTTGCAATGTGATATGTATTCTTTTTCGGTCAAAATCTCTTTAAGATAATACTGACAAGGATTTAATAAGGTTTTGCCAAGCTTGAGATATCCAATAGGCAGCATATTGAAATAGCTTGAGACTAAATCAAAATAATCGGACTAATGAAACATACAATTTTATCTTTATTGCTATTCACAATCTCAATCAGTGCTACTTCTCAAACTCTCGAGTTGGATTGGAAATTTGAAGCTACTGATTCTGTGTTAGCCAGCCCGGTGATACATAATGAAACTGTATATGTCGGAGATCAAGGAGGCGTATTTTTTGCGCTGGATATCGCAAATGGAAATGAAAAGTGGCGAATCGAAACCGATGGAAACATCCAGGGGAAAGCTACACTAGTGGATGACAACATTTTTTTCGAATCTGCTAATATCTTCTACCTCGCAGATAGAAAAAATGGTAAAATTCTGTGGATGTTTGATCCTGAGATGGAACCATTCAATTTCAAGTACAAAGAATATGAATGGCCATACAAGATTGACCCGTATGATGACAAACGATCAACCGCATTTTTACATGAAGGAGTCATTTATGTAGGTTGCGGAAACGGCAATGTCTATGGTCTCAATGCAGATAATGGCAAAGTAGCATTCTCCTATCAAACAGAGGATGGGACACCGGTACGATCTTCTCCGCATGTCAGTAATGGGATATTATATTTCGGCGATTGGGAAGGGTTTGTTTATGCGTATTCGCTGGAAAATAAAAAGTTGGAATGGAAGAAAAAAACTTACCGACAGGCTAAGCCTTACGGCACATTTGGTGGAGTTGTCTCAGAGTTTTTGGTTTATGATAGTCTCCTATTCTTTGGTGCACGGAACTTCATGTTGAATGTCCTTGATATAGCCACCGGCGAAAAGGTTTGGACGTACACAGATGCACAAAAGGGATGGATAATTGGTGATCCAGTTGTCTATAAGGATACGCTATATATTGGTGGATCCGATAATTACTCCATGTTGGCATTTGATCCTGAAATTGGAAGACCAATATGGTCTCAAAATGGAGGTAAGAATATTTATACCAAGCCGATAGTCACGGAAGAATGGGTTATTTACACATCGGGAAATGGCTACAACCCAAAAGATAGCGGTATTGTCTTCCTTTTGGATAGAAAAACTGGCCAAGAAATAAGTAAATATGAACTTCCAAATGGATCATTCTCGTCTCCGGGATTGTCAGAAGACCAACTGGTCTTCGGCTGCTATGATAAGCATATATATAGCCTACGAATAAAAAAGGGATCTTAATCGATCCCTATTCTTGTTCATCCTCCGCAATCATCTCAATCCTATCCTCCTCTGCGGATTTGAATTCCTGATTATACATATTGTGGAAAGCGATCATAGTACCTATGATCGCCACCCAACATATACGTCTTATTAGCTTCCAAAAATTACTCAATCTCTACCGCGTCGAGATTTAAGAATTCTACCTGATTACTGTCCGAAAGTGTCACACCGATTACCGAGTCCTTGGCGATGTTTCCAGCGAGAATTTCTTTTGACAGTTCATTTAAAATCTCCCTTTGCAGTACGCGCTTCAATGGTCGCGCTCCAAACTGTGGATCAAATCCAATCTTGCCAAGATGTTGCAGCACTTTTTCGTCCGCCTCAATCTTAATTCCATTCTCCTCCAGACGTTGTTGGATAAGCCTGAATTGGATTCCTACAATTTTCTGAAGGTCATCCTTACTCAATGGACGGAACATGATGGTTTCATCAACACGATTCAAGAATTCCGGTCTGACCGATTTCTTCAAAAGCTCGAACACCTGATTCTTTGTTTCCTCGATTATAGGTTCAGGATTAGCTTCATCGAGCTTCTCAAAGTTTTCTTGAATGAGACCCGAGCCAATGTTGGTCGTCATGATAATGATCGTATTCTTGAAATTGGCGACTCTCCCTTTGTTGTCTGTCAGGCGTCCATCGTCAAGTACTTGCAACAAGATATTGAAAACATCAGGATGTGCTTTTTCAATTTCATCGAGCAAAATCACGCTGTAAGGCTTCCTTCTTACTGACTCTGTCAGTTGTCCACCTTCATCATAGCCAACATAGCCCGGAGGCGCACCAATCAGTCTGCTCACCGCATGTCGCTCCTGATATTCAGACATATCAATTCGTACCATAGAATTCTCATCATTGAAAAGGTATTCCGCAAGCGCTTTTGCCAGCTCAGTCTTACCCACACCGGTTGTTCCCAAGAAAATAAATGACCCGATTGGTCTCTTGGGATCGTGCAATCCTGCGCGGCTTCTTCGCACGGCATCTGAAACTGCCTGAATTGCCTCTGCCTGCCCGGCCACTCTTCTTCCCAATTCTTCTTCCAGGTGGATCAGCTTTTCCCTGTCACTTTGCAGCATTTTTGAAACGGGAATACCTGTCCACTTCGCTACTACTTCCGCAATGTCTTCCGGATCTACTTCTTCCTTAAGCAGGCTTTTTTCTCCCTGCATCTCTACAAGTTGTTTTTGGTAGTTGGCCAGATTCTTCTCTGCTTCTACAATTTTGCCGTATCGAATTTCCGCTACTTTTTCATATTCTCCGGAACGTTCTGCCTGCTCAGCCTCAGTTTTATATTTCTCTATATTTTCCTTTTCCTCACGCAAGCCTTGAATAACAGATTTCTCGTTGTCCCACTTCGCCTTGAGTTCTTTTCTGTCCGCCTCCAAATCAGCTAACTCTTTGTTGAGTTGCTTTTCTTTGTCTTTATTCTTTTCCCGACGTATCGCTTCACGCTCAATTTCTAGTTGCATGATTTTACGATTCAGCTCATCCAACTCTTCCGGCAATGAGTCTATTTCAATTCTCAACTTAGATGCAGCCTCATCCATGAGGTCGATTGCTTTATCAGGTAAAAACCGATCTGATATATAGCGACTGGACAGCTCAACGGCTGCAATCACCGCATCATCTTTTACTCGTACTCCATGATGGACCTCATATTTGTCTTTGATCCCTCGCAGGATCGATATTGCATCTGTAACGCTAGGCTCATCAACCATGATGGACTGGAACCTCCGCTCCAGCGCCTTATCCTTTTCAATGTATTTCTGATACTCCTGAAGTGTTGTTGCTCCAATGGCATGAAGCTCACCTCGGGCCAGTGCTGGCTTCAATAGATTCGCTGCATCCATGGCGCCTTCTCCACCTCCTCCGGCTCCAATGAGTGTATGAATCTCATCTATAAATAAAATGATCTGACCGTCACTATCGGTTACTTCTTTGATCACAGCCTTTAATCGTTCTTCAAACTCGCCTTTGAATTTTGCGCCAGCAACCAGAAGACCCATATCAAGCGAAATGATGGTCTTGGATTTCAGATTCTCAGGAACATCTCCGTCTACAATTCGCTGAGCCATTCCTTCCACAATTGCCGTTTTACCAACACCTGGTTCGCCCAAAAGAATGGGATTATTTTTTGTCCTTCGTGCAAGTATTTGAAGAACTCTGCGGATTTCCTCATCCCGTCCGATGACCGGATCAATTTTCCCTTTTTTTGCAAGTTCATTCAGGTTTTTAGAGTATCGCTCCAATGAACGATATTTTGATTCGGCATTCTGATCTGTCACTTTCTCTCCACCTCTTAATTCTTTGATTGCCGAAATCAATTGTTTTTCCTGAAACCCGGCATCCTTCAATATCTGAGCGGTCTTGTCGCTACCTGCCAAAATCCCGAGTATAATGTGCTCAACAGCTACATATTCATCTCCAAAATCCTTAAGGTATTTTTCTGCTTTCTGTAAAGCTTTGGCCGCATCATTGGATAAATAAGGTTGTCCCCCTGAAACTTTCGGGTATCCGTTTATGAGTTCCTCCACCGGAACATCTACCATTTTTTTTGTGGCTCCGAGTTTCTTGAGCAAGAAAGACACTAAGTTTTCATCAGAAAACAAAATCGCTTTTAACAAGTGACCGGCCTCAATTACTTGATGACTTTCACCAGAAGCGATTTCTGTTGCTTTTTGTAGTGCCTCCTGCGCTTTGATTGTATAGTTATTGAAGTTCATTAGTCTTTCTATTCTTGTATGATTGGAAGATTACAAATGCTATTCCAAAGAAATAATTGCACTATTTAAAGACAAAGTGGCAGAAAACACGGGTGTGATTCTCAAAAAAGCGACAAGTCGTCAGGGATAATTATGATAATTAATTTCAAAAAAATTAAATTTTTATTTTGCATTTTTTGACAAAAAGAGGTCAATCATTTGTTTATGATCGCTAACCTTCTAATTTTAATGGTTCAATTTTTTTAAACCTGACCAAAAAATGAAAAAAGTACTATTACTATTAGCGATGGTTGCATTCCTAGGCGCTTGCACATCATCCGCATCATCCGAGTCTGAAGCTGAGGATGCTGTAGAAGAAGCTGGAGAGGCAGCTGAAGAAGCAATGGATGACATGGAAGAAGCTGCTGATGACGCAATGGATTCTCTTGAAGTGGCTGTAGATTCTCTTGCTGCTGAGGCAGAGGAAGCTGCTGATGAAATGGCTGATGAAGCTGATCAATAATTTTGATCTACATAAATCAAGAAGGGAGTTTTTACTCCTTTTTTTGTGCCTAAGAAAAATCCGACATCTTCTGATCCTTCTGATAAATCCAAATCATAATAATGAATCCTACGAGGGTCATTGGGATACTCAGAATCTGCCCCATATTTAAAACCAGGTCGTCTTCAAAGGCTTCCTGATTCATCTTGAAAAATTCATCACCGAATCGTAGCGCCCAAAACACGATCATAAAGATGGCAAAATTGAAACCCTGTGGAAGCGTTTCTCTCCTTTTTGCCCAAAGCCAATAAAACAGTACCATGAGAATGGCGGCATACAACGCCTCGTACAATTGAGCCGCATGCCGCACTTTGCCTAAGGCAGAAATCTCCAATATTTCCCTACCATCATTCTGATAGTTTTTGTAAACCAGAGAACCGTCTCCAAAATCAACATGCTCTGTCACCTCGCGATACCGATTTAGGGCACTCTTTAGCCTGTTCTCAACAAATTCTTTGTCTTTGATAGTAAACTCCACACCTCTTCTATATTCCACAATTGCTTTGATTGGAACAATCCCGGCCTGATTGCTGACCATTTCACCGCCTTTTTCAAAGCTCACATTTTCAATGTCAGGTGAATAATTCAGTGTTTCTAAAGTAGCTCGTGCGTACACTATTCCAGTGTCGGAGTTGGTAAGCGTGCCCTCCATTTCTGAATTGAAAAGATTACCCGTTCGGATCAAAGCTGCGGTTAACATTCCCACTATTACCATTCGGTCTAAAACCCATAAGTACCGATACTTGTATTTTTTGCAGAAGAGGTAGATTGCAACCAAGATCCCAAGAACACCTCCATGACTAGCTAAGCCACCTTCCCAAATCATCAATATCTTAATGGGGTTAGATAGGTAGTAGCCTGGATTGTAGAAAAGACAATGGCCTAATCGGGCTCCTACAATTGTGGCGACGACCATATATCCAGTAATGCGCTCAACATCTTTTTCTGGACGCCCTTCAGTGTTGAATATTTTGAAAAAAACCTGTTGAGAAAGCAAAAACCCGACGGCAAATAAAACTCCATACCATCTTGGTGCATAGTCAGTAAATGGAATCGTGAAGATTGAGGGATCAACAGTCCAGATAATAAAGCTCAACGTATTCATTTAGTCATGTATTGAATGAGTCGCCCAAAGATGAGCCAATCTGATGAAAGGGATTAGACTTTTCTCCAGAAAAATGGTGTGAATAAAATCAGAACTGTGAAAAGTTCCAATCTTCCAAGAAGCATCATGAAGGATAAAATCCATTTCACCCCGGTGGGCAGATGTGCAAAGTTATCGACCGGTCCTACATCACCAATACCTGGGCCAATATTTCCCAAGGTAGTGGCAACGGCACCAAGCGATGTGTTGAAATCTATTCCAAAAGAAGAGACGGCAATCGCTCCAAAGCACACGATCAAAATATAAATCATGATAAATGCCAATACATTAAATGTAATGTCTCGACTAACAGATTTGCCATTGAAACGAACGGGTATAATTGCTGACGGATGCAATATTCTTTTTAGTTCCAGCAAACTGTTTTTGATCAAGAGTATATGCCTCACCAGTTTTACTCCTCCGGCGGTTGAGCCTGCTGAACCTCCTGCGAACATCAACAAGAAAAATATTACGGTTAGAAAGGAGGTCCATGCTGTATAGTCATGAGTTACATAGCCTGTTGTGGTTACAATGGAAACGATTTGGAATAATGCATCTCTAATTGATTTTTCAAAGGTGTCATGGCCGAGGTTGAAGATGATGAGTCCTACGACCAATGAAACGGTCACGCAGAAAATGAGATAAAACCTAAATTCTTCGTTATTCAATACTTTTTTGAACTTCCCGTGCAACCCAAAATAGGTCATGGTAAAGTTCGTGCCTGCCATAAACATAAAGGCGATAATTACATACTGAATGAACGGATCGTTGTAGTAAGCGACACTTGCATTTTTGGTAGAGAAGCCGCCTGTTGCCATTGTGGTTAAACTGTGATTGATGGCGTCATAGAAAGTCATTCCACCTACCCAAAGAAGAATCATCTCGGTGACTGTAAGTCCACAGTAAATGATCCATAGCCTTTTTGCCGTCTCTTTGATTCTGGGCTGTAATTTATCGGGTGAAATACCCGGTGCTTCCGCAACAAAGAGCTGCATGCCTCCAATTCCTAAGAGCGGTAGAATGGCAACTGTTAAAACAATGATTCCCATTCCACCAATCCACTGGGTCAAGCTTCGCCAAAAAAGGATTCCCTTTTCCACAGACTCAATATCTGTCAGAACTGTAGCCCCGGTTGTAGAAAAGCCAGAAAGTGTCTCAAAAAAGGCATTGGTAAGATCCGGAATTGCTCCACTTATTATATATGGTAATGATCCAAAAAAAGACATTGAAAGCCAACCCAGTGTAACGATAAGGTATCCGTCTTTTTTGCGAACATCATTGCTCTGGAGGTTGCGTGTTAGGAATACAAACAAAGAGCCAAAACCAATCGTAATTAGAGATGATATTATTAAGGGCATATGATCTCCCTCGCCATAGTAAAAACTAAAAGGCAGGCAGGTCAGCATAAATGCTCCATTGATAAGAAGCAAAAAGCCGATAACCTTAATAATTACCTTGTAATTGAATTGCATGGTTTACTTGAAGAAGCTCTCCACTTTTTTGATACATTCTGGCTTGGACAATACGACCACACGGTCCTTTGGGTGAAACTCAAAATTCCCTCTTACAGCAATGCCTTTTCCATCGCGGATTACTCCACCAACAATTGCTGTTCTCGGAAAGTCTAAATCTTTGAGTTGCCCTTTCATAATCTTCGAGTTTTCACTGAGTTCAAACTCAAGAATCTCAGCATCAACTCCGTGAATACCGGCAATGTTTAAAACTTCTCCTTTCCGAATGTATCGGAAGATAAAACTCGCGGCTATCAGTTTCTTATTTATCAACGTGTCTATACCAATACTCTGCGACAGGTGGATATAGTCAACGTTTTCAACTAATGCGATGGTCTTCTTCACTCCCTGATTTTTAGCCACAAGTGACGCCATGATATTGGTTTCGGAGTTCTCTGTAAGCGCAACAAAGGCGTCCATTCGATCAATGCTTTCCTCTCTTAGTAAATTAATATCCCGCCCATCACCATTGATGATCATGGTATCTGGCAGTTCGTCTACTAAATGAAGACACTTCTCCTTGTCTGCTTCTATGAGCTTAATGTTATATTTTTTACTAAGAAGCTTAGCTGTGTTAATCCCAACTTTGCTGGCTCCAAGTATCATTACATTTTTAATCTCAAAACTTTCTTTTCCAGCTAGCGAGGTTACTCGATCAATACCATCAGGTTGTGCGATAAAGTACGCATGATCCCCCTCCTGAAACTTATTCTCTCCGTAGGGAATGATCGTCTTCTGGTCTCGAAGAATTGCCACTGTAGTGAAGTTGTGGTCGGGATTTAGATAGGCTGTTTCTGTCAGTGTCTTCCCATACAATTGAGAGCCTTCGTCCACGGTAATCCCCACCAAAGAAAGCATGCCTTTCTCAAACTCGAAGGTATCAGTAAGTGCGGATTGCTTCAGCAATCTTTTAATCTCTCGTGCTGCTAATGATGCTGGAGAAATAATCTCATCGATACCAACATTACTCAGATTAAGTTCATCGCGGGAGTGAAGTAGCTCAACATTTGAGATACGAGCAATGGTCTTTTTTGCTCCCAAACTTTTACCCAGAATACATGTGGTAATATTGGTCTCCTGAATAGACGTTACCGCTATTAGGAGATCGGCCTTTCCAATATTTGATTCTTTAAGAATACGAGGTGATGTCGAACTTCCTCGCACTGTGCTTACATCGAGGTGCTGCGATACATATTCAAGAACACGGGGATTTGAATCAATGATTACAATGTCCTGCTCTTCTGCTGTTAAAAGCTTTGCAAGATGAAAGCCCATCTCACCAGCTCCTGCTATTACAATTCTCATCCTATCTTAAATGATAATGGCTGCAAAGATATCGTATCTAAGTACCAGCATTCCAAATGATTACGATTTATATACTTCACTAAAGTATTTCCTAGTTGCCTCCATGACACGTGGTGCTAACACAATTGTTGATATCATTGTTGGGATCGCCATCAACCCATACGCTACAAAAACAAGGTTAACGACATCCGTAAGTGATGCAACAGAGCCAACAACGACCAGGGCAATGTACCAATAGTAAAAATATTTTCCATACTTAGCACCAATCAAAAACGATAGACATTTTTGTCCATAATATGCTAAACCAAAAATGGTTGTGATGGCAAATACCATCACACATAGCATCAGAATATAAGGGCCAAATCCGGGCAGACTTATTTCAAATGCTTGTGCTGTCATTACAATTCCATCCGATTCTCCACTCTGCCATGCACCTGTGATTAAAATACACAGCCCCGTCATTGTACAAACAATGATGGTATCAATAGCCGGCCCAAGCATTGCAACGAGACCTTCACGTACTGGCTCTTTGGTTTTCGCAGCTCCATGCATCAATGGCGCCATCCCGATCCCAGCCTCATTTGAAAAAGCTGCTCGCTTTGCTCCTTCAACGATAACAGCTCCAACAGCTCCACCTAACATTGCTTTCGCAGTAAAGGCATCTTCCAAAATGAAGATGAATGATGGAATTACCTCAGAAGGATTCATTACCATAATGGAAATGACGCTAATTACGAATAGCACAAC
Source organism: Ekhidna algicida (assembly GCF_051379705.1). GTDB lineage: Bacteria > Bacteroidota > Bacteroidia > Cytophagales > Cyclobacteriaceae > Ekhidna. Next base: position 2,238,955 of record NZ_CP179868.1, on the reverse strand, counting down.
CATGAACGGTACCAGTTTGGATGCCACATTTCCAATACGTTTAATTCCTCCGAGAATGACCAGTGCAACCAGTGCTGCAATTACGATCCCTATGGTTAAGTTGACACCAAAAGACTCCTCAACTCCTGCCGGAATCAGGATCACATTTTTAAAAACGGCTACCATTTGATTCGTTTGGAAAACTGGCGTTGCTCCAAAAAATCCAGCTACACAAAAGAAAGCTGCCAGTGGCATCCATTTTTTGCCAAGCGCTTCCCTAATCACGTACATTGGGCCTCCCTGAATTTCTCCCAATGAATCTTTACCTCGAAACTGAACAGCAAGGGTACAAGTAAAATACTTGGTCGCCATTCCAATAAAGGCGCTTACCCACATCCAGAACATAGCGCCCGGACCTCCAGCGGCGATTGCCAACGCTACCCCACTGATATTCCCCATTCCGATCGTTGCAGCTAATGCTCCCGATAAAGCTTGAAAATGGCTTATATCTCCCGGGTCATTGGGATCATCGTATTTTCCTCGCAATACATTGATTGCATGACGAAGAAATCGAAACGGTAAAAAGCGAGAATATATTAAAAGGAATAAACCTCCACCTAAGAGTAAAACCAGCAATGGTGGCCCCCAGATAAAGTTTACCGCATTGGATAAGAAGCTGCTTATTGAGTTCATAAAGCCCGTGAAGGTAATATGTATCTTTGAGTCAAATCAACTTTAATTTTATCGAAGTGAACAAAAAGAGGATTTTGTTCATTACTAAAACAATCTTGATATTCGAAATTCATGAAGTTAAACTTTAGAACACTAGGATCGGGCCAGCCCCTCATCATTATGCATGGGGTATTTGGGTCTTCTGATAACTGGCAGACATTAGGAAAAGTTTTTTCCGAGCAATTCAAAGTCTATCTTCTAGATCTTCGCAATCATGGGAACTCGCCACACAACGATGAGTTCAACTATGAAGTAATGGTTCAAGATGTAGTAGAACTCATGGATGATGAAGGTTTGAGCAAGGCACATATCCTGGGCCATTCGATGGGTGGAAAAGTTGCTATGCATTTGGCCACTCTGCATCCGAATCGAGTGGATAAACTCATAGTTGTGGACATTGCACCGAAATATTATCCTCCTCACCATCAACAAATATTTGATGGCTTTCACGCAGTAGATTTAGTTAATCTCAAAAACAGAAAAGATGCAGATGAACAAATGGCCAAAGTGATTTCGAATTTTGGTGTAAGACAGTTTATTCTAAAAAATCTGGACCGCAGGAAAGATGGAAGTTTTGCCTGGAAACTAAATCTATCCGCTATAGAGACCGCCATTGAAAACGTGGGCGAAGGCATTGAGGGTGAGGTCCGTTTTGATGGTATCAGCTTGTTTGTTGCAGGAAGCAAGTCAGATTATATCACATCCGAAGACCATTCACTCATTCGATCCTTTTTTCCCAAGGCTGAAATAGCAGTAGTAGAAGGAGCTGGTCATTGGGTGCATGCTGAGAAACCGAAAGAGCTTGGAGAAATGGTCGTTGAATTTTTATCCGTATGAGTCAAGGTAAATTATTTCTGATCCCCACCTACCTATCGTCCGATAACGATGCATCGTTTATGTCTCCTATGGTGACCGAGGTGCTGAAAAATACTAAGCACTATTTTGTTGAAAATGTGCGTACAGCTCGTCGGTTTATTAGCAGCTTAAAGGCTGGCATAACCATTGAAGACCTTGAATTTCAAATTCTGGATAAAAAATCCAATTGGGATCAGATGTATCCACTATTTGAACCAATACGAAATGGTCAGGACATGGCCGTTATTTCAGAAGCTGGAGTGCCTTGCCTTGCCGACCCTGGAAATCTGGCAGTTAGTTTTGCACATCAAACACATACTCAGGTAGTCCCGATGCCAGGAACATCCTCCATCCAGATGGCCTTGATCGCCTCCGGATTCAATGGCCAGCGATTTACATTTCATGGATATCTTCCAATTGATAAGAATCCGCGGCAACAAAAAATTCGAGAACTTGAAAAGTTGAGTCAATCTGGCTACACCCAGCTTTTTATGGAAACTCCGTATCGAAATCAACAATTAATAAAAGATATATTAAAAACCTGCCGGCCTGACACCTTGCTAAGTATTGCAGCAGATATCTCAGGTACAACGGAAAAAATATTGACTCAGCCAATTTCCAAATGGCAGAAGACTGACATTCAAATACATAAAATTCCCGCCATATTTAGTTTTGGCCAATTCCCGTAGTGGAGTTCACCGAATCTTCTAAATTTGACGACCGAAAAACGAAACGAAATATACATGCCCTATTTATTCACTTCAGAATCCGTGAGCGAAGGACATCCGGATAAAATTGCTGATCAGATCTCGGATGCGCTGGTAGATCATTTTCTCGCATTTGACCCGGACAGCAAGGTAGCCTGTGAAACGATGGTCACTACAGGGTTGGTCGCTCTTGCCGGTGAGGTAAAAACCAAAGCCTATATTGACGTTCAAAATATCGCCCGAGAAGTAATCAATAAGATTGGGTATACCAAAGGTGAATACATGTTTGATGGAAATTCCTGTGGCGTTATTTCTGCCATTCATGAACAATCACCGGATATCAACCAGGGTGTTGAACGATCCTCAGAAGATGAGCAAGGTGCCGGAGACCAGGGAATGATGTTTGGGTATGCAACCAAAGAGACTGAAAACTACATGCCTCTTGCGCTCAATCTATCGCATAGAATCTTGATGGAGCTATCCGAAATTCGTAAGGAAGGCAAGCAAATGACTTATCTAAGACCTGATGCCAAATCTCAGGTAACGATTGAATACGACGACAACAACCATCCAATCAGGATTGATGCCATTGTTGTTTCAACACAGCATGACGACTTTGACAATGAAGACAACATGCTTAAAAAGATCAAGGAGGATATCATTAACATCCTCATTCCAAGGGTAAAAGAAAAGCTGAAAGAGCAAAATCAAGCGTTATTTAATGATCAGATCAAGTATCATATAAACCCTACCGGAAAATTTGTTATTGGCGGGCCACATGGTGATGCTGGACTTACCGGAAGAAAAATCATCGTTGATACCTACGGAGGTAAAGGAGCCCACGGTGGTGGCGCCTTTTCGGGTAAAGACCCTTCCAAAGTGGATCGATCGGCTGCCTACGCAACAAGGCATATTGCTAAGAACCTTGTGGCAGCAGGAGTAGCTGATGAAATACTCGTACAGGTTTCATATGCCATTGGAGTGGCTGAGCCAATGGGTATTTATGTAAATACTCATGGAACTGCCAATGTGAATCTGACGGATGGTGAGATCGCCAAGATCGTTGAGAAAATATTCGATATGCGTCCTGCCTATATCATCAAGCGACTTAAGCTAAAAGAACCTATCTATTCAGAATCCGCTGCCTACGGACATATGGGTAGAACTCCGGAGGTAAAGCAAGTAAACTTCATAGGAAATGGTGGCGAAGAAGTGAAGAAGGTGGTGGAAACGTTTACTTGGGAAAAACTGGATTACGTAGATCAGGTAAGAGAAGCTTTTAGTCTATAACCGATGAGTGAGCCATTAAGCAGCTGGCACAAGGTTGTCAAAACCAGCGATGAAAAGTTGCTTAAATCGATTCTGGATAAAGACGCCGTTTTTTATTCACCCATTCTTTTCAAGCCCCAAAAAGGAAGAAAGATGGTAATGGCATACTTACTCTCCGCTGCAAAAATGTTTGAAGGAACAGGCTTTCATTATGTCAAGGAATTGGTTAGTGATAGTGATGCCGTTCTGGAATTTAATGCGCTAATTGATGGGATTGAGGTGGATGGTGTAGACATCATTTCGTGGAATGAGGATGGCAAGATCACCGAGTTTAAAGTAATGCTACGCCCTTTCAAATCAATAGAAAAAGTAGGAGAGAAAATGAAAGCCCAGCTCGAAAATATGAATCTGTGGGATAAACTAAAATTGAAGCTATGAAGACCATCAAAACACTATTCATTCTCGTTCTTCTGATCTCCGCATGTCAACCACAGTCTGAGAAAGCTAGTATTCAGATCAATCCAGTAGCAGAAGGCCAATCCTTCAATGCTGCTTTTTTGATGATTGATGGCGTTTACAATTCTGAACTAATCGCCCCATATGATATTTTTCAGCACACGATTTTCCATACAGAAAGTGGCATCAATGTATTTACAGTCAATCAGACGATGGATACCGTAACCACATTTGAAGGTCTAAAGCTGATTCCTCATTACTCATTTGATAGTCCCGATCTTCCGGAAATAGATATTTTGGTTGTTCCAAGTGCCGAGCATAACATGGATTCTGACCTTGAAAATGAAACACTCATCAACTGGGTGACTGAAATTGGGGGTAAAGCAGATTACGTCATGTCACTATGCGATGGTGCTTTTGTCCTGGCGAAGGCGGGACTGGTAGATGGAAAAGAGTCTACAACGTTTCCAACAGACATTGAAAAATATCGCAAAACATTTCCCGAATTGACTGTACATGAGGATGTTTCTTTTGTACATCATGATAACCTGCTTACTTCGGCAGGTGGTGCCAAATCCTATGATGTATCGCTATATCTCGTGCATCATTTGTATGGCGACCAGGTAGCCAAAGGAGTGGGCAAAGGTCTGGTCATCGATTGGGAACTTAGCGATTACGACTTCCTTAGAGTTGAATAAGGGTTAATAATAATTATTCCTTTCTTCTTTGCGCTATTTTCCTTGCATTGTTTTAGAAGTAATTAATTGCTTTGGGTAAAGTTCAAAAGCAAATGAAATACCTTCTCCTTCTCTTTATCGGACTTCAACTCACAACAATTGTGGATTCTAGAGATGGATTCAATTACCATTTAGTTTCGCGTGGCGATCAAACCTGGATAGCAGAAAATATCCGATACAAACTCGACAGTGGCGTCTCTTATCAGCCGAAGAATTATTTTGAGAATTACGGGTCTTATTACTCACACATCGCGTCATTCAATGCCTGCCCACATGGTTTTCACATTCCCTCAAAAGATGAGTGGATTAAATGGATTGACCAAATGAACGGAATCGAAAACGACCTGCAGGGAAAAGTGGTGCCGAGAAAAGAACTTGAACAAAACAGCCTGCTTCTTGGTGGCATTGGCAGAAAAGACACAGCATTTATGACAAACACTGTAGGCTTCTACTGGACTAGCTCGGACACTCTCAAGCCATATTTTAAAGCCCCTGAAGAAGGAAATCAACGACATATTATTGGGATTCACATCTGGCAAAAAGATGAAACCGACTCTTTCAACATTGAGCCAACCTATATGTTGGCCAAAGGCAGAGAAAACACACTCGCTATCAGCTGCAAGTGTATTCAGGACTAATTTATCTAAACGCTTAAAACGCTCATCTGCCGATTGCTACTTGCCTTAATGCACCTATTCTTGTATTCTTGACGTCAAGATGTTTTTATTTGCCAAAATTTCTCATGCAAATCATTGAAGTCAACGATAAGAAAACCGCCAATGAGTTTTTGCTCTTCCCGGTAAAACTCTACAAAGATGAGCCCAACTGGATTCGTCCTCTGGACAAGGACATCAACGGTGTTTTCGATCCTAATGTCAACAAATTCTTTAGAAATGGAGAGTGTGCTCGTTGGATTCTCAAGAATGGAGCTGGGAAGGTAATTGGTAGGATTGCCGCATTCATCAATAAGAAAACAGTAAACAAGGACAACGACCAGCCAACTGGCGGAGTAGGTTTTTTTGAATGCATCGAGGATCAAGAAGCTGCCAACCTATTGTTTGACACAGGAAAAAATTGGCTATCGGATAGAGGAATGGAGGCGATGGACGGGCCTATCAATTTTGGTGATAGAGACAACTGGTGGGGTCTTCTTGTCGATGGTTTTGATCGCGAGCCTAACTATCAATGCAACTACAACTTTCAATATTATCAGCAACTCTTTGAAAATTATGGATTCCAGGTTTACTTCAAGCAGTTTACGTTTGGTCGCAACACAATGGACCCATTGAACCCCAGACTGAAAGAAAAAGCAGATCACGCCAACCAAGATCCGGAATATAGCTTTCGTCATATTGAAAAAAGTAAGCTGAAGAAATACGCTGAAGACTTCCGAACGGTGTACAATGATGCTTGGGCCAGGCACCCAGGTGTGGCGGAGATGACTTCCCTGCAGGCCAACGCGATTATTAAGAAGTTGAAGCCCATCATGGACGAAAAGATCATGTGGTTTGGCTATCACAAAGACAAACCGGTGGGTTTTTACATCAACATTCCTGAATTGAATCAAGTATTCAAACATGTAAATGGAAAATTGGATCTAATTGGAAAACTCAAATTCCTCTATCATAAAATCCGGAAAACCAATAAGAAAATGATTGGGTTGGTATTTGGAATTTCACCCAAGCATCAGGGTAAAGGAGTTGATGGAGCTCTGATCCATGCAATTCGTGTGATGGTACAGGAAAAATACAAGCGTTATCCACAGCTGGAGATGAACTGGATTGGAGATTTCAATCCTAAAATGCTCAAAGTTGTTGATCAAGTAGGAGGTGAGGTAGTAAAAACTCATCACACGTATCGATTCTTATTTGATCGAACGAAAGAGTTTAAACGAATGCCTATAAAAAAATAGTTGCTTAAACAGCAATAGAAGACATAAGCAGTCGCTTAATCAATTCACTGATAGAGCTAAAAGCAACTGGATCGGAAATTTCTTTTTGCGTTAAAATCAAAATCTGATTGTTCGCGTCAAATGATCCCGATTTTGCTTCTTCTATTGAAAGGAGCTCATAGTCAAGTCCAGCATTCTTAATATGTGCTCCGGCCGTGATTTTCGCACTTCTTACGGTTGCATACGATGCTAGAAAAATTGACTTCCCAGGAAAAATAGCAGCTGATCGTTGAACCACTTCCCAGTACTTTTCTTTTACCGTCGACGATAACGCTGTTGATATAACAATCCCTGCTACTTCATCCTCATCAATACTCGTCAACTCATTAATTTCCGTGATTGGCATTGCTTCAAACCCTGTAGAAGATACAAGCTTCTTCATATCTGTTACAATAAGAGAACTGGGCCTTGCTAAGATTACCTTCTTCATAACTTCCTCCCTTCTTTTTTTATGTGCATCGCTCGCGAAATGCTCGCCACACTAAATGGCACCAAGTAGTTAAGGAAGATTCGCAGAATATCTTTATTACTCAAATCCCATGAAATCAATACATCATATTGATTGATAAGACTTAGGATGGATCCCACCACAATAGCAATTTTGATGGAATCAAAAACCTGTTCTGAAGTCATATTTAATGATGGTTAGGCATTCAATATTATCAATTGATAATGTGAATCCCCAATCAAATCGACAAGATTGCGATTTAAATAGTCGTAAGGCCAGCAACTATAACTTACTGGTTTCAGACTTCTTCTTTCTCTTCTCTTTATAATGAGCCTTATCTGCCACGTAAATGGTCTTTTCGATTTCGCAGAAAAGCCGACCCTCCTTGTTGGTAAGATGAACGATTTTGACAATATCTACCTCTTTCTTTTCTTCCACTTCCTGTTTAAGGTCATCAAGCTCTTGCGCTGTAAACTCAAATACTGAATAGGCATCCGTGCTTGCCGGTCGCTTAAACTTCACAATTGATGATTTATCCCAAACGACATATGCCGGGCCCAATAGTTGAATTAACTGCACCATGTAAATGGGGTCAGTAGCTGAAAAGAGACTTCCGCCGAATATGGTCCCCACATAATTTTTGTTTTTGTAAGAGATCGGAATCTTAATTTCAATTCTTCTCAAATTCTTTGTTACCGTCGTGATTCGACCCGTCGACCTTCTATACATGGGAGAAAGGTTGAAGAAAAGCTTAAAAATTCGATGTGAATGATTTTTAAAGTATTTATTGGAAATACGTGAAAGAAATTGGTACATATTTGAATTTAACGACCTCTAGAATGAAAAAGCTTATATTTCAAACCAATAACCTAACAATTCCAATGAAGCTTCTGTTTCTCAGCGTTCTTTACATTGTTATTTCATTTTCACTTTTCGCACAAAAAACGGAAACAGTGAGCGCTCCTTACCATCACACACGTCTTCCTACTAACCCACTACCGGAGGGCATGAAGAAATTCCATGTAGTATATAAGCTTGATAACCTGGAGAAGGAATATATGCGAAAAGATTATACATTTTATCTGGAAAAAATGGGGATTTGGGGATTGGAAAGAACAGATAATGAAGGCGTAAAAATTCAGGTAGAACCTGATACGCTTAGTATTTCAAGTTTCACAAATAAAAGCACCTATGAAGACAAGCAGCGATTTAATAAGGTAGTTACTTTTAACAGAACCTTATACTATTCAGCCACGCTTCCCGCCGAAGAAGGTACACCATTCGTGGCAGAGAGCATTGATGACCATGCATACATTAAGCATGGAGAATGGCAAGGGTCCGAGGGAGCCGCAGAAAACTGGTATCGTTCAAATGTAAATTTACTTGCCCACGAATACGATCAGGAGATCACCAAGAAGAATGTGAACAAGCTGAGCTCAGAGCTCAGTGGATTTATTGGCTATCCACAGATCAAGGGCACGGTTCCAATCCTACGTGTCAAGAAATTCAAAAAATATTCCTACCCGGAGCTAGATCAAGCTGCGGATATTGCTAAAGCAGCCTTTGCACTCCATCAAATTGATCAGAGGTATATGCCGGAAATATGCAAAGAGCGATTGCAAAGTGCTCTGGAAATCTGGGAAAAAGTGCTTGCCTCAAAAAACATGACCGACAAAAAAGCCCGAATAAACTCAGAGGTTGCCGCACTCGCCTATCAAAATCTGATTCTTGTTACAGGCTTGATGGATGAGTATGATAAGGTAGATGCACTATATATTAGGGTGGAAAGCGATATCAATCAGTACGATCCCAAAGGATGGGCCTCCTATCTAGAAAATTGGAAAAGCTATGTGAATTATCGAAGAGAGAGAGTAAAAGCCAACCAATAACAGCTCATCCTGGAAATACGACAGTTCAGTATTCCATTTTTTATGGTGTTGATATTTTCCTTTTGCATTGCCTATAAATCGTAATTCAGATGGAACAGTTTCTGATCATATCACACGTTATTTGCGGAGGCACAGTGGTCCTGCTAGGATTGATTCAAATGCTTAACCGCAAGGGCGGTAAAAACCATGTTATAATAGGAAAGGTGTATGTGGCTGCAATGTGGTGGATTTGCCTGAGTGCGCTATCGATAATTTCTTTCTATCGATTTAGTGCCTTCTTAATGGTGATTGCAGTGCTTACTTTTCATTCCTCCTTTGTAGGCGTTAGGGTAGTAAAAAGAAAAAATCCAGGGTCAGAAGAGTGGTACGATTGGGTAGTCGCAGTAGCAACTTCTCTTTTTGGAATTGGATTGGTTGGATATGGCATATACGCCTATTTTGCCGCAAGTCAGCCCATCTTAGCCCTCTTATGCGTAGGGTTTGGAATCCTCACCTTAAAAAACGGAACAGACGACCTACGTTTCTTTATCAAACCCAATATCTCTGAAAAAAACTGGTGGTTGTATCAACACATTGGAGCGATGGGAGGCTCATACATTGCAGCATTAACCGCATTTGCTGTACAAAATCCCAACATTTTCATGCCAAATAGCTCCATGCAATGGCTTCTTTGGATCATCCCTGGAGTCATTGGAACTCCGATCATCACACTGGCTACTAGAAGCTGGAGAAAAAAACTATCGAAGGGTGATGCAACCGTTTGATTTAACTACTCATCTATTTTTAGTCTTACAAACTCAAAAAGAAGGTAATAATCATAAATAGGCATCGTTTGAACTTTAACCTATTTTCAAAGCGTCACCAAAGTATGAAGAACACCCTAATCATAGCAGCCTTGCTCATCTGCAGTTCTGCTCTTTCTCAAACAAAAACCATTGAAGGCACCGTCTACTACGAAGAGACTAAACAGCCTGTGCCTTTTGCTTATGTAAAGCTCAAAGGAGTGGCCTATGGAACCGTCACTGAATACGACGGCACATTCTCTTTAAAAATCCCCTCAAAGTATTTTGACAGTATACTCGAATTTTCATATGTAGGCCTTAAGACCTATGAGCTTGGGCTTCACAATTATCAACAGCCAGTCAAGATTTACATGAAAACCGACGTGACCGAACTCTACACGGTGGTGGTGAGTGCCAAAAGGGATTTAAATCCAAAAAGCATTCTTAAGAAGGCGCTCAAAGCAATTCCGGACAATTACATAAATGAGCCTTTCAACCTGGAAGGCTATTATAGGGAATATGTAAAAGAGAATGATAACCCGGTAAAGTACGCTGATGCGGCGTTTATGCTGGATCTTCAGCCCTATACAGGCAAAGAAGAGAAGCGGAAGAAATTTGAAAATCCGGTTGATCTTTCAGGTGTTACCACCATTGGTAGCTGGGTTTCAAGATCATCTTCACTGCACAGGTGGCACTTCCATCAAAAAGTACTGAAAGGAGAGAAAGCTAAAATCATAGAAGCAAAATCTAGCGATGACCTCAACACAACTCGATTGTATTCCAATATTCAAGGAGGTCCTTTGAGTGCGCTCACAAAAGATCGGTTGAAATATCCGGCCAACTTCCTAAGCAAATTTGGAAAATATGAATATACACTCCTGGAAGTCGAGAAGAATGGTGACGGCTTCTACCTTATCAACTTTGAACCGGGCATGTCTCCTGAAAAGATGGGAGAAAAAAAGAGGCCTTTTAACTATGAATACAAGCTGGGAGGGAGCATACTGATTCGCAAAGAGGACCTAGCCATCACCGAAATAAACTACCGGGTTCCTCCCGAATACAAGCAATACATCTGTGGCTACCGGGGCTGGTCCGTTCGCCATTTTGATTTTTCGGTTGAATCCAAATATGAGAAAGAGGGAGATAAATATGTACTCCAATACCTAATGCATTCCGATGAATTTATTGTGGAAGACACGGCCACAAATCGACGAGTTCCGTATGCCGCCATCTCAGAATTTTTTACATATGGCACGAAAAAGACCGACAAACTAACCGTGAAAAATGAAGAGAATTTTAGCAACTCTGACTACAACTACCTCTTCGATTTACCGGAAGGCTACAACACGGAGTTTTGGGCGAAATACAACCTGAAATATCCGAATTCGAAGGTTCCGGAAGAAATTCATGTTGCAATGAGCACAGAAGTAAATCTTGAAAAACAGTTTTCAGATAAACTCACAAGAGACACCACATTACTTCCTCCGGTGGCCAGGAAAGACCCTACTTTAATAGAAGCACACGGACAAAAAATTCAAGATGATTACGCCTGGCTAAAAGACACTAAAAACCCAATGGGAAATGAGGAAATAATGAAATACCTCAGCCAGGAAAATGGATATACCAACAACTATTTCAAGCCATTGAAACCGTTGCAAAGAGAGCTCTTCAAAGAAGTTAGATCATATGTTCAAGACACATATGTTTCCTTGGCGAGAGAGGAGAGCGGCTATAAATACTATTACAAATATGCACCTGAAGAAGAATATGCACGGCATTACCGAAAGGCCAAAGGCAAGAATAGCAAAGAAGAACTCCTCTTCGATGTAAATAAAATGGCCGAAGACAAAAGATATTACGCATTTGGTGGCTACTCTGTAAGCCCAACGAACAAAGTCATTGCTTACTCGGAAAACACCACGGGAAATGACAAATGGATTCTCAAGTTCAAATACTTTGATGAGGAAAAAGTATTGCCATTTAGCATCGAGTATGTCAGCGGAATAGTTTGGTTAACAGACTCCACTCTCCTATACACCAAAGTTGAGGAGAAGACATTTCGCTCGTCCAAAGTCTTCAAATTCAATTTGTCTAGTGGTGAAAAATCCTTGATATATGAAGAGTCAGATATCAAATTCTCCGTTTCAATTTCTAAATCAAGGAGCAAGCAGTTTGCATTCATAAGCTCTTATGGGAGCAATCAAAATGAGATTCAGCTACTCAACTTAAATAAACCCGATGGTCCATTCCGCATGGTTGCGCCACGAAGAGCTGATCATAAATACAGTCTGGCTCATTATGAAGACAAATTCTACATCCTCACCAATCATAAGGCCATTAATAACAAGGTGATGGTTTCTGATACATCAAGGTTTGAAGAAAAGTATTGGGTAGAAGAAATCGCTGAAAACCCTAATGTAGAGATCTCATCTGTACTTCCGTTTAAAAATTGGATGGTGTTTCAGGAACGTCACGAACTACAACATAAAATCAGAGTAGTCAATAAGCTGGATGGCAAGGAGCATTACGTAAAGCAGGGAAAGGATCGAGCCGTATATCTTGGAGAAAATAACGACTTTGATACTGATACCTTACGCATTAGCAAAGCCAATTACCATCGTCCTCTTCGTATTTTGGATTATGATATGAACGAAAAGAAATTCAAATCGCTGAAATCCGTCGGTGGAATCTCACCTGCCTATTTTGCCAAAGTTGAAACCATATATGCCAAGGCAAAGGACGGCACCCAAATCCCAATTACCTTAATCTACAATAGGTATCAGGTCAAAAATCTGATAAAAGATGGGAAAACACCTCCGCTGTATATCACCGGATATGGATCTTATGGATCGAGCTATTCGGCAAGCTACAATCCAAATATTGCACCGCTCATCCAGAAGGGATTTGTTTATGCAATTGCGCACGTTCGCGGCGGTGGAGATCTTGGCGAAAGATGGTACAAGGAAGGTAAGCTGCTCAAAAAGAAAAACACCTTTACCGACTTTATCTCTTGCACCGAACACTTGATTTCTTTAGGCTATGGAAAAGAAGGTAAGGTGATCGCAGAAGGCGGTAGTGCCGGGGGCTTACTGATGGGCGCCATTGCAAACATGCGTCCCGATCTTTACAAGCTTCTCATTTTGGATGTACCCTTCGTTGATGTCATCAATACCATGATGGATGAAAAATTACCCCTCACAAGTTTGGAGTATGACGAATGGGGAGACCCGAATGAAAAGAAATATTTCAAGTACATAAAATCCTACTCTCCTTATGAAAACGTGGTGGCCAAAGACTATCCCAATATGCTTTTCCTCACTGCCATCAACGACTCTCGTGTGGGATATTGGGAGCCGGCTAAGATGGTAGCCAAGCTTCGTGAGGTGAAAACTGATAAGAATGAAATCCTCTTAAGAACAGATTTTTCATCCGGACATGGAGGTGCTTCAGGCAGATACGCCTCACTTGCAGAAACCGCATTTAAGTACGCGTTGATATTGGAGATGATAAAGGAATGATGAGATCTCTTTTGGCCATTTACCGAAAGAAGCATCGCAGCTGGGCCCTCATGAGATGAATAACAAAAAAAAGCAGTCACATTTCTGTAACTGCTTTTGCTTTTTAAGGGTGGAAGATGGGGCTCGAACCCACGACCCTCGGTACCACAAACCGATGCTCTAACCAACTGAGCTACAACCACCATATACTTTCAGGAATCCTGAAAAGGAATGCAAAGGTAATACCCCTTTTTAAATCTGCAAACGATTATTTTCGATCAAAATAAAGACGCTGACCAAGCTGGCCATCATTGAGCTTGCCGTCGGAATATGCCAGATGCCCTGATACAAAGGTTTTCTCAACACTAGATTTAAATTGGTGTCCATCAAATGGAGACCATTTGCATTTGGCTAGAATATTTTCCTTTCCTACCGTCCAAGGCTTATTTAAGTCAACCAGTACAAGGTCTGCTTTGTAGCCCTCTCGGATATAACCACGTTCTTTTACATCAAAGCATTCGGCTACCGCGTGGCACATTTTCTCGGCAATTCGCTCAAGCGAGATCTTTCCCTGATGATAAAAATCAAGCATAGCTACGAGTGTATGCTGAATCAAAGGACCACCTGATGGAGCCTTGGTATATGGATTTTGCTTTTCCTCCAGCGTATGAGGGGCATGATCTGTTGCTATTACATCTATTCGATCATCCAGCAGCGCTTTCCATATCTCATCTCTGTCAGCCGCTGTTTTTACCGCCGGATTCCATTTGATAAACGCACCTTTTTCGTCATAGTCTGCATCACTAAACCAAAGGTGATGGATACAAGCTTCAGAAGTGATTTTCTTTTTACCAAGCGGTTGACCATTTGAAAATAGATGCGTCTCCTTTCCGGTGGAAATATGAAGTATATGCAAACGTGCGTTACATTTCTTTGCCAATTCTACGGCCTTGGAAGAGGACAAATAACAAGCCTCCTCGCTGCGAATGATCGGATGATACTTGAAAGGAATATCGTCACCATACTGCGCCATATACTTTTCAGTGTTTGCGCGTACAGTAGCTTCATCTTCACAATGAGTGGCAATCAGAATTGGTGCATTGCAAAAAATCTTTTCCAGTGTTTCCTGATCATCGACCAGCATATTTCCCGTTGACGAGCCCATGAAGATTTTTATGCCACAAACTGAAGCAGGATCCGTTTTGAGGACCTCTTCCAGATTGTTGTTGGTACTCCCCATATAAAATGAATAGTTAGCCAATGAATTCTCAGCACCAATCTGATATTTAGCTGTAAGCAGTTCCTGCGTAATCGTTTGTGGATTCACGTTTGGCATTTCCATAAACGAGGTAACACCTCCGGCTACTGCCGCTCTGGATTCTGTAAAGATGTCGCCTTTATGGGTAAGGCCGGGCTCACGAAAGTGCACCTGATCATCAATTATTCCGGGGAACAAGTGGAGTCCACTACCGTCAATTAGGGTGTAGTTTGAATCAGCAGAAATACTTGGCGCTACTTTTTCAATACGATCGTCCTTAATAAGCACATCCGATACGACCACTTTTCCCTCGTTGACTACACTCACTTCTTTGATCAAAAACATATAATTATATCTACTTAAAATATTGTTATTTTGGAAACTCTGACCATCTAATAGTTGTGAACAATAATATTCAACAGGCTATTTACAGTAAAAGGTACTTCAAAATCTAAATAAAAAAGAGCTTATAAAAAGCTCTTAATCAAATGTTTAATGTCTATTTCGAATTCCCTTTCCATTCTTTAAGTTAATTTTTAAAGTAATTTTTCTTGGAAACCGCATTAAATAATTATACTTGTAATAGAAAGATGGATTAATAGTCTTTCTTTCCATAGCTGGTTGAAAAGATCTTGTGGGGCGAATGCCCCACAATGATCAATTTCTCTTCAACTAGTCTCCCGAAACCTTCTCCTCCTTGATCTTATCTACTTTAATTCGTTCTTCTCTGTTGGCTATTTCCCATCCTGTGTGAAAAACAAGTCGAGCTCTTTTCTCCATTGTTTCAAAATCTATTTTATCAACTGTATCTGTTGGCTTATGATAATCTTCATGAGTACCATTGAAATAGAAAATGATCGGAACATTGTTTTTCGCAAAATTGTAATGATCAGATCTATAGTAGAATCTATTGGGATCGTTCTCATCGTTATAGGTATAATCTAACTCAAGGTTCGTATAGGTCTTATTCATATTTTCCGAAAGAACATGAAGCTCTTGGGATAATTTATCCGATCCTATCAAGTAGATGTAGTCGGGGTTTTCTTCGTGCGCCTCATCCACTCTGCCTACCATGTCAATGTTTAGATTAGCTACGGTATTCTCTAACGGAAAAATTGGATCTGTATCCGTATAATATTTAGAGCCTAAAAGCCCCTTTTCCTCACCAGTCACAGTCATGAAAAGGACGCTTCTCTTAGGTCCTTTATTTTTTGCTGCAGCATTGGAGAATGCTTCAGCAATCTCCAAAACAGTCACTGTTCCAGAGCCATCGTCATCGGCTCCATTATGGATTTCACCATTGATAATGCCAACGTGATCATAGTGAGATGTTATTATTAAAACTTCATCTGGCTTCTCTGTGCCTTTAAGAAAGCCAAGAACATTTTCGGTGCCAACGGGCTTATCCAGATAATCCGCATTAAAGATTATTTGAGATTCATCTCCTGAAGAAATAGTCTCAAATTCTTTATCAAACATCCATGCTGCCATCGCTTTGTTACCGATGATCAACTTCGTAGACTCATTGTCTCTCCCTTCCATTCTCAAAGAAGGTCTCTGGAGGTAAGGAGAATAGCGTGTAATAAAAGAATCAAATTCCTGATCATCCTCAACAATTATTATAACTCCTGCTGCTCCCGCCTCTTTTGCTTTCTCCGCTTTTTCTTGTAATCCACCGAGTTTTTCCGCAGTAAAAACCACGTACTTACCTGTGTAATCCTCTTCGTCATCCTCTTTAGCAATAACCGCCTTGATGTACTCTTCTCCACTTGTCTCTGAGCTTGAGTAGTAAACGAAATCTTCGAATCCAACGAGCTTATCGTCTCCTTTTCGAAAATATACTGAGCCGATTTGAGCTTCAGTCAAGTCAAATTTTTGAAAATATGAACCGTCCACCGGAGCCTCAAAACCAAGCGATTCAAAATGCTTGGCAATATACTTTGCTGCCATTTTCTGACCTTTTTTACCAGTTTCTCTTCCTTCGTACTCATCAGAAGCTAGAATAGAAAGGTGTGCTTTCAGGTCATCCGCAGTGATCGTTTTCGCGTACTTCATGGCCGTTTTATCCTGTGCCAGCAGTCCGAAGGCCACCAAAAGGCCTATTACATAAGTTATCTTTCTCATTGTGATATAACGTGTTAAAAATCGGTAGTAAAGCTAAATAATTTTAATTCGGCTAAACCAAACAATTACACTAATGGTTAGGCATTAAAAGCTTTTTGTAGTGAGCGCCTTGACGTAAATTTGCGGCCTCTAAACGGTACCTCTTGATGAAATTAAATCTAAATGATCGGGTTGAGTTTGAAAGAAGACATAATGGTCCTTCTGACAGTGAAGTCTCAGCAATGTTGGAAGCCATCGGCCTGAAGTCTGTGGATGAACTTATCGCAGAAGCCATCCCGGCTCCCATACTTAAGAAAAAACCCCTCAACCTGCCCCCATCTCTGAATGAGTTTGAATATCTCAACCGGATGCAGAAGATGGCAGACAAGAATAAGGTCTTCAAGTCATTCATTGGACAAGGATATTACAATTGTGTAGTGCCAACCGTGATCCAGCGGAATATCATGGAAAATCCAGGTTGGTATACTGCCTATACTCCCTATCAGGCAGAGATTGCGCAGGGAAGGCTCGAGGCTCTGATCAATTTCCAAACCATGGTGATTGACCTGACAGGTATGGAAATAGCCAATGCTTCATTGCTGGATGAAGGTACCGCCGCTGCAGAGGCTATGAGCATGCTGTATGGATTAAGAAAAGGTGACAAAAAATCATCAAACAAATTCTTGGTTGACGCAGAGGTTTTTCCCCAAACTCTGAATGTGCTTAAAACACGTGCTCTTCCATTCGGTATTGAGCTGGAAGTCGTAGATCTTGCGAATGCTGACCTTTCTGGGCCGGAGATTTTCGGTGTTTTCTTTCAGTATCCCAATGATTCCGGTTCAGTTAGAGATTGGTCTTCGGTGGTCGCAGCTGCACAGGAAAATAATGTTTTTACTGCTTGCGCCAGTGATCTACTGGCTCTGACATTGATCACCGCACCCGGCGAATGGGGAGTGGATGTTGTAGTGGGCACCAGTCAGCGATTTGGTGTGCCAATGGGATATGGTGGTCCGCACGCTGCTTTCTTTGCTACCAAAGAAGCTTTCAAAAGAGCAATACCGGGAAGAATTATCGGAGCATCCAAGGATGCGCATGGAAATGATGCCTATCGTATGGCGCTGCAAACAAGAGAGCAGCACATAAAAAGAGAAAGAGCTACTTCCAATATTTGTACCGCACAGGTTTTACTTGCTGTAATGGCTGGAATGTACGCAGTATACCATGGCGCAAAAGGTCTTAGACAGATTGGAGCACGTACGCATGGATTAGCCAAAGAAACCGCAAATGCCATCGCTCAGTTTGGCTTTGAAAATCAAAACACTTACTTCTTTGATACGATAAGAATTCCTCTCGATTCTGAGCAAATCATTCACTTAAAAAAGTTGAGTCACAAGAGTGAAATCAATTTTCGCTACTTCGAGGATGCTGTAGGCGTATCCTTTGATGAATCACATACTGTAAATGATGCAAACGAGGTGGTTAAGCTTTTTGCGCGTCTTGGCAATGCTTTTGAAACACCAATTGTAGAAGATTTCGAAGTAGAATATCCTTCTTCTTTGATGCGAACAACTCCGTTTCTTGAGCATCCTGTATTCAATAAGTACCATTCGGAGCATGAGTTGCTTCGCTACATGAAGCGACTGGAAAATAAAGATCTTTCGTTGGTTCATTCCATGATTTCACTGGGTTCATGCACGATGAAGCTCAATGCTACAACTGAAATGATTCCTGTGACCTGGCCTGAGTTTGCAAATATCCATCCATTTGCTCCGAAAAATCAAGCAGAAGGATACGGTGAGCTTATCACGGAACTTCACGATTGGTTAGTTGAGATTACTGGATTTCATTCACTATCCTTTCAACCAAATTCCGGTGCTCAAGGGGAGTACGCTGGTTTAATGGTAATTAAATCCTATTTGGAAGGAACCGGTCAACCAAATAGAAATGTGGCGTTAATTCCTTCTTCAGCTCACGGAACCAACCCGGCAAGCGCCGTAATGGCTGGAATGCGTGTGGTTATTGTGAAGTGCGATGACAATGGAAACATTGATGTAGATGACTTGAAAGAAAAGGCTGAAGCTCACAACCAGGAACTGGCGGCACTCATGGTAACCTATCCATCTACACATGGAGTTTTCGAAGAAGCAATCATAGAGATTTGCAACATCATTCACCAAAACGGTGGACAAGTATATATGGATGGGGCCAACATGAACGCACAAGTTGGACTCACCTCGCCCGGTATCATTGGTGCAGATGTTTGCCACCTCAACCTCCACAAAACGTTTTGTATTCCTCATGGTGGTGGTGGACCTGGTATGGGCCCAATCGGGGTGGCAGAGCATTTAACTCCGTTTTTGCCTGGTCACGTAACTGAGCATAGCAGCAACCCAGCAGTCTCTGCGGCTGCATATGGAAGCGCTAGTATTTTACCAATTTCGCACGGGTACATAGCTATGATGGGTCCCCATGGTCTTGCCAATGCAACAAAAACTGCCATTCTTAATGCCAACTATATCGCAGCAAGACTGAAGGACAATTATCCTGTTCTTTATGCCAACGATAAGGGACGAAATGCGCACGAGTTGATTATCGACTGTCGCGAGTTTAAAAAATCTGGAATAGAAGTAGAGGACATTGCCAAGAGATTAATCGATTACGGCTTCCATGCTCCAACCGTCTCGTTTCCAGTTCCAGGTACGATGATGATTGAACCAACGGAAAGTGAAGTACAAGCAGAGTTGGATCGCTTCTGCGATGCGATGATCGCAATACGAGAGGAAGTACAAGACGTAATTGATGGTAAGTCAGATGCTAAAGATAATCCACTTAAGAATGCTCCTCATTCATACAAAGTACTGATGGCTGATGAGTGGAAGTACTCTTACTCAAGAGAAAAGGCGGCATTCCCGGCGGCATATGTTAGAGAAAACAAATTCTGGCCTGCGGTAAGCCGTGTGGATAGTGCATACGGTGACAGAAACCTTGTATGCAGCTGTTTGCCTTTGGATGTATATGAGAGTGGAGAAGAAGTAGAGGCTTGAAACAATTAATCCTTTCTTTGGTCCTCACTGTCTGTTTTGTTCAGGTGACGGCTCAGGTCAAATTGCATGGTCAGATAGGTATGACCTTTTCAACTTTCGATCATGATTTGATGGAGGAATATGGTTTTATTGAATACCGCCAAGCTTTGATAGATGATGGAATTAATGCCTCTTCGGAGGCTAAAAACTCCATGCGTCCTGGGGCTGTAATAAGTATTGAACTGGACGTTTACCTCAAAGAAAATACCTTCCTTAAAACAGGTGTAAAGTATACCAATGCCGGCGATAGTTATTTCTTCAAAACACCTGATATCCAATATCAACGATACTATGGATTGATCACTTCAGATGCCCGATTCAAGATCAGGCCAAGACTTGATTATATCGCGATTCCCTTGAACTATGGGAAATCTCTTGGAGACTTCACAATTTATGGAGGCGTAACAACCCACATCAATGTAGCTACTGCACTTCGCACAAACTCATTTGATGTGCGAAACATTAATAATGTGCGTGTCGAATGGGACCGAGAAGATGACTTGGTGGCGGCTACTAAAACGGTGTTTTTTCTAAATGTTGGTGCCAACTATTATATCCCGGCATTTGATGTCGACAATGTAGTCAGCTTGAATGTCGGCTATTCGGTAAACCCAGTTTACGATCAGCTAGGTGCTGTAGGTAAAATTAACGATGCTCGCCTTTGGACTATCGAATTGGCTTATGGAGCGACTCTTTCTTTTGGTGATTAATTACATAACCTTATCTCAAACAATCCTTCTACGCTATGATCGTCATCCAGGAATGCTTGGAGATATCCAAAGGCTATGAGGTTGTCAATTGCATATATCTCCATAAATCCACTCGATGCAATTAGGCTTTTAGATGGGCTTACTTCGAATGAAACTTGTACTTGGTTGTCGTCTATTGCTTGTGGTGCAACAAAATAGCTAATCTCGGCAGGCCGAAAGATTGCCTTTACGTGCTTGAGCGTAGGAGACGGTAGTGTGCACGGATCGCTCACCGATTCTTCATCCGATAAAAACCGAGCCCGGTATTGAAAGTCTGAAGAAATCAGGTAGCCATTGGCTGACTGATAATCCCATTCCTGGCCATCAATCTTGCCAAGCAACTCTTGCTCAGGGAGTTGAATGTCGTCGTTCCCGCAGGCGACCAAAAATGAAGTCATCGCGATCAGGAGTAGAATAAAAGTTTCTCTACATTTATAAAGAACACGCTTAACTTCTATGAAAAAATTTTTACTCACACTCTTAGTCACCTTAATTCTGCTTCTGGCTTTTGTTTTGTACACATTTATCTCCACGGGTTATTTCCGTGAAATTAATAACACCGAAAGCTATGAGGTTATTGCAGAAATACCGCTAAAAGGAGCTGAAGATTTGACTATCAGCTATGCCGACCGATTTGTGATCATATCTCAGGATGATCGTGCAGGTAGAAGAGACGGATCTTCATCCCAGGGAGGCTTGCATTATTTAAATCTCGACTCTGGTGATTTCCAGCCTAAACTAATTTCAGACAATTACAATTTTCCTTTCTATCCGCATGGGATCAGTATGTTGAAGTTGGATTCGGCTCATTATCAGCTTTTAGTTGTCAATCATGCCAAGCAGCATTCAATTGTCAAATTTGAACTCTTTGGTGATAGCCTGGTCTACATGGCAACCTATCGTGATCCGTCGATGATCAGTCCAAATGATGTTGTGGCACTGGATGAGGAGACTTTCTATTTTACTAACGATCATGGTTATTCAAGCAAATGGGGCAGATTGGCAGAAGACTACTTGGGCATAGGCGTATCAAACGTGGTGCTATATGATGGACAATATCAGGTGGTCGCCGACGGAATCAACTACGCCAATGGCATCAACATTTCGCAAGACAGAAGTCAATTACTGGTAGCTTCTCCTCGGGCGTTTCAACTTCATTACTACAATATTCTGGAAGACAGATCACTTGAACATGACCGGGATCTGGATGTTGGCTCAGGCATTGATAATATTGAGTTGGATGAAAACGGAGACCTTTGGATGGGGTCTCATCCCAGCTTGCTGACGTTTGCGGCATATGCGGCTGGGAAAAAAGAAACGGCTCCTTCTGAGGTTATTAAAGTTTCTAATGGGGAAGTAGTGGAGAGTCTCTATGAAAATGATGGATCCACTATGTCTGCAAGCAGTGTGGTTGCTCCTTACAATGATCTGCTGTTTGTCGGTACGGTAATGGACGATGAGCTTGTGGTGCTTAAAAAAAGGGACAAGTAAACTCATCCCTTTTTTAGGATTATCCTTTTCTCAAATAGATATTACCACTTATGGTCTCAAAGTTGGACTGCTCTCCGCCATTACTCACCCGGCCTCTGACGTCCTGACCCACAATTTGGCGTAGGCCTTCTTTTCCGTATGGATAGGAAATCTCAATGTCTGAGTAAACTTCTCCCGAGATGGTCTTTGCCTTGAAGTCCATGCCAAGCTGTTGAGGAATGGTTACATCAATGACTCCAGAGATCGTCTTTAGGTTCATTTCAGTGCCATAGTATTCAAATTCATAATCTCCTGAAATGGTGTTTGATCTTACACTCAGCTTTTTTGGAAGGTAAACGGTATAGTTTATAGTTGAGGTGTAGCTACAGTTTTTCCATTTCCCATCCTCTTTCTTACTGATCTTCTTCCACATATCTTCATCCATTTCTACATAAATGGCGGAGCTTGATTTAGAAGTATTAAGCGTGAATATATCGTTGTTTTCACCATCGTTTATTTCAACCATTACCTCCACGTAAACCTCATTTTTATCCCATGTTTTAAAGGTGATATCATCAGCGAATGCAAATTCCAGATCTAACATTTCCTGGCCGGAAACCGGAACTGTTGCCGTTACTTTTTTGGGTTGTGCTGACAACCCTAAAGTTGCCAGACACATCATCATTATCAGCGCTTTCATCTTACTCAGCTTTTCTTACGTAAATGTCGCCGCTTACTGATTTCAAAGAGACTTCTACGCCTCCACCATTTAGTTTGCCTGTGGCATTTTGACCACCTACTCTTCGGATTTTAGCATCCTCACCAAAATCAAAATCGAATCCTGTATATACACCTCCCGAAACGGTTGCCATCTTAAAGGTTCCTTTGGTAGACGCTGGCAAGGTCACATCTATGTCTCCACTTGTTGAGCTCAAAGAAGTTGGTGAGGAACTGGAAAGAGAAGAGAAGGTAACTTCCAAATCAGAGCTTAAAGTGTGCGCCACGATCGGCCCGGTCACATCAATAAATTCGAGATCACCAACTTGACTTTTAGCCTCAACTTCACCTGCCATACCTTTGATCACTACATCACCGGCTTGCCATGAGTTATAGTTGATTTTTAGTTTTAAATTTTTTGGCAATAAAAGCACATAGTCGGCTTTGTCTGCTTCGTTGTGAGCACCAGAAAGAGATATCGTATTTCCTTCTTGCTTCATACTCAATCCTATTCCGGTATTTTCCGGTCCTGAAGCTGAGAGAGGTTTCAGTCCCTTGGCTTTCTCTGGCAGCCCTCTATAGTTTCTGCTTTCTATTTTGATTTCTGATCCTGAGGTTCCTTCGATTTTCAAATCGGAGCTCAGGTTATCAATCACCAGCCATGTTTCTGCCGCATTCCCTTTAACCGGGAAGCTAAAATTGGCTGTCTTACCCTCTTGTGCAA
The DNA here is from genome assembly GCF_051379705.1 of Ekhidna algicida. Classification (GTDB taxonomy): domain Bacteria; phylum Bacteroidota; class Bacteroidia; order Cytophagales; family Cyclobacteriaceae; genus Ekhidna. Next base: position 2,215,549 of record NZ_CP179868.1, on the reverse strand, counting down.
CTCCACTGGCACAAGTCAATAGTATTAGTCCTGCTATAATCGTTTTCATTTTATTGTTATTTGAATTTTTAGTCATTTTTAAATAAGTACCGGTATGTTCTATGTCAAAACCTGAATAGCAACCTGCGCTTGCTGTTTTACCTCAGGTGATGTTTCTTCTTTTTCAATCATGTCCTTCAGAGGTGCAATAACACTGCGCTCTTCAGCGTCCACCAAAATCGTAATCAGCGAGATCTGTATCAGAGGGTCTGATTGAGACTCCAGTGATTTCACCAGCTCGGCGCGTACGTCCATGTTTCCAATGAATTTTTCTAGCGCTTGCAGCGCGGCGTACCTCACATTTGGGCTTTCGTCAGAATTCAGTGTGGTGATAAGCGTGGATACAAGTTCATTATTGATCGTAGAGCGCTGCTCGATTTGGTTCACAGCCATAATTCGCTCGCTTGCCGAGTGACGCTGCAATCGACTGGTCAGAGTCACCTCTCGCAAGGATTGAATCTCATCTTTAAGCAAAGCCAACTCTCGAGACGAGTCATTGGTGGCAAATTTTCCCATTCCAAAGCCTAAAATGAGTAATGCTAAAGCTGCGGCTATTTGCATCCAAGACCACTGGCTGCTATTACTGTTGCTCCTGATTTTTTCATCTATAAGTGCCTGCTGGAAGCCACCTTGAATATGAGCGGGAATTTCAACCTCATGCGAAGCTTCTATCGCCTGCATTACTTCTTTCAGTTCATCAAATCGCTTCTTTAAGTCGGGCTCTGAATTGATTTTTAATTCCAACTCTTCATTGGATTCTCCTTCCAGGAGTGCTATCATTTGTTCATCTGTGATTTCTTCTTTCATCACGTTATATTTTTAGTCTTCCGCTAGTTCAAAATAGATGTCTCTCAGCTCTTTAATCGTACGGTGCACTTGCACCTTGATATTACTGACAGATGTCTCTCGCATGGTTGCTATTTGCTCGTATTTCATCCCCTGAAACTTGCTGAGCACCAATAACTCCCTTTTTTCATCCGGTAATGATTTCATCGCTATGTGAAGTTTCTTTTCTCGCTCAAACTCCACATCTCTATCTTCCTCAAGCACCTCCGGTATTGTCTCTTCAGGATTGAATTTATCTCTGTGCACTTTCATCTTTCGAAAGTGATCTTTCACCATGTTTCTAGCAATCTGAAAAATCCAGAATTGAACAGAATGACCTTCCTTGTAGGAGTTTCGATATTTCATTACTCGAATGAATAGGTCCTGTGTGAGGTCATCACTGTCGGCTCGCTCCAGCGTGGACTTGAGGAAGTAGTTATAGATCCGCTTACTATAGCGATTAAAAACTTCGTTCAAATAATCCAGCTGTCCCGCCTTTATCAGCGACATCAACTGTTCGTCTGTCATTTCCAAATTCTAACCAGGTTAGCCCCGTATCCACGGGTGGTGTTTTGTTAAATTCAAATAAGTTACAAGAAAAGTGAGGGAAGGTTACAGGCGGAAAATAAATTATTAAACTTTCTTTCCTTCTACCATGAAAAACGCGATCCCGGCAGATAAGAATGCTAATACTGCGCTTATCCAACATACCATTTGATAAACGGCGATGAAACTATTATTGAAAATACTATTGATTGATTGCTGCAAGCCTGCCTCATAATCTGTTGATGCAACTGCTTCTCCAAGCTTGGGTATTTCTTGCATGACCTGCTCTTTTACTGTCTCTGAAACCGATAGAGACCCCATCGCTTCTATCACGTAATTGCCAAAGATTAAAATGACAACCGCCCCTAAAATGGCATTCATAAAAGTTCCGGAAATTCGAGTCACGCTATTATTGATACCGGAAGCGATTCCACTTTTGCTGTCATCCACGCACGCCATTACTGCTGTGGTGAGCGGCACCACTGTTATGGCAATTCCTATTGCAAAAAGTAAAAACGGTGGAAAAAAAGTGCTCCAATAGACTGATGGACCACTTGTCATCCCAACAAATGAAAACCAAAGCATTCCTGACCCTGTGATTGTCGGGCCCAGTATTAAAAACCTCCTGGCTCCATAGATACTTGTGAGTTCTCCCATTTTCCGGGCGGCTAAAACCATAATCACGGAAAAGGGCAGGAATGTAAGGCCTGCCTGCAGCTGTGAGTACCCTTGAACCTGTATGATGTTGAGAGAAAGAAAGAGCATGACTGCACCCATGCCTGCATAAAGAAAGAAACTAAGGAGGTTTACTCCAGAAAAGGTCTTGTTGGAAAACATGGACAATGGCACCATTGGGTCAGTTACTCTTTTTTCAATGATGATGAAGACAATGAGAAAGAATGCGCCGAGCACCAGATTCAAAATGACAATGGGATGTTGATAGCCCCATTCCGGCATTTCCAAAAAACCAAAGGTCAAAGCAGCTAGACTAAGCACAAGCGCAACGGCCCCAGACCAATCCACTTTGGACACCTTAGGCTGTTTGCTTTCAGGTACTTTGAAATGCAGTGCCAGTATGGAAAGCAACCCAAAGGGCAAATTGATAAAAAAGATAAGCCTCCAAAGCCCTGCATCCGCAAGCGCACCTCCCAACACAGGTCCGCATATAGTTACGATGGTAGTAGTTGCTGACCATGTACCAATGGCTTTCCCTTTTTCCTCGCTGCTAAAAACTGCTGATATGATGGACAAACTGCCCGGAATCATGAATGCTCCACCTACTCCCTGGATGGTTCGAAATACAATAAGTTGTGTAATATCTTGTGCCAATCCACAAAATGCGGACCCTATAGTAAAAACAAGTATTCCGAACTTGAAAACTTTTACTCTTCCTAGTTTATCGCCTAGACTGCCACCTACGATTATTAACGCTGCTAACATTAGCAGGTAGCTGTTTAGCACCCAGAAAAGATCAACTCCACTTGCGAATAAATCTTGCTGCAGAGACGGTAAGATTACATTGAGGGCCGACCCGTCTATGAAAGCCATGCTGGTAGCCAGTATGGTAGAGAACATCGTCCATCTTCCCGTGGGGCAGTTGAGCGGATATTGGTGTTGTGCTTGAGTAGACACAAACTAAAGATAATCTAAATCACAGATAGTAGATAAGTGCTCCAACTGTGCTGAAAATCATCATCGCAGAGACGACATACATAACATTTAAAAGAAGAAGCTTAAATACGGTTGTCACCCACATCTGCTCATAGACCTTTCTTAGAGCGAGCAAAAGATAAAATTGCAGAATACAAATTGTGATAATCAAAGACCATTGACTGAGAAACACACTTGATGGGAATATATAGTCAATCAGAACAACCATGATGGTTAAAAGAGCAAAAATGAAAGCATGAAAATGAACAGAAAAGATGAAGTGTGTGAGGTAAAACCTTCCCGGCTTCCTAAAAAGGACAAACAGAAACAGCGCAAACAACGGCAATAGCAGAAAAAACAGGCGTGGAAACCAAACACTAAAGAAGTTGTCTAAAAATTCGGCTTCTTCATTTTTTTCGAGTGCGACTGTTTTGTCGACTGGACCTAGGACCAAAAAGAAAATGATGCTAATAAAGATGAACATCCTTATCGGCGGAATATATCGTACCCTTCTTCCTGAAATAAATTCATTCGTTAAAAAACCCGGATTAAACAATAAGGGCCTTACACTACGAATGATCAATGAATCAAAGGTGAAGTAGTCTCCTAGAAAGTCAAGGACGAATTGCTTGAAATGGACCACTTTTTCTTTGTGTTCCTGTCCACAGGAGGGACAATATTGAAACTCCTTTTCAAGTTTTCTCTCACAGTTTTTGCAAATCCTTTCCAATATTCCTTGTTTACACTAATATTGATGAACCCCGAAAATAATTCGTTGCATTGAGTTATAAACTATTCGTGCTTAGTCTTTTATTCTGCTGCTTGGTAATTTCCGCAAATGGCCAGAAGATTGTGGTGGATAGTGCCTCAACGAATAAATACCTAATTAGGCCACCTGAAAAAGAAATCCCTTCTACAACTGCTAAGGAAGAAATCACCTTTAGTGATCGTGCACTATCCATAGGAAAAGGTATTTTGAATCGGCTAAAGGCAAGGCTGAATCTTGAAGAAGCGGCAGAAAGTATCAAAGACAAGAAAGATAAAATCTTAGGAAAGGAAGAAGATCAAGTTAGTGAAGAGAAAAAAGAGGGAGATGGTTAATGGTTATTCGAGTTGCTTAAATAGGTTTCAATCTCTGCTCGATCAAAGGGTTTTGTAAAAAACTTCTGGATGGTGTTTCGCTGTAGCGCTTGCTCTATTTCATCATTGAATGCATATCCACTTAGTATGTAATAAGGAATATCTTTAATAGTTTCTTGTGCTTTTTCAATGAACTCAATGCCGTTCATCTTCGGCATATTCATATCACTGATTACCGCTCGGACTCTGTTTCTATTTTCCTCCAATTTCAGAAGCCCTTCTTCTGGCGAAGAAGCAACCAATACATCTCGCTCTCCCTCAAAAGAAATGCGAAACAAGAGCAAGTTTGCTTCTTCATCGTCAACGTACAAAATAGCTGGTTTGTCAGTCATCCATTATAAAGGTAGTGTAATAATAAACTTAGATCCTTGGCCAGGGTTCGATTCAACCTCTATACTTCCATTGTGTTCTTCAATTATGGAAAAGGTTATAAACAGTCCAAGACCTGTTCCTTCGCCCGGTGGTTTTGTGGTAAAAAATGGGTCGCTGATTTTGATGAGGTTTTCCTCAAGGATGCCTTCTCCGTCATCTTCTATCCAAATTTCCATGAAATCCGATTTCCGCTGGGTGGTAATAGTAAGTGTTCCCTCCTCCTGAATGGCTTGTTCAGCATTCGCTATTATATTCATCATCGCCTGATGAAGTCGTCCTTCATTTCCCTTTAGCACAGCACTCATGTTGGTAAATTTGGTAATCACTCGAACCTTATTTCTAATTTTATTGTGAAGGATCAGCAGGCAGTTTTCTATAATCTCATGAATGTTGCATCTTTCATCTACTCCCGGGCCTTTTCTGCTGAAGTGACTTAGGCTTTTTACAATATTGGAGGCACGACTTACTCCTTCATTCACAATCTTAAAATAAGATTGAAGCTCTTCATCTTTGTTGTCTTCCAGCTTTTTTGAAAGGGCTGCTATACCATTTTTAATAAAGTTGAGCGGGTTGTTTATTTCATGCCCAACCCCGGCTGCCAATACACCGAGTGATGCCATTTTTTCTGAGGTGATCAATAGTTTTTGTGTGTGTTTCAACTCTTCATTGTTTCGCTGCAATTCTTTGTTCTTCTTATCATTCTTTCGAAAAAGGATAATCATTACAATTAATAATGGAACTGTGATAATGATAATAAAGGTGAATAGCTGATTTGTAATCAGCTGATTTCGAATTTCCGCCTGCTGACTGGATAACTTAAAGCGATCTTCTTCTTCTTTAATTTTTAAAGGGATGAGGTTGAGGTTCCGTGTTACCACATCCTGAAACAGCGAATCTCTCAATTCAATGTATTTCCCCATATATTCCTTTTCTTGGTCCATATCTCCCAGGCGCGAGTATATGGTAGAATAGAGTTTCAAATTATCAAGCTGTTGCTGACGAACCTGAATTTGCCTCGCCCAATCGTTGCATTTATCCAAATATGCTAAGGCACCTTCAGCATCGCCCACCTCGAGTGCATTTTTAGAAAGTAGATAATACGCTTCCGCCATGCCTTTTTTATCATCTATAGATTGGCTGGCGGCTAATGACTTTTGCAAATAGTATAGTACCGAATCCTTCTCTCCACTTAGCATAAAGATTTCACCAATGCCTCTGGCTGCTACCGATCCCCAATTAATGTTTCCAATTTCAGCTCCCATTCTAAAGCCACGCCGGAAGTGCTCCATCGCCTCTTCCAGGTTGCCTTCTTTCATATATGTAATGCCTATGTTGTTGATGGAATAGAGTGTGTGATCAAGGTCATCGGTACTGACAGCCACCTCGTAGGCTTGCTCAAAATATTCTCTGGCTTGCTTATAATCTTGTATTCGTTCAAATACCAATCCTATGTTATTCAGAGTGGTTGACAACCCATAGGTCTCTCCGGTTTTATTTTTAATTGCTTTGGACCGCAGTAAATACTCGAGAGCTGTTTGGTAGCTCCCAAGGTTATAATAAAGGAGGCCAATATTATTGTAGCCATTGTTGATGAGTGTTGAGTCTTTGAGTACTACAGCTATATCAAAAGCTCTTTGATTGTACTCCAGCGATTGGTCATAGTCGCCTTTATAATAATGAACCCCTGCAATTAATCTTAGCGATTTAGAGATCAGGGCTGAATCTTCCAGCTCCTTTGAAATTGTGAGTGCTTCCTGACCAAACGTCCGCGCTCGTTCAGGATAGTTTAACCACAAATCAGTCACAATCTGATGAAGGATATCTACTCTATCTATCCCGACTTTGTCCTCCATACTTTGAATCAAACTGTCAGCTTGACCCAAAGCCGCAGTTAGTGAGAACAGCAAAATAGTGGTACTAAAAAATCTCATCAAGAAATTTAAGATAATAAGAAAAGCCTATAAAGAAGCAATGAATTAGACGAGCTTTTTACTGTTTTTCGATGCGCTCGTATGCGCCAATGTCCGGAATAGCATCTCTTTGTTTGCCTATCAGGTCCCTATTTACGCCGATATCAATACCACGATCTTGAGCAAACGCGAGTGTATCTAGCTGGTATTTGTTTCCAAAGGCATCTACAAAGCCCGGAAAATTAAATTCTCTTGAAGTGAAATTGTTTGTGAGCTCTTCTCCAGACCGAATGATATTAGCAGTTAAGTCTACTGACACGCTAGCCCCGCCTCCATTGTTGATTAGGAGTTCTTCATCGGCAGTTCCCCAAATAATGCTGTTGACTAATTCAACATCCAAGTCTTCAACAAGGAGTTGGTTTTCACCAATAACTAAATTATCAGAAAACTGTACCGTAGCTTCATCTTGAATAAACAATGCTGGCTCGTTTGAAAGGGTGCAATGTCTCAGAGTATAATTACCTCCCGCAAATCCTCCAAACAGATAGTTGCCACAATTGTAAATAAGCGTATTTGTAGCTTCTAAATCTGACGTGAAACACAAAATTCCCGCCAGACTCATATTGAAAATAGTTGTATTGCTAACCACAAGATCTGGAATATCATCATCGTCCGGTGTCCCCAGCCGTAAACCAACCTGTCCGTTGAAAATTTCTGCAAATGACACCTCATTATCTGCGCTTCCTTCCAGAAAATAAATGCCGTCCCACTGTCCCGGCACCCGATCATATACGCCATCGAAACGGGCATTTCTAAATACTATGTGATTTGCCGAATCACCAATTGCTTTCAGAGTGCCCTGAATAAACATGACTGCATCATTCTCAAAGTAGATGTTGGTGCCTTTCTCTATCGTAAGCTGACAACCGGCAGAAACAAGGACTGTATCAGAAACAATGTAGGGGCGATCATTTGTCCAAACCTCATCGCATATGCTTGAGCTATTAATGGTGTTTCCATCTTGGCCATAACTGACCAACTTCACGTGGGTTTCATTCGTGTTCCATCTGAAAATTATTGAGTCCTTCACCAGATAAGGACTGTTTTGATTTTGGGGTGAGACATTCACCTCCACAAGGATCAGTAGGCTGTCGCCGCCCAGCAATCTTTCGTTTGCTAGTTCATTGGTTTGCTTTCCATTTATGATCACCTGATAGTCTGAGTTATTGGCTTTGCCCAAGGCAATTTCATCAAATTGGATTGCTTCCTCATTCGGATTGAAAACCGTTAGACGTTTAGTACTACTTCTTCGATCTGACAGGAGTGTATCAAAGGCCACCGAGTCATTACTAAAAACTAACATTAAGCCCGGATCAAATGATACGGTTTCGTCTTTGGTGGAGCATCCGACCCAAAGCACAAAAAGAAGCAATACCAAAAACGTATTTCGCATGTGATGTTAACGGACTATTCTTCCCCTTCTTTCATAATCTCGGCGTTTTCTGCTATTCGAAGTTGCTCAATGAACTCTTCAATATCGCCGTTCATGACGTTGGGTAGATTGAAAACGGACAATCCAATTCTGTGATCGGTAACTCTGCCTTGAGGATAATTATATGTTCTTATCTTGTCAGAGCGATCTCCGGAACCTACCATACTTTTCCGCTGGCTACTGATCTCTGCATTGTGTTTTTGTAGCTCCATCTCATATAATCGTGACCGTAGCACTTTCAATGCTTTATCATAATTGGCATGTTGAGACCTTCCATCCTGGCATTCCACCACCAAACCTGAAGGTGCGTGCGTGAGCCTCACTGCAGATTCTGTTTTGTTAATATGCTGACCTCCTGCTCCTGATGCTCTAAATGTGTCTTTCCTGATGTCTCCCATGTTCAACTCCACATCTACTTCTTCAGCTTCAGGCAAAACTGCCACGGTTGCGGCTGAAGTGTGCACCCTTCCCTGTGATTCGGTAGCTGGAACTCTCTGAACTCGATGTACACCGGATTCAAATTTCAGCTTTGCATAAACATCTTCTCCTTCTACAGAGGCTACGATTTCCTTATATCCTCCTGCACTTCCTTCGTTAAAGTTGAGCACCGAAAAGCTCCACTTTTGATCCTCTGCATAGGATTTGTACATCCGAAAAAGATCTCCTGCGAAAATAGATGCTTCGTCTCCGCCTGTTCCCGCACGTATCTCTAAAATCACATTTTTACTGTCATTCGGATCCTTAGGGATGAGCATTACCTTCAACTCTTCTTCCAAAGATGTTATCTGCGGGTCAAGCTCATCGATTTCAGCTTTCGCCATCTCACGGAATTCCGGGTCCTTTTCATTGCTAAGTACTTCTTTTGCATTGGAAAGGTTGCTTTTAGCCTCAGTAAACTCTTTGTACTTAACCACGATCTTTTCAAGGTCCTTGTATTCCTTGTTGAGCTTGCCATACTTCTCCATGTCCGTGACAATGTCCGGCTGCACAATGAGTTGGCCTACTTCCTCGAATCGATGTTTAATTTCCTCCAGTTTATCAATCATCCGCTTAGCAATTATTAATGGTAAAGTTACGGTGATTTAACATTTTCATAGAACACAATTTTCTCAATTGAAAAATGCTATCTGTTGTGGATTGTTGATGGTTACATTTGAGAAAAAGAGAGGCTGTAGCATAGCCATTATCAAACGTGCTTTGTCGACGACTTAGAACGAAGTTAAGGATGAAGTCCCTTGATTTTTTGGTTCACTTTAGCAGCTCTATAGCTCACTTCTTAACCACTTTAAAGCTCTCTTTTACTCCAGATTCCGAAATGGTTCTCAAAAAATAAATGCCTATGGGCAAAGAACTAAGGTCTAATTTATTTTCCACTATTTCTTCACCGATCAGTTGGACTCCTCCCAAGGAGTATACATTCACCTCTTTAACATCAAAGTTGAAAGCAACTACGTCGAAAGTGGGGTTAGGATATATGAGCTTTGTTTTCGTAGATTTTTCTATAGCCAGCGGTGCTTCTACTTCATCACCTTGATTAAACTTTCCCAAAAACAGTCCTCTGCCATGTGTAGCAGCCACAATCACACTGTCAACTCCCCGAACGTCTATCATGTCTACGCGAACGTTTGGAAACCCTTCGTTGTACGATTGCCACTCTTCAGTATCGTCGGAAATGTTCTCTAAGCCCCAAATACCTAACTCTGTCGCAAGTAAAATCTTTTGATCATCAAGTGGGTTGAAGACACCATGTCTTACGGGAATGTCTGGTAGGTTTCTTTCGATACTTTCCCAATTATCCCCTCCGTCTTTTGAATACCATACGGATGTTACTCCATAGTTTGAAAAAGTGACCAGAATGTCATCCTCTGAATCGCCAATATCAATGGAAGAAATATAGCCAACCGGCAATTGATCATTGTCGATCTTAGTGGATACAGGAGCATATGGAAGTCCGGTGATTTTGAAAATATCTCCCAGCTGATTTCCCAAAAAAACAGTTGCATCTAGTTCGTCCGAATGTGGAGATACTTTGACAGAAGAAAATGATGTAGTTGTATTGGTGCCAAGCTTTACGTATGTCAATGTATCAAGGTCAAGATCATCCTTTTCCAGGAACGGGTTGACATTTAGAATAGCTATTGAATCCAAGTACCTTCCTGCCAAACTTGTAGAAAGTGCCTCGAATCCTCCATCTACAGCAAGGTTTGAATATATCAGATTGGACCTGTCATCATAATCGGCGGGATTGATGAAAGTGCCTCCGCCTACGCCATAAAAATATCCCACATCTCCAATAAAGAAATTGTAATTTCCAACCTGAGAAGATGTGATTCTCAAGTTTGAGTCGTCTGAGTCAAAAAAGCAATACGCTCCATCGCCTCCGCCAATCATGCTTTCATAGGTGATGCTCCCTGTTTCAGATGTATGAGTGCTATTGTCCTGTGAACCTGCCAATACTTCGTTGTTTCCAGCATTTGGCCTCAGGGCAACTGTATAATACTGTGTGGTCGCCAGCGAGTTATTAATATGGCTGAATGACGGATAAGCGTCTAGCCTTTGACCTTCAAGCGTCGCAAAGCCCTTGGTGAGATCACTTGTATATTGAACTCCGCCATCAGTGGAAGCAACGAGCTCATCCGATGATCCGGCAAACACCAGTGAGTGTACATCGGCATGTACAAAATGATTTATGATACTGTCGCTATCAGATAATCCATAATATGGAATTAAATAATCCGAAAAGTGATACATAGAGGCCCAATCACTAAGTTCCACCCAGCTCAACGACCCTACCTCACGAGCATTGGAGAGGGCATGAACATTTAGTCCTCCTATCACTAAATGATCATCATCGTTTGGATCTACTCCCATCGCAAGCGCATGCCATGGAATGGATGCCCAGTTTGAAGGTGGTCCATCAAGGTCTTGCCAATCACCTTCACCATCTTTGTACTTCATCCTTGTAAAAAATCCAAAATCCCTGATTTGATCAAATACATTTACCAAACCACCAGTAGCCACCGCATAAACCATGGTACCTCCAGAAGCAAATCGGACACGGCCCGGCATTACATCATAGAATCCCGTGAATTCCTCGACAATGTCAACGGCATAGCTATCATCTACATCCCAATTAATTCCATCTGTTGAATACAATATCACACCTCCTCCTTCTGTAGCAAGGTTTCGCATGGACCCAACATATAGGTCTCCTGCTTCTGTCAATTCAATATCACTAACCGTGTATGGTACGCTGGACCCTTCGATGTTTGGCAAGACTTGCGTCCAAGTAGATCCTCCATCAGCCGATCGATAAAGCCCGTCGGATGGTGACGACCCAAAAACACTACCTTGATAAACTCCGGAGGCAACTCCTGCATATATGACGCTTGTTCCATCTTCATCTCTTACCACGATATCATTCACATATTGAAACTCTGAGGTTGAAGACAATAAGGACCAAGTAGATCCTCCATCAGTTGATTTGTAAATTCCAGCTCCTTTTGACGTAGACTCTCTGTAGATGTTTACTGAAGTAAACGATTCGCCTGTTCCTACATAAAAAATATCCTTGCTGTTTGGATCGAAGGTAATACTGGAAATGGATAATGTTTCCCAGTCATCGGAAACAGGAACCCATGGGTCATTATTTTTGAAGTCGGGGTTGTACCAGAGCCCTCCGGTTACCGCTCCTAGCCAAAGTTTTGCAGGATCATTCGGATCAACCATGATGGCGCGAGCCCGACCGGCAATGTCGGTATTAATTTGCTCCCACATAAAATCTCGATCGTTGGATACTCTGCCTCTCTGATTCTTGATTGCTCCGCGTAAGTTTTCAATGGGAATCTCACCTGTTTGAGGATTCATCGTCATCAGCACATCTCGAAAAACCGATTTTTCCGGGCCGTCAAGCTTGTTGATTTTGAGTTCTGAAATGTGGTTTAGATACGACTTTTCTTCGCTTTGATCGTTTTGAAGTATGAACATGGCACCAACCACAATGGACAGGCTAATGACTGCAGGGAATAACTTTTTCATAATGATACAATGGGATTAGATTAAAGTTACTGGTTTTTCAATTCATTGTACCTAAAACAATCGGTTGTATGATCATTAACCATACCTACGGCCTGCATGTGAGCATATATGGTTGTAGAGCCTAAAAACTTGAAGCCTCTTTTTTTCAAATCTTTTGCAAACGCATCTGATTCTTTTGTGGTAACGGGAACCTCCTGCATAGTCTTCCAGGCATTCAAAATCGGACTGCCTCCAACAAACTGCCAGGAGTATTTGTCAAAAGACCCAAATTCACTTTGTACCTCCATAAATCGACGTGCATTGTTGATTGTTGCCTCTATCTTCATCCGATTTCTGATAATTGAAGCGTCTTGAAGCAGATCTTCTACCATTCCTGGTCCATAATCTGCTACTACTTTATAATCGAAGTTTGCAAATGCTTTTCGATAGCCTTCCCTCTTCTTTAAAATAGTGGCCCAGCTAAGGCCTGCCTGAGCACTTTCTAGAACGAGGAATTCAAAATGCTTTTGATCGTCATGCACCGGGACTCCCCATTCTTCGTCATGATATCTGACATAATCCTCGAAAGAGTTGGCGCACCAGGAACATCGCGTTTGCATACTTATACTAAATTGGGTCAATAATGAGTTGAGATTCTATAAAATTAGCATTTTAGCACTCAATATATGCGAATCACTTTTTCAACACTTCTTTTTGCATTTGCTGTAGGTCTGAGCGCTCAAACTCCGATCTATAACTATGTTTCATTCAACAAGACGTTGACTGTTCCTTCCAATTTAAACAGTGAACGCACGGCAGTTATATTTTCAGTGCCAAACAAAGAAGGAGGTTTTTCAGAAGTCGGTGAATATGAAAGCTTGCTATCACAAGTTCACAAGGCTTTTGTTACTATGGGAATAGACGCAATATTCTATTTGAATGAATTAAACTTTACTGCTAGTAATGGCGCGAGAAATTCCTACACCGAGCTATTCAATTCCAGACAAATAAAGAATGTCATTTTTCTCACACAACACGCCGGAGGTTATGAGTTTATATTGGCTCCCTTTGATGGAACCCGCCGATTAATCAAAGACGGTTCTGATGTTTTTTATTTAGAGAACCATGAACTTTATTCGCTGCTTTTAAATGTGGGCAAGGAGGTGAGAAGAGCAGATCAAGAATTGTATAATTTTCTTATCCCAGAAAAACCGAATTATCTACAAGGGTTGTCAATTGTGGAAAAATCCTTACTCAAAAACTATCCAGGCATTTTACGTAGAAGCAAGCTGGCGGTAGAACGGTTTGCTACATTAGATACTACTGGGATTTCAAACAATGATGTGTTGAAAAATATTGGTCGCTATAACCGAGAGGTAGTTCAAAAGAATAATGAACTTGAAAAGATCCTAGAAAAATATCCATATGAGTATGAGCTGGTTGATCCCATGACTGATGATGAGATGAAAAGAAAAAGATATCAGTTTATACTGCGATCCGTAAGTTCATCTGCTGACATTGTAAAGCAAATGCTTGATTATGAAGTTTCTCCAAACGAGACCGGATTTGTTTCTGTAATTCCCATTATGCCGGATCAAACTCGTGTCAAAACCATTCCTCGAAAGGCAATTGTTCACAAATTCTACATTCGTCAAAATATCTCAAAAAACGTTCATGTAGGCGAGTGGGATGCTGATGTTACCTGGCAGGAGGCGCTTAATAACATGATTGGTAATCTTACTCAAGAGTTGAATATCAAAAATTGAAAAAGCTCAATTTTTTCCAGAACCGACCCAAAGCAACAAGAATTGACGTTGAAGCATACCTCAAACGAATTGGTATTGCACAAGAGGTACCATCACTAACCTATTTGAAGGCCTTGCAAAAAGCACATCTTATTTCCATTCCATTCGAAAACCTGGATATCCATTATCGGAGTAAGGTTATTCTTGACTATCAAAAAATTTTCAATAAGGTGGTCGTTCGGGGTAGAGGCGGGTTTTGTTATGAGTTAAATGGTCTCTTTTACCACCTCCTCTACCATCTGGGCTTTGATTGCTACGTAATTTCTGCGCAAGTCAGAAATGATAAGACGGAACAATTTGGAAGACCATTTGATCATATGGCTATTTTGGTTAATCTAAATGATCATCAATGGCTGGTGGATGTTGGTTTTGGGGATGGGCCTGTTTCACCGTTAAAAATTAGCATTGGTGAAGTTCAGATGGACTACACAAGGTACTGGCGAATGGATACTGATCCTGATGAAAATATTATACTTAAAGTATCTGGCGACACCAATTATTACGAATCCAAATACCTGTTTACTACAGAAGAAAAACAGCTTATTCAATTTCTGGAAATGTGTGAATATCATCAGAATTCTGCAGACTCTCCTTTTACTCAAAAAAAGCTTGCTACTCGGCTCACAGCTAATGGACGTGTGACTTTATCTGATCGACATCTTAAAATATTGGAGCTTGGTGAGATTTCTGAAATGGATATACTTCATGAAGATGAGTTTTTATCCAAACTTGAGCAGCACTTCAGCATCTCCCATCAGCAATTAATCCCGAAAGAAGAGCAATAGAAAAGCCGGCTTGATAGCCGGCTTAAATTTTTTAATTTCTGTGCTTCCTTACTTCTCGTTTCAGAGAAGCTACATCTGAGGCGATTGCCGGATCGCTATATATTCTTGCAGATAGCTCGGAGATTACATTTCTCTTAAAGCCCAACTTTTCGGCCAACTCTTCACAAAACTTGATTTCTGACAAGTATACCTGACTGTCAATCTTCATTAATTGTACAAGGTGAAACAAATACTCGAACTTGTCATCTTCCGACATAGTGCTGAGCGGCGGTAGTGGCTCAGGATTTTCTACCATGTTGTTAATTTCATCTGCCCCAATTCCATTGGCCTTGCCAATCATATATATCAGGTCTCTTTCTTCACCAGCAAAATCACCATCGATGTTTGCCAACTGAACCAGCACGCTTAGTTTAGCCTTGATACTCATATTTCTTAATAGTTACTTATTTAAATATTTATTGGCCTCTTTCATGATGGCCTCTCGGTTTCCAGTGATCGATGGATCTCCATAAATTCTAGAAGACATTTTCTTTACGACTTTTTTGTCATATCCCAATCTCTGAGCTACATCTTCGCAATACTTGATCTCAGTAAGGAAAACCTCACCATCAATCTTCATGAGCTGAATTACATCGTAGAGATAGTCAAACCTTTCTTCCGACAAAAGCCCTTCAAAATTCACATCCGCATTTTCCTTCGAATTTAGGACTTCTTCCACCAACTCATCAATTTCTTTTTCAGGTACTCTGTTTGCTTTTCCAATCGTGTAGACATAGGATTTCTCCGGTTGCCCAAAATCTCGATCAATAATGGAAAGTTGGATTAAAGCTTTCAGGTGGTTTTTTATGTTGTTTTCCATTTTGGCTGTTGTTTTTCGAACTTCTAATTTAGGAATTAATCCCTAAAAAGAAATGGGTTAATGTAAATAGCTCCCTGCGTTGATATCGAACGTTGCTCCAGTCGCATGATCCGCCATTCCACTAGCAATAAACGTTACAAGCGGTGCAATATCTTTAGGTTCGGTAAGTCTCTCCAATGCTAAGTCTCCTTTTGCATGATCCTCTCCGTACTGCTGCATAAATTCCTGTGACATGTCTGTTCTTACAAAACCCGGGGCTATTACAAATGCCTTTACTCCTTCTTTACCATAAGATTTTGCAATAGATCGAGTAAGCGAAACCAACCCTGCCTTTGATGCTGCATATGCTATATACTCAGCCTCTTCTCCTTGAAATGCTGCACGTGAAGCAATGTTGATGATTCTTCCTGCAGCCTTTCTGCTGATAAAATGTTGAACGGCTTTTTTGCATATGATCGCTGCAGAACTCAGGTTCACCATCATGGTTTCATTCCATGATTTCATCCATTCGTCATCCTTTGAGTCAATACTGGAGGTCTTAGCCAAACCAGCATTGTTAATTACAATCTCAAGACTACCCATCTCAAGGCTTACTCGCTCAAAGAGTTTGGCAGCTTCATCTGGTTTGGAAAAATCTGCTTGAAATGCTTTGGACTCATTTCCAAGTATATGAGCCAAGTTTTCCGCTTCTCTCACATTTTTATTGTAGTGCACCGCAATAGTAGCTCCTGCTTCTGCCAATTTTGTAGCTAATGCCTTGCCAATGCCTCTGCTGGCTCCGGTCACCAGGATATTCAGTCCTGAAAGGTTAATGTACATGTATTTAAATTTTGATCTAAAAATTAGACAAAACCATTTTTAAGTTGAACTATCTTTTGATAAAAGATGTCCCAACATGTTTTGCACTCGAAAAACTTTGTTAATTTAGGCCATTCCAGCTGAGGTCACCGCTTAATACACACTTGAAAGTAATAAAATATTCATGGGCATTGTAATACCCCTACTCCTAATCACATTTTGCTGCGTAATTATCTGGAGAGCTGGTGATGGTTTCATGACCGCATCAGAATACATTGGAAGAAATCTTTCCGAGGGCGTAAGAGGAGCTACTATCAATGCGATAGCCAGTTCGATGCCAGAAGTTTTTACCTCATTATTTTTTCTATTTGTCCTTACGGACGCAGAAGGTTTTTCTGGAGGAATCGGAACCACCGCTGGTAGTGCGATTTTCAATGGTATGGTGATTCCCGCTGTGGCAGTATTGGCTGTGATTGGAATGAAAATGACTAAAAAAGTACATGTTTCCAGAAAAGTCCTTTTGAGAGATGGTATCGCACTTATCATCGCAGAGTTGATCTTTTTGATTTTAATCAGCGGATCTGTCTTACACTGGTATCATGGTATGTTGCTAATGGGTGTTTATGTGGTCTATATCATTTACATGTTTGCCACTATGAAAAAAACGGAACGTGAGGAGCTTATGGAAGAGTCGGAGATCGATGAATCTGTGTTCGAGCACGATGAAGAACCACAAGGACCTTTTCTAAAAGGGCTTGTCACTTTTGATTTGGAAAGGATATTTATCGGAAATAACAAAATCAGCGGAAGACGAGCTTGGTCACTATTGTTATTCTCCACCATTTCTATCGCTCTCGTTTGCTACTTTCTAGTACTGGCTTGTGAGTGGATAGGTGCTGATACTTACTCGGTAGCCGGATTAGGCGAGTTCAATGGTCTCAATATTCCAGTGATGTTCGTTGCTTTGATTCTAGCATCCGCTGCCTCTAGTTTCCCCGATACGATAATATCTATAAAGGATGCAAAAAGGGGTCAGTATGATGATGCTATTTCCAATGCTTTAGGTAGCAATATTTTTGATATCTGTTTTGCGCTTGGTTTCCCTCTTTTCATCTTTACAATCATTAATGGTCCAATTCACATGCCTCCGGAAATTGTGGATTTGAGTAGTGAGCTTCGATTCCTACTTTGGCTTCTAACGGTACTTGCTGTTGTTATCTTCACAAGTGGCAACTATTTCGGCAAACGAAAATCATACCTCCTGCTTAGTATCTATGTGCTTTTCGTCCTGTATGTAGTAGGGCGTGGCTCTGGAAACGAATTCGCTCAAAGTATTGCAGACTGGTTAGTTTCTGTTGTTAAGTTTTTTAGAATAGGCTAGTATTCTAGCATTCAATAAATATTCCCTCCGGAAGGTTTAAAATAGTGTATACCTCCATCGCTTTGCAACGCTGGCTGGTTTCTTCTCCTGTTTGCATGCTAAAGCGAAAGGTGTGAAGTGGGCATACGATCTCTCCCAAATAATTTACATTTCCCCGATGCAATGCTTCGCCCATATGAGGACATTCATTCCGGAATGCTTTCAGTTTTTCTCCTGTACGAACAATACAAATCTCCTTACCTCCAGCTCTTAACAATCGGGGTTGATTGTGCCGTAAGACTTCTTTTGCGTTAGCTTGCGAATCAAATAGCTTGAACTTCATGACAAGTAAGTAAAACTATGAAATGTCAACGTCAAAAATTTAATCTACAACGAAAGCAGGCATACCTCAACTGTGCATATATGTCGCCTTTGATGAAAAAAGTGGAGAATGCTGGCATCCAGGGTATTAAGAAAAAAAGAAAGCCTTTTCATATCTCAAATAATGATTTTTTTGACGAAACTGAAATTCTTCGCATAAGATATTCTAAACTTATTGACAACCCAGAACCAAAAAGGGTGGTCATTATTCCATCTGTCTCTTATGGCCTGGCAAATGTTGTTGGTAACCTTCCTTTTGTAGATGGAGAGATACTCATTTGCAACGAGCAATTTCCAAGCAATGTATATCCATGGTTAAGGCTTCAAGAAAAGGGTTTTGAGGTAAAAACGATTTCTCCTACCGATAGTGAGAATAGAGGCGAGAGTTGGAATGCCAAAATTCTTGATTCGATCACTGAAAAAACTAGGGTTGTTTCCGTTGGTCATGTACACTGGTCGGATGGTACGCTTTTCCAACTAGAAAAAATTCGCGAAAGATTGGATAAAGTTGGTGGCTTGCTGATCATAGATGGCACTCAATCTGTGGGGGCTTTGCCATTTAGTATTAAGAAGATTCGTCCCGATGCGTTGATTTGCGCGGGATACAAGTGGCTCATGGGACCGTATTCCATAGGACTTGCTTATTACGGGTCAGCGTTTGACAAAGGCACACCGATTGAAGAAAACTGGATAAATAGACTAAATAGCGATAATTTTTCTGGGCTAGTTAACTACAAAAAAGACTATCGGGAGATGTCACTTCGCTACGAAGTTGGAGAGCATAGCAATTTTATTTTGGTGCCAATGATGCTAAAGGCAATAAACCAGCTGGTTAAGTGGCAACCCGATCAAATCCAAGATTATACGAAACACTTAATGGCAGAAGCCATTCTTGAAATGAAGGTGTTGGGGTATAAAGTGGAAAATGAAAGATTCAGAGCAAATCACTTATTTGGTATCAGACTTCCTAATGCAATCGATATTGAAAGTTTAAATAACTCTTTGCGTGCCCATCGGGTAAGTGTAAGCCTTCGAGGAGATGCCATTCGTGTAGCTCCGAATGTTTATAACGATGAAATGGACGTTAGAAAATTGCTGAAAGCGTTGAAAGAACCTATCTTCGCATCAAAACATTAAAACAATGAATTTAACGAATCCAGCAGTAACCGAGGGCGTAAATCTTTTTGTTAATATCGTGATCCTCCTAATTGCGTTTGTACATGCATTGGCATTTGTAAATGCCAGAAAAGAGAAGCAGAAAAAAAATTAATCTACTTCATGATCTCTCTCATGAGAGCTTACGCTTTTGTTGGGCAAAATGTACGGGCATATAATAGCCAAAACGAACAGTCCGATAATTATTCCTAGCATTGCCATTTCTTGATCATTTTTATGTGGATAGCAAATATAATTGCTTCTCCAAGCATGATCTAATTTCCCACTGATCCATTTCCTTATTAAATGAAATCACTACCCCTTTTAGGGTATTTTCTGCGTGATTTTAGCCCTTCTTCTTTGATAAAATGCTAGGTAGCGCTACCATTGTCCTCAAACCAACTAAACCTTAGGAAGATGTCAGAAAATAACATTAAAAAACCCCGTGAGGGAAAAGTGAAAAGAATTGGCAAAAAGATGGGAAAGTCAAAAGCCAAACATTGGGTTAAAAAATATCAAAAAGCAAATCCAAAGGAAACTCATGGATGGCTTTTTGGAGACGATATTTTGAAAACCTTACTTAAATATGAAGGTTGCGAAGGCATCTGGTTTTTCAAAGGCATCAATGATGATGGTGAAGAAAAGCTTGTAATGTTTCCTGCAGATGAAGAAGGAAATATATTGAATAAGAAAATTAAATCCCTTGGAGCTGCAGCAGCTATGAAGGACGGAGATGGTATAGATGATGATCCAGCAGATGATTCTAGAAACTGTCCTCCCTGGTGCCCACAAGGATTGGACGGTTAAGTTTTGGAAGATTTTATCAATTGGTTATTGGAGTTTAGCTCGTTTTCTGGATTAGCAGGAATATTTTTTTTCCTGTTCTTCCCCAAAAAGCTAAACTCCATTTATGGAATAGTTTTTTTGATCATTGCAGCAAGTTTTCTAGCTGACAGTGGAAACTATTTTTTCATTCGACTTGTAAGCCCTAATGGCTATGTTATTGGAAACACTTGGTATCTCCTCAATTATGCTTTGTGTTCTTTACTATTCATTAAACTACTTCCGGACCACAAAAAACTTATTTTATCACTCCTAATCATTTTTGGTATTGGGGCGATTATAAGTTTTTTCTATTACTCATTTGAGGATTCGAACTCGTTCATCAAGGTCTACTCAAGCTCAGTATTCACCTTCTTGTCTCTTCGCCTCTATTTTAGTTTATTAAAAAACCCAAGTGGTCGGCTTAGGAATAATTCGGTTTTTTGGATAGCAAATGCTTTTTTTATCTACGGCACCGTTACACTGCTAAGAAACCTGTTTCTTCAATATTTGGTTTTCGATCTTGAGATTTCAAAAGCAGGGTTTTCATTGATAATGATAATTAACCTCATCGCTAACATTACCAAGAATCTAATTCTATTTTACGGCCTTGTCTTAATTAGCAAGTTTTCTGATTCAAAAGAATCCATTTCCCCCTCATGATAGATACCATAGTAAATATCGTGGTATATGGAACGGCCGTCATTTTTGGTGGCGTGCTTTGGTTTTTATACTCTTTTTCTAAGGCTTACAGCTCAAGAAAATAGCAGTATCTGGTCTTTCAACTTGAAGCCGCTCAGAATAATTTTTTGTTATCAACCTCGGCTGTCTATTGGTCAACATTATAGAGAATTATATGTTTTTTGTTTTAGTACCTCTCGAAAAAAAGCATTCGGTCCATTTCTAAATCCAAACAAGGATATTTAAGTCATTATCTTTATTCACGTAGTGGAAGGAAAAGTAATCTTACTCGTCATAATTGGAACCATTGGGGTAATGCTGATGGCTTTCTCTGTTGTCTTTTTTGTACTCCTATACCGGAGAAAGGTGCTGGAAAATCAGCTTAAGCT
The DNA here is from genome assembly GCF_051379705.1 of Ekhidna algicida. Lineage (GTDB taxonomy): Bacteria > Bacteroidota > Bacteroidia > Cytophagales > Cyclobacteriaceae > Ekhidna. The sequence continues at coordinate 2,194,523 of NZ_CP179868.1, read as the reverse complement.
CCAAGAAGTGGAAAACAAACATCAGCAAGAAATGCTCAATGCAACCTTGAAATCACAGGAAGAAGAGCGAAATAGACTAGGAACAGAACTTCATGATGGAGTTGGAGCAATGCTTTCGACAATAAAGCTTAATGTTCAAATAGCTAAGCGGAAAGAACAGGTGAATGCATTGGACGGTGTGCTTGGTCATTTAGATGAAACAATTACGCAAGTAAGAAGCATTTCCCACCAAATGATGCCTATCATCTTGAAAAAATATGGGCTGAAACACGCCATTGAGGATTTGTTTGGAAAAATTACCTCTGAGAATTTAGATGCCACCATTGCTCATTGGGATGATCCCAAATTGTCAGAATCTGACTCACTCATGCTCTACAGGATCGTTCAAGAATTGCTTAATAACTCTATTAAACATGCTGAGGCATCCGCGATAACATTTAGAATTCATAGAGCTGATAGTCAACTAGTAATTGAGTATACGGATAATGGAAAGGGATATCCACCACAGATTCTGGAAAGCAGCGATGGAATGGGGCTCTTGAATATTAAAAATCGGTCGCAGGCCATTGGTGCATCTCCGACCTTTTCCAACCTAAGTGAAGGTGGGTCTAAAGTAAATTTGGTAATAGCGCTTCCGATTGATTAATTTGAAAGTGGAAGTGAGTGAAAATGAGTCAACCAGATAAGCTAAACATATTGGTCACTGATGACCACACCCTATTTCGTCGTGGTACTATGATGCTTCTTGAATCCTTTGATGAAGTTGAAAAAGTCGATGATGCAGAAAACGGAAAAGAGGCACTAGACAAGTTGGAAGCCGGAAGTTTTGATCTTATTCTTCTGGATTTAGAAATGCCAGTGCTAGATGGATGGGAAACCGCTAAAAAGGTGGTTTCAAAGTTTCCCGAAGTAAAAATCATCATGATCTCCATGCATGACTCTCTTCAGATTATTTCTGACTTAATTGAAATTGGGGTGCATAGCTATCTTCTTAAAAATGCAGATCCAGACGAAGTACACAAGGCAATTGTCTCAGTTACCAACAATGACTTCTACTATAACCAGCTTGTTTCCAAAGCTCTTCATAAGAAAGTACAAAAAGACGGACTCAATAAGGGTGTGGCAAGGAGAGCCGACATCAGTCCAAGAGAAATCGAAATTTTACAATTGATTTGCCAGGAGCTTACCATGAAAGAAATTGGAGAGAAGCTTTTTGTAAGTGAACAAACTGTCCATACCCACAGAAAAAACTTAATGAAGAAAACGAAAGCCAAAAATGCTGTTGGCTTAGTAAAGTTTGCATTTCAAAACGGAATAGCTGCTTTTTAGACTCTACCCTTTTTTGGGTATTCTAGTACCTGTTTTAGGGTAAATAATCGACGCTTGTTTTTCTACAAAGTGCTATAATGCTTCTTAAATAAGCTTTTTGTTTCATTCGATTCTAAAGGCCATAAAAAACAAACCTATGCTTTTCCTAATTTCATATTGTCATTTATTGATAACAATAGATGATAAGCTCTTAGGTTGATGGTTAATCTAGAAGATACCGGGAGTCCAAGGTTTTCGCTTAATCCTTTGGTTTGCCAACTATCTCACTCACATAGTGGGCTCCCTGGTATCTTCATTTAAGAAATTGATAGTAAATCACACTACTAATCCCAATAAAAAAGGCCCTTTAATCGGGCCTTTTTTTATTTCATTTTTTGTAGAGGTCTACACCGGAATCGTAGTACTTATCTCCTTTATTCCAGAAAGGAGTTTTTTTCGCATTGCCGATCATACGACAGGCATAAACGTAGCTCTTGAAGAATTTTTCAAGGTAGACATAATCCAGGGTATTCGGGTTGTCTCCAGCTTGATGGTAATACTTGGTAATTTCATCATCAAAGGCAGTAAAACCCGTGCTGAATGTGGGAGCTGGGATTCCTTTTGCTGCAAACCTTACATTATCTGATCGATCAAACAACCCTTGATCTGGAGCCGGGTCTTCGATTGCGTCCAGACCAAATGCTTCGCACGCCTCAATAATCATTTCTTCTGCGGTTGTTCTGGTAAGTCCAATAATGGTCGCTTTTGAGGTGTCATTGTAACCTCCATTATCTGAATTAAAGCAATAAACAATCTTGTTCAGATCCACTGGTGAATTGTCTACAAAAGCTTTACTGCCCAATAGTCCTTTTTCTTCACCAGTAAATAATACAAATAAGCCTGATCTTTTTGTTGGATTCATTGCCAGGTTTTGAGCAGCGGAAAGGACCGTAACTGTTCCGACAGCATTGTCACGTGATCCGTTATAAATACTATCTCCATTTGCGTCTGCCTGTCCGATTCCTACATGATCATAATGGGCTGAATAGACCACAAATTCATCTTTTAGCTTGCCATCTGTCCCTTCCAGGTAACCAATTACATTTTGAGACATGAACTTTTCGATACTCGGGTCAGCTACTACAATGGACGCTGGCTTCTTTGTTTCTAAGAATGAAACATCCTCCGCAGATCTATTTAACCAAACATGAGCCATCGCTGAGCCATCATCATCTCCCTCATCCAAAACAGTTTGTTCCTGACTTAGAAACCTAACTAGAAAATTCCACGGAAGAGATGTAGAGTTATATAATTCAATAAGTCCAACACCTCCAAGTTCCTTCACTTTCTTTCTTTTCTCAGAAGCTAGTGAAAACCACTGTTGTGGGCTCTGGCTTTCCCCATCTCCACAAATCGCAATAACAATTTTTCCTTTGACGTCTTCCTCATTCAACTCAGCTGGTAGTCCATATTCTGCATAATAAAATGGCTGATCAAAAACTGAAGTGTTGCCATCTATCAATACAAAATCATCGTTTAGCATAAGCTCTGTATTACCAATCTTAATAGCTCCAGTTGAAGGAGGGCTTACTTTTTTCATAGGCACTGATTGAAAATAGCTATCCATACCAGGTGCCATTTTTATTCCGTATTCAACGAAACGACTTTCGAGATACTTGGCTGCAATTTTCAATCCTTCAGATGGTGTATCGCGCCCCTTCAATTCATCGGATGCAAGAAATCCAATATGACTTTTGATAATTCCCTGGTTAACCGATTGATCTGCTAACTCTTGATCTGTTTGTCCAAAAGCTAATAGTGAGCCGGACAGTAACGTTAATAATAATGTCTTTTTCATTTCCTAAAATTTGGGCCAAGATAGTTTATCAATTCCTTTTGAGTATTCTAGAAATAAAAAAGGCCATCAGCTGAAGCTAATGGCCCATTGATTTATTAACAATTATTCTAATTCAAGAACTCATAAATGCCTGCCACACCTTGTCCTCCCCCAACACATGCGGTTACCATTCCATATTTGCCATTTCTTCTTCTCATTTCATTGAAAAGTGAAATTGACAGCTTCGCTCCGGTGCATCCTAGCGGGTGGCCAAGTGCTATTGCTCCGCCATTCACATTTAACTTGCTTGTGTCGAGATCCAATCCTCTAATTACCCCAAGTGACTGTGCGGCAAATGCTTCATTCAACTCGATCAAATCCAGGTCACTTTGCTTAAGGCCGGCTTGTTTCAAAGCTTTTGGCACTGCCTCCACTGGTCCGATGCCCATGATGCGGGGATCCACTCCTGCTGCTGTGTAACTGATCATTTGAGCAATCGGCTCGAGGTTGTGCTCCTTTACCATTTTTTCACTCATAACCATGACAAATGCTGCACCATCGGAAGTAGGAGAAGAATTACCGGCAGTTACTTGACCTCCCTGCTTAAAAGCTGGTCTTAATTTCGTCAGCGTTTCCATATTAGTTTCTTCGCGAACACACTCATCAGTATCAACAACGTACTCTTTCTTGTGACGCTTACCGTCTTCACCGACGAACGTTTCTTCTACTTTTACTGGAACAATCTCGTCTTTGAATTTTCCGTCTTTTATTGCTTTGGCTGCTTTTTGATGAGATTCCATTGCAAATTTATTGGAGTCCTCTGCTGAGATATTAAAATCTTTAGCAACCTCTTCTGCAGTCAATCCCATGTTCAAGTAATACTCTGGATGCTCTTCAGCAATTTTCCAGTTAAGAGCTGCTTTGTAACCCATCATTGGAACCAACGACATAGATTCTGTGCCTCCTGCTATGATACAATCGGCCGTTCTTGAATGTACTCTTGCACAGGCAAGGTGGATAGCCTCCAAACCAGAACCACAATATCGGTTGATGATCATGCCTGGAACGGAAATCGGAAGAGAGAGCAATGAAATATATCTTCCCATTTGCAATCCTTGTTCCGCTTCGGGAATTGCATTCCCTACAATGAGATCGTCTACTCGAGCTGCATCAAAATCTTTGATTGAGCCGACCAGGTGTTTGATCACATCTGCCGCCAAATCGTCCGGGCGATAAAATCTAAAGCCTCCTTTTTTAGCTCGACCTACCGCTGATCTATATCCTGCTACTATATATGCATTCATATTAAATTTATTTAGATATTAGAGAAGAGAGCCTAGACATTAGAAAATTTACTAATTAATGTTCGAGTCATCTTCTGGATTTCATTTAATTCTTTTGTTGTACCGAGCAACAAATTATCAGAGATAAAGCCAAAATCTTCGCTGATAATCAGTTGCCTTTCTAATTCATATTGGGACCGTAAGGACATTGAAAGAAAGTTCGAAAAATCTTTGTCTGTTTTTCGACCTACTCCCTCTGATATATTAGACGGAATAGAAACAGCACTTCTTCGTATCTGAGAAATTATCCCAAATTTTTTATCAGAAGGAAAATTGGAGGTTATCTGATAGATGACCTTAACCATATCAATGGCTCTTTTCCAGACTTGATGTTCTTTGATGTTGTGCATATCTAGTTGTCTAAATACTTTAGTCTAGTTTCTAAGCGGCTTTCCTTTAAACAAGATGCTTTGGATTCTTTCCAACGTCTTGGGTTCACCACACAAACTCAAAAAGGCTTCTCTTTCAAGATCCAATAGATATTGTTCTGAAACCATGGCCGGAGCAGAGAGGTCTCCACCTGCCATGATCCAAGCCAGCTTTTGACCGATTTTCTGATCATGTTCTGAAATATAGCTTCCATATTGCATGCCGCTTATTCCAGCGTGGAACATCGCCAATGCCGCTTTACCTTGCACTTTAATATTCTTTCTTTCAACAGGTTGAGTATAGCCTGCTTCAGCGAGTGCGATGACTTTTTCTTTGGCATCAGCTAATAGTCTTTTCCTATTAAGTGTGATTTCATCACCGCCTCTCAAAATATGCATTTTTCTAGCCTCTGCAGCTGATGTAGCTACTTTGGCTGTCGCAATGTTCATAAAATACTCTTGTAGCGTATTCAACTCAGGATCTCCCGGTGTAAAGTCATCTGCCGCACGAAGCGTCATTTCTTTAGTTCCGCCTCCTCCGGGAATTAAGCCTACTCCTACTTCAACCAGACCAACATAAGATTCTGCATGTGCCTGAATTGCATCACAATGCAACGACAGCTCACAACCTCCTCCCAGCACTAGGCCGGAAGTTGCAGCTACAACGGGAACACTTGAGAATCTCGCTTTGGTCATCGTATTTTGGAACGTTCTGACCATGAGATCAATCTCATCAAATTCCTGATCTACTGCGTACATGAATAGCATCGCGAGGTTGGCGCCGGCTGAAAAGTTTTGACCTTCATTTCCAATAACAACTCCTCGGTAATCTTTTTCCGCCATAGTAATGGCTGTATTGATTCCCTCAATAACATCCGCATCAACGGAATTCATTTTGGTATGAAATTCTAAATTCAAAACTCCATCACCAATGTCATAAATAGTTGCCCCTGGTTTCTCCCATACGATGTTGTTTTCCTTAAAAGCATCCAAGAAAACAAGACCTTCCGTGCCTGGAATTACTTTGTATGATTTCGACGGAATGTCGTAATACATTTTCTTTCCTTTCTCATAGGAATAGAAGCTTTCAAAACCAGCATCGATCATTTCTTGAACCCAGGGTGCAGGTTCAAAACCTGCGTCTTTCATTTGAGCGAGGATATCTTTCAGTCCCATGGCTTCCCAAGTTTCAAATGGGCCAAGCTCCCAAGCAAACCCTGCAGCTACTGCTTGATCGATTCGGAAAAGCTCATCAGCGATTTCTGGAATGCGATACGTACAGTACTTGAACAGATCGAAGAATGTTTTTCTGTAAAAATCTCCTTCTTCTCCTTTGAGAGAAATGGCAATTTGCAATCGCTTCTTAAGGTCTTCTACCGTTTTAGTTTTATCTAGAATATCAAGTTTTGATTTTTTCTTTTCCTCGTATTCGTAAGTTTTTAGGTTAAGTTCCAGAATTTCCTTCTTGCCACCTTCCACTACTTTCTTATAAAAGCCTTGCTTTGTTTTGTCTCCCAACCACTTTCTGTCATGAAGTTCCTTTACAATATTTGGAAGTTTGAAGCGGTCTTTGGATTCATCTTTGTCCAGAGCTGCATACAAGTTATTGGCAACATTGACGGTAGTATCTAGTCCAACTAAATCAGACGTTCTGAATGTTGCGGACTTGGCACGACCAATAACTGGCCCGGTGAGCTTATCAATTTCCCCAACTGAAAAATTGGTCTCTGAAATGGCATGCATCCCTGACATCATGGAATATACTCCTATTCTGTTGGCAATAAATGCCGGGGTGTCTTTGCATAAAACAGTTTCCTTGCCTAGGTATAGATCGCCATAGTTCATCAAGAAATCTACAATCTCCGGATCTGTTTTTGGAGTTGGGATAATTTCCAGAAGTCTTAAGTATCGTGGCGGATTAAAGAAGTGTGTACCGCAAAAGTTTTTTTGGAAATCTTCACTTCTACCATCTAGCATTAAGTGAATAGGAATACCAGAGGTATTTGAAGTAATCAATGTCCCATCTGTTCGCTCCTTTTCTACCTTTTCAAAAAGTGATTTTTTGATATCCAGGTTTTCCACAACTACCTCAATGATCCAGTCCACATCCTTGATCTTCGATAAATCGTCATCAAAGTTTCCTGTCTTGATCAATCGAGCTGTTGACTTGTCATACAATGGTGAGGGGTTTGATTTGATTGCCGTTTGTAAGGCATCATTCACCAGCTTGTTTCGAGCAGCGGGATTGTCTTTTTGTTTTTCATCCAGATCTCTGGGAACAATATCGAGCAATAGCACTTCTACACCAATATTGGCAAAGTGGCATGCTATCCTTGATCCCATAATTCCGGATCCTAAAACGGCTGCTTTCTTAATGGTTCGTTTCATTTATTATCTGATTGATTATTTGAATTATTGATTTTGTACAAGTCCGTTGCTAGCAAACTCCTCAGAAATTTGCTCCGCTATTTTATCAAACAATGAAGGTTCATCAATGATTTCATTGATTTGGCTCACAACGGAAAAGAAGTCGTTTAGCTTTTCTTCTGAAATAGATGTTCGAACTTTTGAATTGAACTCTCTAACGGCGCGGCGGGAAAGCTCGCGTTTTTCTTTTCCAACTTCAGAAAGAAATATTCTAACCGAACGACCATCGGTTGGATCTTTTTCACGATATACCCAGCCTTTTTCCTCCATTGCCTTCAGCATTCGTGTCAAGCTTCTGGATTCCATTCCCAGTAATGGCGCGATCTTAGTGGCTGGTGTTCCTTTATCAACATCTATATTTAAAAGGACAAAACCTGTGGAGGCTGTGATATCGTAACTAGCTCCGTATTGATTATACATCCGAGAAATGCTGTGCCATAATCCTTTAATATTATAGTCGACCGTTTCTTCTCTTTTCATAAGCTTTAATGCTGTATATTTCAAATATAGCAAAATTTGTTATGCATGCATACTATTTTTTTGCCCGTCTGCATTTAATCCTAGTTTTGAGATATGAATGATCATGAAATACCGAAGGAGTTTTATTCATTTGAAACGAACACTCCTTTTGAGAGGTGTATTGAATGCAACAAGTACCTCCTTGACTCTGAGACAGAGTATATCATAGAAAAAGCGATTAAGAACTACGAGGGATACTCTGCAAAAGATACTGTTTTTGATTATGCTATTTGCATGAAATGCGCAGATGTAATGCGAAAGGAAATATCAAAGGAATCGTGGGAAAGTATGATGCGTTATTTCCAGGAAAATATAGATGTGACTGGACGGCTTGAAATGCAAGATCAGTCACCCCATGAAAACATAAAGTCTTGTATGGTGAAAAAGACAAATGTTGATGATTGTAGAGAATATCAAATCTATGCTCATTGTAAGGGAGAAAAGTTAAATATGGAAAATCCGCCATACATGATTTCCGGGGAAGTAATGGAAGAGTTACTTCCTCTACTTTCTGATAAGACAATAGATGAGATGAATGGGTTTATGAATAAACACTTCTCGCCGGATCCATCGATTATGGAACCGGTGCCTCCTAGGATTTTATTGATGTAAGTGATTTATTAACTGTTGGACTTAAAGGCAACGAGTTTATATTCGTCAAGAATTTGAATCACAGCAGATCGCATGATTCGTTCATTCTTTTGCTCATCGGCGCTAAAAACTCCTGACGCATATCCTTGCCATACAGTGCCTTTTCTTTTTCGATCGTAGAAAGAAACTAGAATGGTACCTTCCTTTAAATCGTATTCTTTTTCGTTGTATTCTTCTCTTAAAGAAACGGAGCTTCTGTAGTCAGAATTTTGTTCGTCTAGAGAGTCTTTTCTAATCAGAACTTTTCCACTAATAAAATTTTGGGTGAGCCAAGTTTGAAATTGTGGTTGTGAAAATCCCTTCAAGTTTACATCATCGAAGAAGATTGTGTAAACTACTACAAGGTCAGGTTTCTTTTCATTGTACTTGTAGCCCCAGGCCTGGAGCACTTTTCTGACGCTCTTTTCAAGGATTACTTTGTCTTCTGAATCTCCGGCAAATCCTTGATTCGTGCCAAAGCCAAAAGTCTTATATCTGTTGAACTTTCCGCTGTAGCTGTAATCTGACTCTACGACATAATCATATCTGGAACAAGAGCATATTAGAAAACATACGATTCCAAAAACTAGAGCCTTCATTACCTAAATCTACTAAAATTTTTTCACCAGCAGATTCTTGTAGCAAATGACGCTTAATAGTGATTTTCGGTAAGTTCAGGTGAGCTTGGGTTTTTTGTAATTGCATCCAATGCCTGCTCAATATCCCAGACCAGATCTTTGGCGTTTTCCACTCCAACTGACAGTCTTACCAGGTTATCGGTAATTCCGTATTTTTTCTTTTCCTCTAAATCCACACCAGCATGCGTCATAGAAGCAGGATGCTGTGCAAGTGATTCTGTACTACCCAGGCTTACTGCTAGTTTGATGAGCTTAAGGTTATTCAAAAATTGAAAAGATTCCTTTTCACCGCCCTCCAAAATAATCGATAGCATTGCTCCAGCCGATGAATATTGTTTTTCAAATATTTTGTGCTGTTCAGTGCCTGGTTTTAATGCGCCCAAATAATGAATGGTTTTTACCTTCGGGTGATTCTTGATTGCCTCATAAACATGCGCTGCATTTTCCGCTTGCTTTTCCATCCTTATTTTTAAGGTTTCCAGACTTCTCAAAAGCAACCAACCCGTCCAGGGTCCTGCCATATTTCCCAGGAAGGTCCGCATTCCTTTTACCTCACCAATAAGTTCTTTACTACCAAGGCAAGCTCCGGCTATTACATCGCTATGACCTCCAATATATTTTGTTGCCGAGTAGAGAACTAAGTCGGCTCCATGTTTCAATGGATGCTGCCAAAGTGGTCCCATGTATGTATTGTCCACAGCCACAAGTGCTCTTTCTTCTTTTTGGAATTTATCCGCAATGGATCTGCACATGTCCAAATCAACCAGGTGATTTGTTGGGTTTGCTGGTGTTTCGACATACACCATTTTTAGTCGCGTAGAGTGACCGCTTTCGATTATCATCTTCTCAATCTCTTCCTGTGATTGATTCGGATCAAAACCCAACACATTGATTCCGAATTTTGGAAGCACATGTTTTACAAAATGATCAGTACCACCATAAATTGGATTGCTATGCAACAACAAATCCCCGGGAGCAAGGAATTGCAAGAGTACAGTTGTTATTGCACTCATACCACTTTCGAACACTGCAGCATCTTCGGCTTGATCCCATAATGTCAATCGGTTTTCTAAAATTTCCAGATCTGGATTGTTTAGCCTACTGTAGATCAGTCCTAGCTCTTCATCTTCTTCTTTCTCTCTAAGTCCGTATGCATTCTCAAAAAAGGCTTTGCCTTCTTCTGCGCTTTCAAAAACGAAAGTTGATGTCTGAAATATGGGTGGTTTTATCGCTCCTTCAGAAAGTGAAGGTTTAAAACCATAAGACATCATTAGACTTTCTGGACTTAGATTTTTCATGTAGTATTGATTTTGTTCGAAAGTGTATGTTTTATCTAAAAAATAAAATCATATTAGAAAAATCAGCTAATATTTTCTTATAAACTAGATTAATTTACTTATAATGGAGCCTTATTCAGCAGATTGTAGAAAAGATATGGATGCTACGGATAGAAAATTGATCTTGTTACTTCAGGAAAATGGAAAGCTTACGATGAAGGAACTTTCTAGTAAGCTTGGGCTGAGCATCACGCCAATCTATGAGCGGTTGCGAAGATTGGAGAGGAATGGCTTAATTACCGGATACCATGCTGCTGTAAATCCTAAGAAAGCAGGATTTGGGTTTGAGGTTTTCTCGTCGGTTACTTTAGAGTCTCACAAGTCAGATTTCCTTAGGGAATTTGAAATAGAGATAACAAAGTTTCCTGAGGTTTTGGAGTGCTATCATCTTGCCGGTTCCTTCGATTTTCTGCTGAAGGTGTTGGTTAAAGATATGGATGACTATGCCACTTTTGTAAATAAGAAATTGGCTAAACTTAATAATGTTCGCTTGGTTCAGAGCATGATGGTTTTAAAGAAGATTAAGCAAACAGCAGTGTTACCCCTAATTGATGAAGTCGCCTCTTAGTTGTCGAAATCGCTTTCTTGCTTCTGCCACATACATGCTGCCAGGATAATCAACCAGAAACTGTTGGTAAAGTGCTTTTGATTGCTCTATATCCTTTATCTGTCTCTCATAAATCTCAGCTTTTTTGAATGCAGCATCGTCAGCAAGTATATCATATGTATAAGATGCTAGTATTTGATCCAGATAGTTTACTGCATTCTGTGTGTTGCCTGCTTCTAATTCCAATTTGGATTTCAACCAAAATATTTCGTCTGTAATCGAGTGATGATTGAATTTATTCAACATCTCTGTTAGTCTCTCATTGGCTTCAATTTTCTTATTCTGAAAAATCAAAAGTTCAATGTTTGCAAATTCTTGCATTACAGCATCCGTGGTATCCAAGGCTGTATTATCTGTAATTAGCATACCTAGAGAAATGGCGTCATTGGAAATTTCTCGTGTTGTATTTTTTTTCAAAATATCCAGGTGGTCTTTTGCTAAAGCGAAGTTTCCTGTGAAATAATGTAATCGAGCATTTCTCAATTTCGCGCTATATCCAAGCTCGTGACTTTTGTAGGCTTTCTCCACCTGCGAGTAGAGCAGGGTCGCTTCCCACGGTTCGCCTTTTAGTAAGTATATATCACCAAGATCAAGTTTGCTCTGAGATATTAGCTTAATTCCAGCTCTAGGATTGATCACTAATTGACCGAGCAGCTGTGCTGCATAGTCGATTTCGTCTAGATAAAATGCATGTAAAAGCGCTTTGCTTCGAAGTGCTTCGAAAGCGGTTTGAGCTGGCTTCAGTTCATGATAAAGTCCTTCATACTGATCCGCGAGTTCTCTTATTTCTATGGGATCTATTGGAAACGTATTTTTGATTTTGCGTTCTTTAGCCTCCATCCAAAATCGGCGGGCATATTGATAGTTTCTTGTGCCTGTATACTCTTTAGCCACATATTGAAATATTTCTACAGCATCATCATATGCTGCATTTTCAAGGGCGATTCTTCCGATATCCATTGAGCGATCTCCAGGACGGTCGTTTCTTTTATCAATGGCCCGTGATTGAATAAATGCACCATAGAAGTTTTTTCTTTGCAATTCCACCCAAAGCATGAGTTCTGCGAACTTTGTGTCATCAGGTTTCTCTTGCATTTTTCGAATGAGCGTATTCTCAAGTTCGTCCAGTTCCTCTTCCTCTTGAATAAAACTTTGCAGCAAATTTTTTATGTAGCTCAACCGATTGGGACTGTCCGAAGCGTAATTAAGATATTCTTCTATCATCGCTGACTTATTATTCACCATCCGATAGATCGAGGCAAGTTCGAGAGCATGTACTGTCGGGTTATTTCTTATTTCTCTTGAGTCCTTGAAAAAAAGTATCGATTCATCGTAAAGTTGTTCATTGGCTAAATACTGGGCCAAGATGCTTAACTGGAATGGATTTGTTTTTGAGTTTTTCCTCAGTTGCTTAATGTAACCTTCCAGCTTTTCTGAATTACCCGATTCTCTATATACACTTGCGAGGCTTGCTTGAAATTGGATATTGGACGGGAAGGTCTTAATTGCCTTTTGAAGAAATTTTTCAGCCTCATCAAACTCATCTGTTGATTTAAGAAGCGATAAATAATTGGTGGCTATTAGTTGTGTATTGTATGGGTTTTCTGCCAATTCACCATAAATCAATTTTGCCTTCTCCAGAGCTCCTTGCAAATAGTATTCATTAGCCAACTGGATTTGATCGTGACTTTGTCCGGAGAGAATATTGATTGGAAGTAAAATGTACAGGAGGATTTTCTTAATCATAACTTGAGTAATGCACATATATACATACCTATATTAATAATATAAGTTTTAAAAAAAAATCTATTCTTATTATTAAGGCTGTGGATACGTGGATAAGATCTGGTGTTTTATTTTGGAAAAATGATTTGTTTATAAGCTTGAAGATAGCTTTTGTAATTTAACATGCTATCAACATATAAATAGTTGAATGATAATTTGTTATGTTTTTGTGTGGATAAGATTCTATTGTTGAATGTTATAATCTTTTTACAAGTTGTTGTCTGATAAAATGTAGATAAGACAGGACAAATTCCTGAATTATGGATAAGGTCTCTCATTTATTGAAAGCAATACGTCATGATATGAAGTTATCAACTTTGAGCTCTGTGGTTATACACATAGATTTTAGATATCAATGGATAGTTCTACAACCCAGTTTTCTCGAATAGAAGTAGTTTCTTCATAGATAAATACCTCTTCAGGTTCCTCATTGGATATAAGGTTGCCGTATGACCATTCACCATCCTGATTATTATCTATTAGTATTCTTATGGCATAAGTTCCTGGTTGTACAGAATCGAAAGTGAATGTTGTTGAGTTTGCTATCTGGTAGGAAACTTTGTTGTTTTTGTCTAATAGCTGAAACCAGAAATTAGTTAGTGATGTGTTCAACTTTACTTTTAAAACCCCTTTTGGCAATTGAGGAACTTTTTTAAAGTTGATTGATTTGGATGTTGTTGTGTCATTTTCTATCGATATGAATGCTGCTTGGTCAGCGTGCAGAGATAGAACTCTTGCTTTAGGAGCTGATGTTTTTTTAGTTGAATCTTTAACCAATGTATCAGATGCAGCAATAGTGGTGAGTAGAGAGTCGATAAAGAGACTTTTTAATTGTAATTGAAGAGTAATATTAGTTTTGTTCTTGTTCCACTTGTAGGAGTATAGAGGTAGTGAACTGAATGTCGAATCTACTTTTAGAAAGATTTGTGTTGTATCAAATGATTCGATGGGTTTATTAAAAGTAAGATTAACTTCAGGATTGTCTTGAATGGATATTGTTGTATTTACAAATGAATACGAAAACCCAGATGGTTTTCTGTTTGATTCTAGAAATACGTATTTGATTGTATCAATAATTTGGTTCTGGAGACTATCCGATGCGGTGATGTAGGATGTAATAGTATCTTCATAATTGATGTATGATGATTTATATAATCTGATAATGTCTTTGTTTTCACCGATGATGTTGCTTGGAAGTTCAGGTGTAATAGTGTAGCTGTCAATCTGTTTATTAAACTTTATTTCGACATATCTGCCAGTGGGTCTGACGTTGATAAGGGCTAAGGGTTTCACGTTTTGTAAGAGGCATCTTATCGGAGGAAGGAATGTAGCCGAGTCTAAAAGAATGGTATCTGCTAGAAATCCATGGGATTCAGTTTCTGGATCAAGTAGGAAATTACCGTTATCATCTTCAAAAGAAATTATTTTGTATGTACCTGTTTTGATATAATTGATTTTATAATTTCCAGAATCATTTGCAGTTGTGAAATACATTGGCTTATCTGAAAATATATTTAATGAATCCGTCAATGGATAGAGACCTACAACATATTCTTTCCCAGGTTCTTTGGTAAGAAGGTCCTCGACAGAACCTTTGACGGACATGCTATCTATATAAGGTCCTGTACTAAGTGCGAGTGATAAATTTACTACTGGATTTTTTTCTGTAATATCAGTAACACCATTGGCGAAATTGAAACTGTATGTTGTTGAATCCTGGAGCTCTCCATCTAGTTTTAATACAAGTTTGTTTCGCTTAATCAGCGATTTATATTTCAAGTTTGAATTAGGTGTAATAATAAGTTGCTGCTTTAGTTTGTCTGCATTAACGTATTCAGAAAACTCAAACTCCAACATCTCTCCGGAGAAGTTAGTGGTGCCATTGGCTGGGTTGGATAAAATAAGAGTTGGGGGAATGGTATCCTTTGGACCACCGGATGGGCTTCCAGGATTGGCGCAGTTGCTAAAAAGCATATCACCAATAATTAAGAAAATGAGTATGTAGATGATTTGCTTCATTTTTTCAAAACATAGATCAAGCTTGAATATTGACCGCTTATGCTGGCCTTTAAGTTTGATTTATATCCGGTTACTAATGCGTTCAGTAAGCTTCCATTGTTAGCGTACTTTTCACTTAGCATAGATACGTAGTAAGCGTCAAATTTCATTGGCAATGTGTCAACAAGCTTTAGTTTCATTTGCTTAGCAAGATAGACTAAGGAATCAGTATCAAAATGATAGAGATGTCGCGGAACATCATAGGCTGCCCAATATTCCTTATAGTGTTTAGCATCGAATGATTTATGATTAGGAACCGCAATAATTAAATAACCTCCGTTTCTAAGTTTTTGGGATAATGATTTGATAGTCTCTCTTAACTGTGCGACGTGCTCTATTACATGCCAAGCTGTAATTATATCTAAGTCATTCGGGCAATCGTTGATTGAATTAATAATTGTTTCTGGGTTTTTAGAACGGGCTATGTCTCGTGCTTTCAGGTCAGGTTCATATCCAAAAGCTTGCCAACCTTTTTGTGTAGCTTTTTTTAGGAAAGCTCCTGTACCACAACCATAATCGAGCAACTTCCCCTTTTTTCCATTGATTTTTGCAAGTAGTCTTGTTTTGGAATTTAGTGTATAGCTACGGACAATTTTGTAAATGATGTTTATTAGGGAATTGCCTTGATCGGTGTGTGATATGTATTGATCGCTTTGATAATATTTAGCGAGATTGGTTTCCTCAGGTCTCGGGTTTGTAAAGACGAGATGACATTTGACACATTTGACCAATGCGAAGCTTTCTCCTGAGACAGAGTGGTCATTACAAATCATGTAGTTATCAAACTGTTTGTTTTTGCAAACAGGACATTGATCCAACTTCTCGTACATTATCTACCGAGGTAAACCATTAATATTGATACATCTGAAGGAGAAACACCACTAATTCTAGAAGCTTGGCCAAGGGTCTCAGGTTTTATCCTAAGTAATTTTTCTCTTGCCTCTGCAGAAAGTGATGATAGCTGGTTATAATCAAATGTCTTTTTGATTCTTAGGCTTTCTAGGTTGTTCATCTTTTCTGAGTTCTGTTGCTCTCTTTCTATATATGTCTGATACTTTATCTGTATTTCAGATTGTTCGATAACTTCCGCTGAATATTGGTTTAGAGCCTTTTCAATTTTTCCTGAGAATATCTTGAAATCATATATTGATATTTCTGGCCGCTTCAGAATGGTTGCTAGAGACGACTTATCTTTTATTGGAGCAGAAGAAAGAGAGGCAAGTTCATTTCCAATCTCATTTGGTTTGAATTGAATTTCGTTTAACATCTTCGTCAATTCTTCTGTCTGTTGTTTTTTGTGAAGCATTTGCTCTAATCTCTCTGAAGTTGCCAGGCCAAGCTTGTGACTTTTTTCGGTGAGCCTGAGATCTGCATTATCTTGACGAAGCAGAAGGCGGAATTCTGCACGTGAGGTAAACATTCTGTAGGGTTCGTCTGTTCCTTTATTAATGAGGTCATCAATAAGAACGCCAATATATGCCTCATTTCTCTTTAGAATAAAGGCTTCTTTTTCATGAATCTTTTGATGAGCATTTATACCCGCCATCATTCCCTGACATGCGGCCTCTTCATATCCAGTTGTTCCGTTTATCTGACCGGCAAAGTATAGGTTCTCGATTAACTTAGTTTCAAGTGTATTGGAGAGTTGTGTAGGCGGGAAGAAGTCATATTCGATGGCGTAACCGGGCCTGAACATTTTGACGTTTTCAAATCCTGGAACTTTCGTAAGTGCTTTGTATTGCACATTTTCGGGGAGTGATGTTGAGAAACCATTCACATATATCTCAACAGTATTCCAACCTTCAGGCTCAACAAATATTTGATGTCTATCTCTTTCAGCGAATCTATTGATTTTATCTTCAATCGACGGACAGTATCTTGGACCCAAACCTTGGATGCGCCCGGTAAACATCGGCGATTGTTCAAAACCAGTCTGAAGTATTTTGTGTACTTCGGGGTTGGTATAAGTAATATGACAGCTTCGTTGTTTCGTTAGTGGCCTTGAGGATTCAAGGTATGAGAATTTGCCCGGTATTTCATCTCCCTCTTGTTCTTCCATTTTAGAATAATCAAGTGACCTTCCATCCACCCTTGGTGGCGTACCGGTTTTCATCCGGCCTGACTCAAAACCTAATGAGACTAATTGTTCTGTTATTCCCGTTGCTGCCCTTTCACCGGATCTACCGCCTCCAAATTGTTTTTCACCAATATGTATCAGACCATTAAGGAAGGTGCCGTTTGTAAGAACGACGGCTTTTGCTTTTATCTCGAGTCCAATTCCAGTTTTCACCCCCACAATGTGTCCGTCTTTCACCATCAACCCATTAACCATCTCCTGCCAAAAGTCAAGGTTTTTTATTCCTTCCAGTGATAGTCTCCATTCCTCTGCAAACCTCATTCTATCTGATTGTGCTCTCGGACTCCACATTGCTGGGCCTTTTGATCTATTGAGCATCCGGAATTGGATCATGGATTTATCTGTCACAAGACCAGAATATCCGCCAAGCGCATCAATCTCTCTTACAATTTGCCCCTTCGCAATTCCACCCATCGCCGGATTACATGACATATGAGCAATGGTGTTCATATTCATAGTCACCATAAGTACCTTAGAACCCATATTGGCAGCAGCTGCCGCCGCCTCACAACCAGCATGTCCAGCACCCACTACAATAATGTCGTATTCTTGAAGCATATTTTTTGATGTTTCACGTGGAACCTAACCCCACACTCAAATTAATGTTCCACGTGGAACGTTAAAGTTTCAGCAAAGATAAACACGCATCTTCTTTTTCTCTCATCACCTTTTTCTCCTGATCGGATTTATCACCAAAACCAATGAGGTGCAGGATGCCATGAATCATAACCCGGTGCAATTCGACGTCCGTGTGTGTAGAATGGTTTGAGGCGTTTTCTTTTACCCGGTCAATGCTTATAAAAATGTCAGATTCGATTTGATCTGGTTCATCAGCGTTATCGAACGTGATTATGTCTGTGTAGTAATCATGATTGAGGTGTTGCCTGTTGATCTCCAGTAGATATTCGTCAGTGCAAAAAATGTAGTTTATTTCAGAAATGATGAAGTCATGCGAATGAACCACTGAAGTAATCCAATCAGAAAGATGTTTTTCATGTGAAATTCGGAAGTCTACGTCTTCGTAGAAATAATGAATTTTCATTTAGGAGAGATAGAAGCTGAGTTCAGCTACACGGCCATCTTTTTTGAAAGCAACTTCGTCACAAAGGTTCTTCATAAGGAATATTCCGCGTCCGCCTGGTTTACTCAGGTTTTCAGGCAATGTTGGGTCAACTAAATCCGTGTGATCAAAACCTGCGCCTTCATCCTCGATAGTAAATTTTATCAGGGACTCTTCTAGGGCGAGCTGTAGATGTACGTTCTTTTTGCTGTTTGATTGATTTCCATGAATGATTGCATTGTTGACAGATTCTGTCACAGCGATCATAATATTGCCATAGATGTCATCATTAAGCTCATACTGATCTTTGGCGTTATCAATAAAGCTTTCAACAATCCTGATATTTTCAGGAAGTGATGGAATTTGTATTTGAATGTTATCAATCATTCTTTTCGTCTGAACTTAAGCGTCTAAAATAGTCGTTTACTTCTTTTTTATAAAATTGATTTAATTCGATTGGTATTGTTTTTAATAATTCAATCTCTTTTTTCTTCAGTTCCAGGTATTTTTCGAATCCAGGTGGTATCTCTCTTGAGATCACTGAAGGTCTATCAGCTTCTCTTTCCTCATCCATTTCTTGATCTCTCTGTGCCTTTTCAGCTTCAAGCATTCGTGTGACTATCTGCTTTTGACGGTTAATTAACTGTTGGGTTAATCTTTTGTTTACCAGGTCAACCTCATTTTGTTCCATCATATCGATGGCTCGTTTCATGTCATCGCCACCAAGACCACCTCCAGGTTTACCATCTTGTGCTTCTTTTAGCATTTCCATCTGTCTTCGAATCATTTCTTGCTCTGCGGCAATCCTGGCCAATTCTTCAGAAAGCTCACGTCCAGACTTTCCAGAACCCTTTAGTTCGTTGATTCTTTCGCCAAGTTGGTTTTGTAATTCTTGTAGGTCAGGCATTCCTTGCGGTTGTTTCTTGTCTCCTGAGCTAGAACTTCCCATTGCCTCAGACATTGACATCTGCATTTGTTGCATTGTATCATCAAGCAGAAGGGCTAAGTTGTTGATTGAGGTCATTGCAAACTGTTGGCTGGAAAGTGCTCTGCCTCTATTTCGGTCTTTTAGATAATCAATTGCCTCATCAATATTTTCGTTGATAGATCCTACCTCTCGAGTAACGTACGAGGAAATCTGTACAACTTTTGATGCCAGTGAAAGCAGACTGTCCTGAATAACTTTAGCATCATCTTTTAACTTTAGCTGGTTTTGGGAAAGCTCCAAGAAGCGAGGGTCTGATTGATTTACTTCGCGCATTTCAATCATGATCTCTTCTTGGTTGAAAGAAAGCTTCACCAGGTTGTCAAGAATATCTCTCAGCTGATCTAAGTTGGCTTGCATCATCTCCATCTGCATGCCGCCTTGCATATTAGAAAGCTTTTTGCTGAGGTTTTTCATCTTTTGGGCAGCACTTTTTTGTTTTTGTTTCGAGCCTTTTTGAGGTTTTTGACTATTTTGGTTCTGCTGCTGCTCGCCTTGACCGTCTTGCTTTTCTTGTTCCCCTTCTCCTTTTTCTGAGTTCTGACTTCCCTCTTGATTATCCATTTCTTGGCGTTCTTTTTCCATTTGCTCAAGGATATCTCTAAGTTCTTTTGCGATTTGCCTTTCCTCTAACTCAAAGTCTTCCATGGCCTCAGGACGATTCAGCTCTTGATTTAACTTCTGTATCTCATCCATCTTTTCCCGGAACTCATCAAACTCTTTATTTATCTCTTCCTGAGCACTGATATCATCTTCGGAGTTTTCAGCTGCATTTTCTTGTTGTTGGCTTAATGTATCGAGCTTTTGAAGGTTTTGCTCCAGTGCACTTTCCATTTTTAACCTTTTGAAAAGCTCCATTGCTCTTTCAAGATCTCTTTCAAGGTTTTGCTCGTTCTTTTTCAACTGATTCAGCTGTTGGCTTATCTGATCAGAGGGAGCATTTTCCTTCATTAGTTCTTTTAGTTTTTCATAGAGTTCTCGCGTTTCTTCGTTCATGAGCTGATCAAGCAGCTCTTGCATTTTCTGATTCTTTTCTTGAGTTTGCAAACTCTGTTTTTGAAATTGATTATTGGCCTTTATGAGCTCCTGATGCTGTTTTTTTAGCTTTTCTATATCTTCTGCTAGCTTTTCACGATCTTCGATTACGTCATTAAGCAATTTTTTCTCTTGCCAATCAAACTTCTGTTCTGATTTTAGTTTTTCCTCAAGTTTTTCCAACCTGTCAGCTATCTCCTCAGCCTTTTGTGCCGAGTTGTCCAATTGGTCTTCTACACCATCTTGTTTTTCAGAAATAAGATCGCTGATTTCATCCTCGCTTGGTGCTTTAAGCAATAGAGTAGGTGCTTTTGTTTCTTTTGGTCCATGAACTCCATCGTTATCCAAAACACTCATATACAATTCGATTGTCTCACCGGGCAGTAAATCAATCGTATCCAAAGTCCAATGTGCAAAATAGCTTTGACTTCCTGCTGATTTATTTATTTCTAAAGGGATTCTTGAATACTTACTTTGCTTATTCTTTCTGTAGTTAATGTTAAGCTGACTAAAGCCATAATCATCAGAAATCGATCCTGCGAGTGTAACCGATTGATACGTTACGGAATCTGGAAAGTATTCTGCAACAATTTCTGGGTATTCATCGGTAATAACATCTAAGGAATAGCCCAACTCTGAAACGTTCTTACTGAATTCATTGAATAATTCTATTTCATAACCACCAGACTTTAAGATGCGATCTTCAATTGCAAACTCTGATTCACCATTTCTGGATACACTTACCTTTTCTCCATTTAGATTGAATTTTGCACTATCTGTCGCCAAAGTTTTTATTTGCCACAAAACGGAAGAGCCTTCTAAAAGTGTTAAATCGCCAGTGTTTTCGATTGTTCGTCGTTTACCACCTGTGTATGCTGGCTCAGTCACACGAATAATCATTGACACAAGGTCTGGTCTGTCATTTACCTTCAACTGGTAGGTTTTGGAGCGGAAACCTGTAGCCTCAAGCCGAAACTCTTTATTTGACTGCAATTTTGGAAATGTATATGAAGCTCCTGAGGAACTAAGATTTAATACTCTTGGTGAATTTTCTCCTGTAATCAAAATTCTCGCTGCCTCGGGAAGCTGCTCTCCCTCAATTTGAATTTCAAGTGTAAAGTCTTCTCCTCGAAACCCTTGGAGCTCTTGATTTAGTACTATGAATCGGAATGGAGCTTCTGGTGTGAACTCCTTTTTGAAATTTGCTATGCGCTTGGGGCTTTCAGTAATTATTGAAGGGTTGATAAACGACACCAGTGTAAAAGCAATAATTACGGTCGATAAAATGATTCCGTACTTTCGGACGGGCTTGAAGTCAACTGCCTGAATAAAGGATAATCGTTTAAAATCGGCTGATTTCTTTTCTATAGCTGCTATTAACAAGTCATTTTGCTTATGAAGCCCCAGCTGTAGTGCATTTAAGAGCTTATCCTCAATCTCAGGGAAGTGTTTGGTTATTTCATTAGCCGCATTTTCATCACTGAGTCCTTTATTCAAATGGAATAGCATCAGGAGGGGCCGAATGAACAAGAAAAAGGCAGAAGCTAGTATGAGAATTAGAAAACTAAAGAAGAGAATTGTGCGACCTGTAATTCCTAACCAAAACTGATGTTCAAGCCCACTTATTCCTAAGAATACGACAGAGTTGAGTATTAAAAACCCAATAATACCCAGAGCAATTTGTCTGATATAATATCGCTTTTTAAATGACTCTAACTTATTTTTAATTTCTTCTAACCCATTCATTGTTCGATTGTAAACGGACAATAACTATCAAAGGTGCATGTTACCACCCAATTTCTTCTCTGAAATACTCTAAAATCTGAATTTTTAATAATTTTTCTTGTTCCAAGAGGTCAAATCGCGGAAGTTTCTTCAGTAAAGTCCAATGAGGCCACCCTTCTTCATCATGTCCTTCCAATTTGTAGTAACCTGCTAATGACAAAACCTTACAAATAGCAATGTGCATTACGTCTTGTTTTTCTTCTTTGGAAAATGATCTTGCTCCATGACCCAACTCTTGCACACCAATGAGGAAAAGTACGGCATTGAGGTCACCGGGTCGCTTTCCAGTCACTTCTTTGATACGATAAAGCAAGTCAACCCACGCCTTTTGAAGTTCAAGGTCTTTTTTAAAAACCATGATTTATAGTTATTTTCATTAAGTGTTTAAGGACTTCATTTCATTAATATTTCCGAGAAACTGCCTCAATTGCAGGCAGTCATTGATATCCGAAGAAAACTATTTGTGCACGGCATGCAAAATTGATCTCCCATTTACTAATGATCACCAAAATCAAACAAACATGCTTTATCAAAAATTTGCATTTCAACCATGCATTAAGTCAGCTTCGTCTTTTCTCTATTTTCAAAGAAAGGGAATTACACAAAGAATATTACATGAGTTGAAATACAAAGGCAAGAAAGAGTTAGGTTATCTGATGGGAAGTTGGTTTGCACCTTCGATTAAGTGTGAAAACATTGACATTGTTATTCCTGTGCCTCTTCATAAGTCAAAACTCCGACAACGAACTTACAATCAAAGCGAAGAGATAGCGAAAGGGATTGCTGAAAAACAAGGACTTAACCTTCGGGCAGATCTAATCAAACGGGAAGTAGCCACTGAAACTCAGACTAAGAAATCGAAGGCGCACAGGTGGATGAACATGGAAAATGTATATTCAACTTCGCTAGAAGACTTATCGGGCTTGTCTGTGATGATTGTCGATGATGTTATTACAACCGGAGCAACTGTTGGAATGCTTTGCGAGCGATTGGTTGAAGCAAATGTTGAAGAAATTCATATTGCGACTTTGGCGAGAGGGAAATAAAAAAGGCCACTCAATTGAGCGGCCTTCAGAAAAATCTGTGAGATTATATCTTAGAAATTGGATCCTGCTCTAATCATAGCACATCTAAAGCCAATAGTAGATGTAGCAGAATCTTCAAACAGGAATCTTCTTGTTCCTGGAGATAACCAGTAGGCCACATCTGACCAAGAACCTCCTTTATATACTCGCAATCTCTTCATTGGAGGATTGTCAGCATTATAGGATTTTTGAAGTCCAGAAGTTCTTACCCAATCTTCTTCCGAATAGGCAGCTTCTTTTCCTATGAAAGAGTAATCTGCATCATAACCAGTTTCTTCATCTAAAACAGCATCTCTTCGTGCTGGATTTAGATCATCCATATCTTGGAATGAAAGAGGACGATATACATCCTGAACCCACTCATTCACATTTCCAGCCATATTATATAGACCGAAATCATTTGGTGGGTAGTCGTAAATGTAAGTTGTGATCATAGCGCCATCATTCAATTTACCAGCGATACCGGCATAGTCACCATTTCCACGTTTAAAGTTTGCCAGGAAGTAACCCATACTTTTTCCATAAGGATTTCTTAGCGCATGACCATCCCAAGGATAAAGCCTTCTGTGTGTTTGATTTTCATCAAACCACTGTGTACCTATAAGTGCTTGAGCTGCATATTCCCACTCTGCTTCAGTTGGAAGCCTGTAACCAGGAAGCACAACTCCAGATGTTAAACCAGGGACAGTTCCTGCGGAAGCAGATAAGTCTCCTCCTTCAGCTCCAGCGAACGCATCGTCACCTGAAGCAACTGGATCTAAGTAACCTGCATCCTCAGCAAGCTTGAGGTTTACAACAGTAGTTCTCCATTTGCAGTAGTTAACAGCTTGTCTCCAATTCACTCCAACTACAGGAAAGTATCGGAATCCAGGATATCTGTAATAACTGTTTACGTAAGGATCATTAAATGCAAGATCTTTTGCCCATACAGACGTATCAGGCATATTATTTCTCCAGTAATATTCATCTGAATCTTGCTTGATGTAGTATTCATACTCTAACCAGTGAATGTTTGCTACTTCTGTTTCATCCATGTAGAATGAAGCGACTGTAACAGCACGCTCTAAGTTATCATGAGCATAAACAACATCTTCTTCGAAAGAACCAAGCACTGTTCGACCACCTTCAATAAAGATAAGGTTTGGTCCATCTGGTTGGCCTCTAAATTCGTTTACTTGAAAACCTCCTTCTTCGTTAAATTCCATTCCTGTTGCGGAACTGGCAAAACCTGGGTTTTCTGCGGAAGGTGCACCACTATTACCTCCTATGAGGTTACAGGCACTCATAAAAATTGCAGCTAAACCGGCATAACCAGTCATTTTAACTGCTCTCACATAATTTTTCATAACACCGTTTGAATTTGTCTTGAAACGTTTCAACGTACTAATAAACACAAATATTTCAAAAAAGCCATCGTAAGTCAATGGATTTTAGATTAAACCTATTGATCTAATGCTATATAGCACTTAATTATTGTATTATTTGATGAATATTTTATGAAGTTACTAAAGATGAGTGCATTTGACTGATAACTGTCCTGGCATTTTCAATGGAACCAACATTTTCCACAGTAATCAACAATTTGTTTTTGACCTCTTTCATTTTGCTATCGTGAGGATTAGACTTGATAAAGCTTAGCACATTGCCGAATCTTTCTGATTGAAAGTACTCTTGGGGTTTTTTGTCAGATATGTAACACCTCATTTTGTTGCCTTTGATTGTAACTTTTTCAAATCCTATCTGCATAGCTTTCCACCTTAAACGAACAGTCTCCGTCAGGTTGCTTACTCCGCTGGGTAAAGGACCAAATCGATCTTTCATCATTTCAATAAACTCTGCAAGTTCATCTTCAGTTTTTAGATCGTCCAATTTGGTGTATAAGCCGAGACGCTCAGAGATATTGCTTACATAACTCTCGGGAATTAGCGCTTCAAAGTCTGTTTCTATGTTACAGTCCTCAACCATGCTATCCATTACTTCCTTATTTTTCAATAAATCGGTTTCGAATAATTGCTTGTATTCTCCTTCTTTTAATTCTTGAACTGCTTCATCCAGAATTTTGTGATACATATCAAATCCAATGTCATTAATAAACCCACTTTGCTCAGCACCTAACAAATTGCCCGCTCCTCGAATGTCGAGATCTCGCATGGCGACTTTAAACCCATCACCGAGATCGGAAAATTCCTCCAAGGTGTTTAGCCGCTTTCTAGCATCGCTTGTCAATGACGAGGCAGGTGGTGTGAGCATAAAGCAGTATGCTTTGGTATTCGACCTCCCAACTCGACCTCTCATCTGATGCAAATCAGAGAGTCCAAACATGTGAGCATTGTTGATGATTATCGTATTAGCATTTGGAATGTCCAAGCCACTTTCAATAATGTTTGTGGAAACGAGTACATCATAGTCTCCTTCTATAAACTTCAACATAACCTTTTCAAGCTGCGGTCCTTCCATCTGACCATGCGCTATTCCAATTCTTGAATCCGGAACAAGTTTGAAAATCATATTCCCTACTTGCTCAATATCACTGACTCTGTTGTGAACCATAAAAACCTGACCACCTCTTCTGATCTCATGACTAACCGCATCCCGTATTACTTCTTCATTGAATTCATGAAGCTCTGTTGTAACAGGTCTGCGGTTTGGTGGTGGTGTAGAAATGATTGAAAGATCTCGCGCTCCCATTAAAGAAAAATGGAGAGTTCTAGGAATTGGAGTTGCAGTGAGCGTCAATGCGTCCACATTTACCCGCATATCTTTCAAGCGCTCTTTGACCTTAACACCAAACTTTTGTTCTTCATCGATAATCATCAGCCCAAGATCTTTAAACTCAATGTCTTTATTAACAATTCGGTGTGTGCCTATTAGGATATCAATTTTTCCTTCCTTTACTCTTTTCTTTATGTCAGTGATTTGCTTGGATGTCTTGAATCGATTGATGTAGTCGATGCTAATCGGCATATTCTCTAATCGAGATTCAAAAGTTCGATGGTGCTGCATAGCAAGAATTGTAGTTGGAACCAACACGGCTACTTGCTTTCCACTATTCACAGCTTTAAATGCAGCTCGGATTGCAATTTCTGTCTTCCCAAAACCAACATCTCCACAAACCAGCCTATCCATTGGGTGCTCCAATTCCATGTCTGCTTTTACATCAGAGGTTGCCATGGACTGATCAGGTGTATCCTGATACATAAAAGAAGATTCCAACTCGGCCTGTAGGTAGTCGTCGGGAGGAAAGGCATAACCACGAGCCGCTTTTCTTTTGGCATACAGATCTATTAGGTCTTTGGCGATATCCTTGACCTTTCGCTTGATCTTCTTTTTCTTGTTTTCCCAATCAGGAGAACCAAGTTTATTGATTGACGGAGGCTCTCCTTCCTTGCCCGAATACTTGGATATTTTATGCAGTGAATGAAGACTTACATAGAGCAAATCATCATCACGATACACAAGTCTTATGGCTTCTTGTTTATTCGAACCAACATCAACGGTATCTAATCCGGCAAATCGTCCAACACCATAATCAATGTGTGTAACAAAGTCTCCCGGCTGGAGAGTTTTTAGCTCTTTGAGTGTGAGCGCCTTGTTCTTTGTAAACTTCTCTTTGCCCTTGTAGCGATGAAATCGATCGAATATTTGATGGTCTGTATAAACACAAAATTCTTCATGATCATCTATGAATCCTTCTCTAAACGAAGCGGTGACACCTTCGAATGTAATGGAAGGATCAATTTCATCAAATATGGTTTCAAGCCTTTCAATTTGTTTGAAAGATTCTGCAGCTAATAACTTCTTGTAATTGTTTTGCTGAAGTTCCTGTAGGTTTTCAGCAAGAAGCTTAAAATTTTTATGAAATGAAGGTTGAGGACGAGTTGCTAATGTTAGCTCTTCGTCGGGCTGAAGATAGTATCGCTTGCCGAATTCTATTTTCATAAATCCTTCAAGCGACTGAGTATAAGATTGCTGTGTTTCGAATAGCTGATCTGGTGATGTAATCAGCTTAGAATCTCCACTCATCTCTTTGATGACCTGAAATTGCTCTTCGACTTTATGAAAGGACTTGTCTATGATATCTAAAGATTGTTGATAGTCTTTAAGCCAAATGGTAGTTTCTTCAGGTATATATGCTAAAAATGACTGGCGTTCTTCGCTAACTAATTTTGTTTGAACGTTTGGAATCAATGAAATGTGATCCAAATCTTTGGTAGATAATTGGCTTTCTGGATCAAACTCCCGAATAGACTCTACCTCATCACCGAATAGCTCTAATCGATATGGAAGTTCATGTGCATATGAAAATATATCAACGATACCACCACGGACAGCGAACTGGCCAGGTTCATACACAAAATCTGTTTTTTCAAAATCATACGTTAAGAGAAGGTCTGCTAAAAATTCAACATCCAATTGCTCACCGGGTTTTGCTGTGAATGTATTTGAGACCAAAGACCTTTTGTTGATTACCTTTTCTGAAAGAGCTTCGGGATAGGTAATTATTACTAGGTGATCCCTATCGTTGAGATCATTTAGAACTTCAGCGCGATGAAGAATATTTGCATTCTCAATTTCTTCGAAATGGTACGGCTTTTTGTATGAAGAAGGAAATAAGACAATTTCATTTTCAATAAAATTGGACAGGTCTGTTTGGAAGTAAGAGGCTTCTTCAAAATCATGCAGAACAATTAAATGAATTCCTTTGACCAGTTGTGAGACGGAGGCAAGCAGTAAAGCATCATAACTTCCTGAAATTCCCCTGAGTCGCAGTTGATTCTTTTTTTGAATGCTCTCTGCAATGGCTTTAACATTTGAGCTCTCCTTATACCTCTCTAATAATTCTTTTGTATTCAAACCCTCTTTCCAATTTTAAGTTGACAAAAGTAAACTCTTAAATCGGAGCTGCGGTTCAAATGATTTTGACAAATCTAAAACCGAGCAAAATCTCATGTTTGTAGAATGAAAAAGACAGTTCATCTAAAAAATGAACTATTTCAAGATACAATTGCAACATTTTGAGTGAATAACGGGTATTAAAGGTCAAAGACATTATAATAAAATAAACTTCAAGCGTTTATTTAATGACTTTCTTTTAGGTTAGGTTGGTGATTAGGCGTGTACCGTATTCCGGGCACGCCTTCTCTTTTTTATAGTTTCTTAATCTCCAGCACTCTCACGTTTTTCTATTTCGGCCTATTTTTAAAGCATGAAGAAAATTCCATTAATAATCCTTGCTTTGGTTCTTTCGTTTAATTCACTTGGATGGGGAGCCACAGGCCATCGTATTGTTGGTTTGATTGCTGAATATCATTTGAGCAATAAAGCGAGGAAGAATATTGAAAAGGTGCTAGGCTTTGAGACTCTTGCAGAAGTAAGCAATTACATGGATTTTATCAAGTCGGATGCCACTTATAGACACATGTCTCCCTGGCATTATGCTACCATTCCTGATGGAGAGACATATTCGAATGCCGGAGCTCCAGAAGAAGAAGATGTGATTGTCACCATTCAGCGACTGATGAGTGAACTAGAGTCGAAGAAATTTTCTGATGAGGACGAGGCGTTTGCTTTGAAGTGTTTGGTCCATTTAATAGGAGATATTCATCAGCCATTGCATGTAGGAAATGGTGAAGATAGAGGAGGCAATGATGTTAAGCTTGACTATTTCTGGCAGACATCTAATCTGCATCGTGTATGGGATAGTGAAATGATTGAAGGGCAAAAGTATAGTTATACTGAATACGCCAACTGGATCAATCATCCAACAGAAACACAATTGGCTTCTTGGTCTTCTTTGGATGTTTTGGATTGGGCCAATGAATCGAAAGAGGTTCGAAATCAATGCTACGATTCTATGCCGGAGGATAAAAAACTGAGCTATAGGTATAATTATGAAAATATTGATCTTTTGAATCAACGACTACTACAGGCAGGTATTAGACTGGCGAATGTTTTGAATAAAATTTACGGTTAAAGCAAAGTAAGTCTTAGCTTGTTTGCCGCGAGCTCCATATCGACAAGAGCTTCAATTGCCATCACCGTTTCCATTGGCACCTTAAGGATTTGAGCTGCATGATTAACCTGATCACGTTCATCACTTGCGTATTCACCATCTGCACTTGACATTCTGATGGCATCATAAATAAGAAGCTTATTAAAATTGGCGAATGATTTCGTATTAAAAGCATGGAAGATTTCTTCTAAATCTCCCTCCTCAAAATCGTACTCTTCCCAATCGGCGATGATACCATCATCTACACCTACAGCTTTGCCGCATTCAACAGTCAACCATTCCAATTCTGGTTCAGATACTTCTCCATCGGATCCGGCTATTGTAAGTAAGGCATATCCGTATTCTCTCCATGATGACTCTGGCACCATGGTAATTCCGAAAAAAGTGGGTGCAATTTTGAAAATGTCTTGGCTCATAAGGATCGGTGATAATATTCTTTACACAAATTAATTTGTTTTTGATCCAAAATGAACTTTTCCAACCGCGAATTTTACATTTGTGGCTTATGAATACCAACACTAAGTTTTCTGAAGAGGATTTGGCACTGATGGAATTTAAAGGAATATCTCTTGAAGATGTTGAATTGCAATTGCAACGCTTTAAGAATGGGTTTCCACCAGTGGAAATATTGGCACCAGCGACAATTGGTAACGGAATTGTAAAGCTATCGAGAGAGGATCTGGACAAGTACATCCAATTGTATGAAACGACAAAAGTTGATGTTTTAAAATTTGTTCCAGCGTCAGGAGCCGCTACTCGAATGTTCAAAAGTCTGTTTTCATTTCTCGAAAAATTTGATGGTACACGAGATTCTTTTGATCGTATTCTGAATGAAGAAAAGCAATTAGCGAAGTTTTTCGAGGAGTTGAATGAGTTTGCTTTTTACCAAGAGCTTAATCAGGTGATGTTAAATACAAAAGGGCTATCAACTCATGATGCTAGGAAAGAATGTAAGCATCACTTAATTGTTGAGTCGCTTCTTTTAGAATCTGGCCTGAATTATGGTAATCTACCAAAAGGCATGCTTTCATTTCATCGTTATGAAAATAATACAAGAACCGCCGCTCAAGAACACTTAGCAGAAGGACTTGAATATGCAGAGAAAAATGGAAAAGTTCATTTACACTTCACAGTCTCTCCAAATCACCTAGAGGTATTCTCGGATCACATCAATGAAAGCATAGCGCAGTTAAAAGCAGAAACAGAGATTAATGTAAGCTTTAGTGTTCAGTATCCCAATACAGATACAATAGCCGCAACATTAAGCCATCACCCATTTCGTGATGAAAAAGGAAGTTTAGTATTTCGACCCGCTGGTCATGGAGCACTGCTGGAAAATCTAAACAGTCTAAGCTCGGATCTTATTTATATCAAAAACATAGATAATGTTGTTCCCGATCGAATGAGGGAAGAGGTCGTTAAATATAAAAAAGCGCTCGGAGGATTATTGATAAACTTTCAGAACAAGTCTTTCAGTCTTTTAAGAAGAGCAGATGCAGGAGACTCCATAAATGAAGAAGGAACGCAGCTCCTTAAGGAAATGGGAATAGTTGGAGCGTTTTCTGAGAAAGAAGTCAAGTCTTTGTTGGATCGTCCGATTAGAGTTTGTGGTATGGTAAAGAATGAAGGAGAACTTGGAGGAGGTCCATTTTGGGTAAAAGGAGAAAAATACCAATCTCTACAGATTGTTGAGTCAGCTCAAGTAAAGCAAGCAAGCGATAAACAACTTTCAATCTTTAATAGTGGCACACATTTCAACCCAGTTGATATCATTTGTGGAGTGAAAAACTATAAAGGTCAGAAATACAATCTTTTGGAATATCGAGATGCGGAGGCGGGCTTCATCTCAGAAAAGTCTTTTAACGGAGATAATCTTTTGGCTATGGAATTGCCGGGATTGTGGAACGGCGGTATGGCGAATTGGAATACGGTTTTTGTGGAAGTTCCGCAGGTTACCTTTAATCCAGTAAAAAGGGTTACTGATCTTTTGAAACCAATACGTCGCTAAAGAACTTCTTTTAGCTTGTTATCGATTTCATTATAATCAAACGGCTTTTTAAAAAGGTGGTGAATTTTGCTTGACTTGATGGCGTCATTGATTTGATCAGTAAAATCATAGCCGGTAAGTAGAAAGCAGGGAATATCAATTATGCTTGGCTTCACCTTATCAATGAGCTCCAATCCATCCATCCCAGGCATTCGCAAATCACTTATTATAGCTTGCAGGGTGTCCGCATTTTCTCTCACAACTTTTAGTGCATCCTCTCCAGACTCAGCCGTGAGTACATTGTACTCCGTTTCAAACCTTTTTTCTAAAACAAAAAGATTAATTAGTTCGTCATCTACAAATAGGATCGTATTTTTCATTGTGTAGGAAATGAAATTGTAAATTTAGCACCCTTACCCGGTTTAGACACAACATTGACGTTTCCGTTGTGCTCTTCAATAATTTTGTATGTTATAGCAAGACCTAACCCCGTACCCTTGCCAACAGGCTTGGTGGTAAAAAAAGGATCGCTAATCCTGTTAAGGTTTTCTTTGCTGATGCCTTCTCCATCATCCATTATTTCAACAGCCATTTTCGAATTTAGTTTTCGAGACCTAACCGTGACAGTTCCATTTTTTTCAATTGCCTGCTCAGCATTAGAAAGAATATTTAAGAATGCCTGATGCAATTTCCCCTCATTTCCGGTTACGACCAGAGGAGCGTTCTCAAGATCTTTCACAACTTCTCCTTTGTACTTCAGCTTTGGCTGAAGCATAACAAGGCTATTGTTTAGTATTTCATTTAGATCACATTTTTCATTCATAGAGTCCGTTTTTCGACTATAATGATTCAAACTGTTGACGATTACGGAAGCTCTTTTAAGACCTTCTTTTATTACATGAAGGCTTGGAGAGGCTTCAAACTGAAGTTCTTTTTCTTCCTTGAGCCCATCTTCCAAAATTTCCACGCCCCCTTTTATAAAATTTAGCGGGTTATTGATTTCATGAGCAACACCTGCTGACAACATTCCAAGTGAGGCCATTTTTTCAGACTGAATCAACATATGTGTAGTTTCTTGAAGCTCCTTCATTGAATCCCCAATCTTTTTGTTTTTAATCACAAGTGCATTTCTAAACAAGAAAGTATAGATAGATACAATAGTGAATATAAAAAGCGCACATAGAATACCATGCTCGACTCTTAATTGTTCAAGAATCAGGTTCTTGGTATATCCGAGTGACGAAAGAATAAACATGCTAACCAGGCAAATGCCAGAAATCGCCATGAAAAAATACCTGTCTCTAATTGGACGGTAGAAAAATGCCAGAAGTGGGGGAATTACAAACTCAAGTAAGCCTGAAGAAAGCACACCTCCAGTGTAGTACACCTGATTATAAAACGCAAGCAAGGCCGTAGCGATGGAAAGGCGAAACAAAGTAATAAGATTGACAGAGGAAAAAACGGATAATAATCCATAGACCGTAAACAATACGAACGCTCCATAAGTAGGAATGTAAAGTTCAGGAATACCTAGAATGAGATAATATGTACCAAACGCAAGCGTGGAAACATATGCTGAGATCATAAGGAACAGATAGAAGCCTTGCTCCTTTTTTAAAAACTTAGTGGCGACCAAATACAGACAGGTTTAGAAGTGATGAATTATTTTAATTAGACGGTTTTAGCACTTTTGACAACATCTTCAAGCAAACTGTACAATTCGTTTATTTCCGGTGTTGGCTCAGATTGTTCAGATTTTAATTGAAACAAGGCGACCTCCTCTTTTGTGATCAGTTGAATTTTGATTGAGATTAAATGCTCCTCTACGGAATTTCTTGCAGCAGTGGTATATTCATCTACAAATTTAGATCCCATTGTAATAGTGGATATCATTTTTAATGACTGGTCTTCCTGGTGATAGGTATCTATAATCGCGGTAAAGGTTTTTGCTTCCAGATCAATGATCAGATTTGATTTTTTGGTAAAGTAAATTCGCCGGATCATAATCGATCCAATCACAGTTGCGACTAAGATTACCCCATAAATTGCACCTGCTGCGAAAACGGGGATAGATAAAAAAAGTGTTACAAATAGAAGAACTATGGCACCCATATAGGGCACTCTTCTCTTGAAAACGATTTTGCTATCCTTATACTTAAAGGAGTAGCCGTTTTCTTCCAGGAAGTGGATGGCTTCCTTACTTAGATTAGGTGATTTCATCTTAAAAGCGATTTGTTTAGCTCGAAAGCTGATTTCAATCTTAATCTAATAATCAATTAAAAGTGCAAACCTTTGCTCCTTTTTCGACTAACAGAATCGTGTGAATGGTAGACTAAACTGCCTGCGAATGTTGGAGATTATTGTTTTTTCTAATAACAGTCTCTAAAAAATCATGAACAGCGTTCATTTCTTTTGAGGGTTTCGCATGATCAGCGATTAGTTTGAAAAGTGGAACCTTACGCCCATCGATTTCTAGACCGATCGTAACTTGATATTCTTTGCTGGTGCTCTTAAATGCACTTGAATATTCGTCTACAAACATAGAATGCATATAAACACTTGCTATATCACTAAACCCTTTGGTGACCTTTATATCGTTTTCATTGTGTTGTAAAACTTCTTGGGAAGCATCAATAACCAGGCTAGACTTACCCTTGCTTCGCTTTACTATGGGAGCAAAAATGAGCAAGCTGAGTACCAATGCGCCTACACCTATGAATGCATTGTAGACCATGAGCACGATTACAACAAATGTCACGATTAAAAGAATAACAGAAAGCCCAATGCTGTCTATGGAAGAGTGCTTGAAGACATACTTTTGATCCTTGCTTTTGAAAGAGTACCCGTTGTACTCTAGCATGTCAAGGGCTTTTTTATTTAGTGTCAGTTGGGTATTTATCAAGACAACTAATGTTTAGCTCGTTCATAAATTTAGCTAAACGTTCATAAACACCCTGCTTTGTTTTTTCTTGAAGCACGTAAAAGCTGTCACCATCTGATGTAATTAGGTAAACATTCACAACACCATAAACGTGTGACTCAGTTTTGATAGCTGGATTTTGCCAGACATCTTTCATTCGGTGGGATGTCAGCCAAAAACAGGTTAGTAAATCATACCTCTTTCTAACTCCAATACGAATTAAAAAAATGCTAAAATATTTTTTGATGGTTTTGTTTTTTGTATTTATAATCAAACCAAACCTTGAACACAAAAGTGGAAAACCGATCAGAAAAAAGATAAGAGAGTTTTGAACAGCCTGTTCATCCCAAATTAATATTGAAAAGATTATTAATATTGAACCGAGCAACCTAAAATGAGGAGGGAAGAACTCTCCTTTGATTATATATCTAGCTCCAATTCTACTCACTCACCAACTCCAAATCGATTGTCCTCCGGTCAATGTCAGTTTTGGCTACTAATACTTTCAACTTATCACCCAAGGTGATAATTCGCTTGTTGCTTCTACCGATGACACGCATCTGCTTTTCATCGAACTCATAGAAATCATCGTCCAAATCTGCCATACGTATCATCCCTTCGCACTTGGTTTGGATGATCTCAACAAAAATGCCCCATTCGGTTACTCCAGAAACAATGCCTTCAAACTCCCGACCAAGCATAGTTTCCATAAACTCCACCTGCTTGTATTTGATGGAAGCTCGCTCGGCATCCGCCGCGCGTTTTTCTCTTTCTGAAGAATGCATACAAAGTGGCTCATGCTCTTCATTGCCTACATTTTTTCCTCCTTGCAGATAATGTTCGAGGAGGCGATGCACCATCACATCTGGATATCGCCGAATCGGAGATGTGAAATGTGTATAGTGATCAAAAGCCAAACCGAAGTGGCCTCTTGGGTCAGTGGTATATTTGGCCTTGGCCATCGATCGGATGGCCAGAGATTCCAACACGTTTTGCTCTGGCTTTCCTACAATGTTTTCCATGAGCTTGTTTAAGCCATGAGAGACATTTCCACCCGTATCAACTTTGTGACCAAATCTGGCCGCAAATGAAGCAAAAGTGTTTAGCTTCTCTGGATCCGGGTTGTCGTGCACCCGATAGACAAAGGTTTTGCTTCCTTCTTCCTTTCCTTTCTCTTTCCATTTATAAATATGAGTAGCTACTTCTTTGTTTGCCAAAAGCATAAACTCCTCAATCATTTTGTGGGCATCTTTTCTTTCCTTCGGAATGACTTCCAGTGGCTTCCCATTCTCGTCCAGCCTGAACTTTACCTCTACCGTTTCAAAGTTTACGGCTCCTTGCTGGAAGCGTTTTTTTCGAAGTTGCTTCGCAATGTTGTTGAGTGTGACTACTTCTTTTGTAAAGTCACTATCTAATCCTTCGATGCGCTCTTGTGCTTCTTCGTAGGTGAATCTTCTGTCTGAATTGATAACAGTTCGCCCAAACCATTTTTTTGACACGCTGCCTTTTGTATCAATTTCAAATACAGCTGAAAAGGTGAGTTTTTCTTCTTTCGGGCGTAAAGAACAAAGCCCGTTTGAAAGCCTTTCCGGTAACATCGGAATGGTTCTGTCGACCAGATAGACAGATGTCGCCCGATCGATAGCTTCTTTATCAAGTTCACTTCCTTCTTCCACATAGTGAGAGACGTCTGCGATATGGATGCCTATTTCATACTTATCCTTCTCGATTTCCCTTATTGAAAGGGCATCGTCAAAGTCTTTTGCATCGTGTGGATCTACTGTGAATGTGGTGATGTCACGGAAGTCAAGTCGTTTTTTAATTTCTTCTTCGGTAATTAAATCGGGAATCTGATCGGCCGCCTTCTCGATTTTCTTTGGAAATCGAAAGGGTAAACCAAACTCGGCCATGATGGAGTGAATCTCTGCTTCGTTTTCACCAGCTTGTCCAAGCACTTCGGTTACTGTCCCTAATGGACTTCTGTTTTTTGCGTCCTGCCATTTATCTATTTTGACCATCACCTTATCATTGGCTTTAGCTTTCCCAATTTTCTCAGGGTATACCATGATATCGAAATGGATATTGCGGCTGTCCGGAACTACGAAAGAGAACTTTTGCGAGATTTCAATTTTCCCGACAAACTCTTCCCTGTTTCGCTTCAGGATGTTGATTACTTTCCCTTCCGGACGATAGCCTTTTCCGGATGGTTTAGTAATGATTACATTCACAAGGTCTCCATGAACGGCAAAATTCAGATCGGTTGTTTTGATCCATATATCTTCGTCTTGCTCAGGCGTTACTATATAAGCAAAATTTGGATTGACATGATCGACAGTTCCTTGAATGTATTCGCTTTCTGCATTGGTTACAAATCGACCATCACTCAATCGTCGAATTTTCTCGTTGCTTTCCAGACTGAACAGCTGGCTTTTTAGGTAATCTTTTGATTTTTTGTCTCTAAGCTGAAGCTTTCTGATTAGTTCTCTGTAGCCATATGACTTTCCATCATTGACAGTGAAGATCTCATGAAGCTTGCTTTTGATTTGTTTTACGTGATTAGGTTGTTGTTTGGATCGTGATCCTAGTTTCTTATTTCTTTTCTTTTTACTCATTGTTTAGTTGACCGTGCGGTCATTTTACGATGTTTATCTGATCTGGATCGATCAGAGGTAAGTTTTTGAGGCGGAGGTAGAGCTGTGCCGTTGCGATTACATCTTTTCGGCAATATTCCTCAACTTTCGTTAACCCATCGTTTTCTTCATAATATGTTTTTGTCACCATTGAGCCATCCAATTCTGTTTTGCTGGACGGAATCCCAAAGATGTTGGTGAGTAAATCAAGAGACGTGAAACTTTTCCAGTCTCCGAACTTCCAGAGTTCCATCGTATCGATGTGATTGACTTCCCATGGTTTTTTCCCGGTCAGATTTAGCGACCAGGGGATTTTAATATCGTTGATCAGCATCCTACGGCACAGGTATGGAAAGTCAAATTCTTTTCCATTGTGTGCACAAAGCTTTAGGTTGTCCTGATCAAATTTTGATTCAATAAAATTTTTAAATTCTGTTAATAATTCTTTTTCGTTATCGGAAGCTATAGACTTTACCCGTAATGCAGGCTTTCCCTTTGGCTCATGATAAAACGCCATCCCAATCACAATGATTTTTCCGAATTCGGCATAAATAGCAGCTCGATCACTGTAAAGCTCTTCAGGAGTTTTTTCTTCTGAATTTCGGATGAAACCTGCTTTTCGCTCCCAATGTTTTCGCAGAGCAGGGGACAATTGCTCTACATCTTCGCTTCCTGAGACGGTTTCAATATCGATGATTAGGAAATTTTGAAAATGGTTATGCAAACTTCGTTTGTTTTTAAAACTCAATAACCCTGAATCTTCCCAGATTGATAGCGGAGGTTGAAATCTTGGTTTGGAGTTCGATCGAGCAATTAGTCATGCAAGATACCTTTCATTTCCAACTCTTCAATGAAGGTGAGGTTATCTTCAATGATTGAGTCTGGCACAAAGATAAACTTTTTGTCATACACCTGCCCGTCTATGAAATAGCTGACCCAATACTCATTGTTTAAATGAAACACCGATTCATCAATGGGTTCAATCAAGGCATATTCGCCGGAATCTAAGAATGGGATCATGTGCCGAAGAACTGAAGTTTTTTGAGTTTCTGTTTTGGTTTCACCATATCCTCTCGAGGTAACCATTACATTTTCCAGCTTTTCTTTGTTTCTGTTAATAAGAAAAACTCTCCATCCATCATTCTCTTTGGCGATTACCACATGCACGTTTTTAACCGGAGAGAAATCAATGTCTTTTTTCACGACTAGGCTTTTATTTGCAATTTTAAAACTTGTGACTTGCATCTTTTAGATTTGCAGAATTATAATATTCAGCCATTTTGGTCACAATCACTATTTTAGGCAAATGAATCACAACAACCCTCAAAAGGAAAGAATTTTTCCTTTTGTCTGGCCTTGGAAAGGAGCTTACAACCAATCTCTTCCATTTAAAGAATTAATTAAAGGAAAAGCATTCACCATTTTATATCTGATCGTTATCTGGACCATCATTGGGATACTCGGATACGCGTCAACCAGAAATTGTGAAGGCACCTGGCAGCTTGCATTACAATGTGAATATGCGTTTTGGGTGAAGAATCTGACTGAGGCGCCTTTAATATTTTTAAGAAACCTTTTCACAACACCATTTCTTCACAATGGACTTGATCATATACTCTTTGTTTCAGTTCTGGGATTTTTGTTGATCGTTCAGTCGCATGAAGCTGTGTTTGGCTCAAAAACAACGGCGTTAATTTTTATGTCTTCTTATTTGACTGTAGCTCCATTTTTTGCGGTGTTTTATACAGTAGGAATAGATCTTTTTCCAGACAG
This sequence comes from Ekhidna algicida, assembly GCF_051379705.1. Classification (GTDB taxonomy): domain Bacteria; phylum Bacteroidota; class Bacteroidia; order Cytophagales; family Cyclobacteriaceae; genus Ekhidna. Next base: position 2,156,256 of record NZ_CP179868.1, on the reverse strand, counting down.
TGAATTCATGAACTTTGCTTTTGCTCGAAACTGGCTTGGCGGATCTATTGGCATGTTTCAAGTATATGGAGCGCTGGCAACGGTCAGTAGGAAAAAGTGGGTGATGCTCAGTGTTCCGATAATTTTTGAAATATTTAATTTAACAGTGTTAGGAATAGATCTGCATATCTCACTAATGCATGTGATGGCTACTTTTCTTGGTTTTGGAATTTCAACTCGGCTCGTGAAAAGGCCGACTTAATCCACCAGATCCATATCAAATGTGGAGGCAAGGTTTTTCTTGAGTTTAGTTTCTACCTCTTTTATTTTGATTGTATGTCCGAGCTCATTTTGAAGTGAGGTGACTGCCTTATCTTGAATTCCGCACGGGACGATGTAATTGAAGTACTCCAGGTTGGTGTTTATATTGAAAGCAAAGCCATGCATGGTGACCCATCGGCTGCTTTTGACTCCAAGGGCGCAGATTTTTCTAGCCTTTTTCTCATCCTTCCAATCAATCCAAACTCCCGTAAGGCCATCTATTCGACCGGATTCGATTCCATATTCTTTCAATGTAAGGATGACCGCCTCCTCCAAAAACCTCAGATATTTGTGAATGTCAGTAAAGAAGTGATCCAGATCTAATATTGGATATCCAACAATTTGTCCTGGACCGTGATAGGTAATATCTCCACCTCGATTGATTTTATAGAAAGTGGCTTTTTTTTCCTTTAAAAATGCCTCATTAGCGAGGAGGTGGTTTTCATCACCACTTTTGCCTAACGTATAGACATGTGGGTGTTCGCAGAAAATCAGATAGTTTTTGGTTTCTATTTGATCCTCAACAGGCAGCTTTCTGTTTGAGATTTTCTGATCTACGGTCTCTTTGAAAAGCTTTTCCTGAAAGTCCCAAGCCTCCTGATAATCCTTAAGGCCTAAATGAATGAATTGGGTCTGCTTCGTCAACGTCCTAAATATCAATGTAGGTTTCTAACAACTCAAGCTTACCTTCTGGTTCTATTTGGTATGATTTTATTGCTGCAGGAATCAGAATGACATCACCTAATTGAATGGTTTCTCCTGCAACACGTCCTGATCCGCCGACACCAATGTAAATTTTAAAGCAATCCAAATCAGTTTTGTCTATTCTAATATTTTGATCTGCAATTACTTTATTGGTTGTAAAGTAAGGTGTGGAAACAATCGGATTGCTTTGATTTAGTTTTTCCGTATACTCACTTCTCAATTCTTTGGGCATGGAATAATCAAGGGCATCGAGAGCAAGTTCCGTATGAAGCTCTCTTTTATTTCCTTCCTTGTCTGTTCGGTTAAAATCATATATCCGATAAGTAATATCTGATGTTTGTTGAATTTCGGCAATGAAAAGACCCTTTCCAATCGTATGTACCCGCCCCGCAGGTAAGTAATAAACATCCCCATCTTTTACTTTCTCTGAATGGAGTAGTTCCATGATTTTTCCAGACTGGAAGTAGCTGAGATACTCCACTTTATTCGTATCCTTTGAAAACCCATTAATCAGTGATGCGTCATCGTCCGCCTGAATGACATACCACATTTCAGACTTTCCCGGACAATTGTGTCGAGCGTAGGCAAGTTCATCATTGGGGTGAACCTGAACAGACAAGTCTTCGGCAGCATCTATATACTTAATCAATAACGGAAACTCAGTACCATAGCTATTGAATATTGAACGCCCAACCAGCTCCTCTTTGAATTCATCTACTAAATCAGAGATAGCTTTGCCGGTGTGTTTACCATTGGCAACTTCAGAAATATTCCCAGAGACACCTGAAAGTTCCCATGTTTCTCCACAATTCTCCAGATCTCCAAAATCTTTTCCGAGAATGGTTTTAATTTTCTGACCTCCCCAAAGTTTTTCTTTGAAGATGGTTTTGAACTTAAGTGGGTATAATTCTGACATTAACTTTACAAATGACCTGACCTAATGGATCGCAAAACTAAGGGTATTGAAGGTGAAGCAATAGCAAAACGCCATTATGAAAATATCGGATGTGAGGTTTTAGAAGAAAATTATCGTTTTGGGCGAGCAGAAATTGACCTTATAGCCATGGAAAGTGAAAGACTTTTGATTTTCATTGAAGTGAAAAGGCGAAGCAGAAGGGATTTTGGTGAACCAGAAACATTTGTTTCAGAATCTCAACAGCAGCGAATAAAGGAGGCAGCGGAGCATTACATTTTTGCCATCAATTGGAAGAAAGATGTCCGCTTTGATATCGTCTGCATTGATGGGAATGGGAAAACCGAAGTTTTTCAAGATGCGTTCTAATTAGTTTTGCGGAGTGAAGAAAATAATAAACCTAGCCATTCTGGCATCTGGAAGCGGAAGCAATGCTGAGAATATTGCTAAATACTTTGAAGCAGATACTCACATTCAAGTAAAAATGATTCTTTCTAATAAGGCAAATGCGTTCGTTCATGAACGAGCGAAGAAGCTGGATATCCCGTCATTCACTTTCAATAAAGAAGAATTCCAGAACGACTCATTTATCAAACAACTTGAAAATATTGACTATATCATTTTGGCGGGCTTCTTATGGCTAATTCCTGGATATCTGGTAAAAGCTTTCCCAAATCGAATCATCAATATTCACCCGGCGCTTTTGCCCAAATATGGGGGAAAAGGGATGTATGGGAATAAAGTTCATGAGGCGGTCGTGGCGTCAGGGGAAAAGGAATCCGGTATTACCATTCATTTGGTCAATGAAGAATACGATAAGGGAAAAATCCTTTTTCAGGCCAAGTGCAAGGTGGATCCAAACGATTCTCCTGAAGAACTTGCTCAGAATATTCACGCTTTAGAATATGAACATTTCCCCAGAGTAATCGAGGACTATATCCAATCTCATAATTGATAAAACCTTTGACGTTGGTACCTTTGCCAACTTTGAAATAAACCATCCATCTAGCATGTCTACGAAAAAGATTCAGTCTGCCCTCATTTCAGTTTTTCACAAAGAAGGACTTAGTCCCATCGTTCACAGTTTAGATAAACTCGGCGTTACGATTTATTCTACCGGAGGCACAGAAAAGTTTATCCGTGAAGAGGGAGTAGATGTGGTTCCGGTTGAAAACCTGACAGACTATCCTTCCATATTTGGAGGGCGTGTCAAGACCCTTCACCCAAAGGTGTTTGGTGGGATTTTACACCGACGGGAAAATGAGTCTGACTTGGCAGAAGCAAAAAAATTCGAAATACCTCCAATAGATCTGGTAATTGTTGATTTGTATCCATTCGAAGCGACTGTTGCTAGTGGAGCCTCTGAGGAGGATGTTATTGAAAAAATTGACATTGGAGGAATAGCGCTGATTCGTGCTGGAGCCAAAAACTACAAGGATGTAGTAATGGTGAGCTCAATGGAATACTACTCTGATTTACAAAAGATACTGGACAATCAGAATGGAGAGACAAGTGAGGAGGAACGCAAACTTTTTGCCGCCAAAGCATTTGCAACATCGAGCCATTATGATTCAGCCATTTTCAATTGGATGAATGAAAAAGATCAAGTTCCGGCATTCCGAGTGAGCGCTTCACCAGCGAGAACATTGAGGTATGGAGAGAATCCGCACCAAAGAGGCACTTTTTATGGAGACCTATCTGAATATTTTGATCAGCTGCATGGCAAAGAGATTTCTTATAACAATCTGGTAGACATTGAAGCTGCTGTTCAGCTAATTGCTGAATTTGATGAAACAGCTTTTGGAATCTTGAAACACAACAATGCGTGTGGTATTGCTACTGGCTCAACTGCAAAAGAAGCTTATCAGCGTGCATTTGCAGCAGATACAGTTTCTGCTTTCGGTGGTGTGCTGGTTTGTAACAAAGAGGTTGACAAGGATACTGCTGACGAAATGAACAGCCTGTTTTTTGAAATCCTGATTGCTCCATCGTTTAGTGATGAGGCATTAGAAGTTTTGAAGGGAAAGAAAAACAGAATTCTTCTGGTACAGAAGAAACCATGGCATCAGCAGACCCAATATAAAAGCATGCTCAATGGCACAATTGTTCAGGATTACGATTTGAAGTCTGAGACAAAAGCAGACCTTGAAGTGAAAACCAAAAAGCAACCAACAGCTGATGAGGTGGAGGATCTGCTCTTTGCATCTAAAGTATGCAAGCAATCCAAATCAAATACGATTGTTCTGGCAAAAAATGGCCAGTTGTTGGCAAGTGGTGTTGGACAAACCTCACGTGTGGATGCATTGAATCAGGCAATTGAAAAGGCAAGTAAGTTTGGTTTTGATCTCAATGGTGCGGCGATGGCATCAGATGCTTTTTTTCCGTTTCCGGATTGTGTAGAGATTGCGCATAAAGCGGGGATAACTGCAGTAATCCAACCTGGTGGCTCAATCAAAGATCAGCTTTCAATTGACTACTGCGATGAAAATGGTCTGGCAATGGTGATGACAGGAACCAGGCACTTTAAGCACTAGCTCAGTTTATTAACAATAATGCTCTAATTACTTCTTTACAAAAATCTAAATCTTCTTCAGGAAGTCAACTTTAAGCAAGACCGCAAGCGTGTCTTCATTTCATTAAAGTATTTTTTTACTCATGCTAATACATTTTGTAAATTTTTTACAAAACACTTTTAATACCTTCTCAAACGATACTCAAGAGCGAGTTCTTGATTCTCCAGGCGGAGTTCATCCCAAACAAAACGTACTTTCCAGCTTGTTTCTTTATTTTCAAAGTTGATTTTCTGATGGCGGGTGTCCACTAGGACATTTCCTTTTTCATTTAAACTATCATTTCTTGAAATGATATATTCGTAATCAGAAATCACGAACTGCATGTTATCAGTTTCTTGTTCTTTGTGATTATCCACAATCTTGTACAACTCCCATTTCCCAGTTAGAGCTTCAATGAACTCACAAATGGAGGCAGTTTTTCAGCAGGAACAAATTTAAGCTCGGTTGTTCTATAGCCGTATTCAAGTCCTTTTAGCAACGAGTATTCCTTGATAGACATTCGCATTCCAGTTTGTATTGAACCATTTTTTATCATTGCTTGAAAAGTAAAGATCATTTTCCTTTAGTTGATAAAGTCCGATTAAATCACCAATTGCTCTGGAAACAGAAAAACTACCACTCGGATCAAATTTCAGAAAGATGGGAGTGGATTTTCGAGGGATCATATCAACACTGACGTCTTCAAGCTTCCATAAACCGACAAGCTCTGAAGGTTCGGCACAGGATGATAATATGAATATGATTGTAAGAGAAAGAAGTAAACGCTTCATCCCATAAGCTTCATCAATAATTGCACCAGTTCACTTTTCTTCATGTCATTGAAATGCTTTTTACGTTGCGATTCAGACATTTCTTGTAATTTTTTTACAAAATCCTGACCTAATACATCCATAGCATGGCTTTCTGGCGCTCCGAAGATTTCAATTTCATCGATCGCAGTATTTAAGACTTCCTTGCCTTTAAGCTTGGCAGTTTCTACAGGCTTGTAGTTCGAGTTGGAATCACGCAAAGCCCAGCTACTGTAATCGATCTTTAAGTTATCAATCTGTTTTGCTCTTGGGTCGCTTTCTCCGAAGATGCGATGCAAAACGGTTATTGCGCTAGTTTTCCAAGCTTCCAGGTTAAAAGTATCTTCTTCAAGTTTGGAAATCTGCTTCTTAAGGAGTTTGATGTATTCTGTTTTAGACATTAGTGTTAAGTTAATTAGTTAAACAGTGAACTGGCAACAACTCACCTAATTAACGAATGACCAATTAACTAATTCGCCCCCAATTAACAGCATTCTTGCTAAACGAATCAATATGTGATTTAATCATTCGATGTTCGGTTTTTTCTAAACCTGGATCGCTCTTCAACAATTCTTGAGCGGCAATTCTTGCTACCTTTAAGATCTCTCCATCTTTTACCAAATCTGAAACCAATAAGTCCAAAGCTCCGCTTTGTCTGGTTCCCATTAAGTCTCCAGGACCTCTCAGCTCCAGATCTACTTCAGCAATCTTGAAGCCGTCTGTGGTATCAACCATGGTTTTCAAGCGTTTTCTTCCTTCAGAGCTCAACTTCACTCCTGACATCAACACGCAATGTGATTGATCGCCACCTCTGCCCACTCTGCCACGAAGCTGATGCAATTGAGAAAGGCCAAATCGCTCTGCATTCTCGATAACCATAATTGTAGCATTCGGAACATTAACTCCTACTTCAATTACTGTGGTGGCCACCATAATTTTGGTTTCGCCCTTGACAAACCTTTGCATCTCCCATTCTTTGTCTTCAGATTTCATCCGACCATGAACGATCGAAATCTGATACTTTGGAAATCGCCGCTGGATGCCTTCATATCCATCCATAAGGTCTTTATAATCGAGCGTTGCAGATTCTTCAATCAATGGATAGACGATATATGCCTGCCTGCCTTTTTCAATTTCCTTTTCCACGAACCCAAACATCTCCAGTCGCTTGGATTCAAAGAAATGTTTTGTCTTTATAGGTTTTCGACCGGCGGGAAGCTCATCTATGACAGAAATATCCAAGTCACCATATAGAGTCATTGCCAGCGTTCGTGGGATGGGTGTGGCTGTCATTACCAGTACATGTGGATAGACTTCCTTGGTTTTTGTCCACAGCTTGGCTCGCTGTGCTACGCCAAATCGGTGTTGTTCATCGATCACAGCTAGCCCTAGATTTTTAAATTTCACTTTGTCTTCGAGCAAAGCATGCGTGCCTACCAGGATAGTGATAACACCTGACATTAGGCCTTCATGGATAAGCTTTCGCTCTGACTTTGGCGTGGATCCAGTGAGCCTTGCGATGTGTATTCCCAATGGCCTGGCTTGTTCTTGTAATCCTTTAAAATGTTGCTCGGCGAGAATTTCTGTGGGAGCCATAAACGCGCATTGAAACCCAGACCCAATCGCGATAAGCATGGAGAGAAATGCAACCATGGTTTTTCCACTTCCCACATCACCCTGTACCAATCGGTTCATTTGCTGGCCCGAGCGAAAGTCTGCATAGATTTCTTTAACTACTTTTTTCTGAGCTCCTGTGAGCTCAAAAGGCATGTGCTCGGCATAGAATGTGTTTAGCAGATCACTTTTATTAATGATAACACCCCTGTATTTTTCCGTTCTGGCAATCTTCAATTTGATGAGTCGGAGCTGTACGAAAAAGAGTTCCTCGAACTTCATCCGATTTTGTGCTTGCATAAGCAACTGACTGTTTCGAGGAAAGTGCATGGATACAACTGCCGTTTTTTTATCTAGCAGTTTAAATTGATTGATAAGATTTTTAGGCAGGGTTTCGTGAATGTGATTCACGGCTTCTACCAAGAGCACTTTCATGATTTTGGAAATGAACTTGCTGTCAAGCCCCTTCTTTTTCATTTTCTCTGAGGTGTGGTATACAGGTTGAAGATATCCTCCCTTCGTGTTTTTCTCGGTTTGTATTTCAATTTCAGGGTGCGCGATGTTGAACTTCCCATTAAAGAGTGTAGCCTTTCCAAAGGCAACATACTTTACGCCTATGGTCAGGCTCTTTTGAATCCATTGAACTCCTTTGAACCAAACCATTTCAATAGTGCCTGTTTCATCAGCAAAAATTCCAACCAAACGGGATTTTCTACCCACACCAATTGTTTTGAATGACTTGAATTCACCAATTAGTTGAACGTATGGAAGGTCTGGCTGAAGTTCACTCACTTTATAAAACTTGCTGCGATCTTCGTGTCGAAAAGGATAGTGCTGGAGGAGGTCACCAAAAGTGAAAATCTGCAATTCTTTGTTGAGCGTTTCGCCACGCTGTGGTCCGACACCTTTTAGGTACTCGATGGATCGGTCAAAGAATTGATGCATATGGCTAAGATAATCCGAAGCACAAAAAAAGGGAGCCAAATCGACCCTCGTCCTACTTTGTTAATCCCTCCACTCCAAAGTTGTAAGCAAATGAATGATGTCCTTTTTAAGGTATGAAATGACAGGTGCCAAAGAGTCATTCTTGGTGGCAGTTCGAAAATATAGAGCACCTCTCAGGAAGTGATCCACACTGTCAGAGACATGAAATTGAGCTTGAGTGGGCACCTCTCCTTCAAGCTCCGTAAACGAGGCATACATACCATTGGGTAATTCAATAATGCTTTCTTCTATTGCATATGCTTTTACATTATGCTGGGAGGTAAGCCGATAAGAATCACTTAGGTATTCCCGAATGATTGAGTCGGTTACAGGCTTATATGTTATCTGGATAGCTGCATCCATTTCAGGATAGAAGAGATTGATCCAATATCGCTCAGAAATCCAACTGGAATCTTTAAGCAATCTCGCATGCACAGAATATTCAAATGAGTAAGGAAGTGAGTCAGGCAATGCTTGGTAAGCAGCATGGGGAAGGTTAATGCGATTAAAACCTTTTGGTTTAGGGAGGTGGTTGCTGCCACATGCAAAACAAAATAGTGCCAGGAGAACAGTTAAGTATTTCATCATAATTGCATACTAATCTTCAAACCCTGCAACGTTGCTCTTATCATTATTGATATATGCTCGTATGCGTTTTATGCGTCGCTGATCAACAGCAACAACAGTAAACACAAAATGAGAAACTCTGATTTTTTCCCCGGCGCTGGGAAGCTTTGTGTTTATTTCAAGCAAAAGCCCACCAAGAGACTCACTCTCACCTTTTAGTTGATCAAAAATTGAAATATCTGAGTTTGTGATTTTACAAAAATCATTTAAAGATGTTTTTCCTTCGAAAATGAAAGTTTGATTGTCCAGCTTATTGTAAGCAACATCACTCTCATCGTCGAATTCATCGTTGATCTCACCGACAATTTCTTCAATGACATCTTCCATTGTTATTAAGCCAGAGGTGCCTCCATACTCATCTATTACCACAGCAATGTGAACCTGCTTTTCCTGAAAATCTTTAAATAAATCGTCAATCTTTTTACTCTCAGGAACAAAGAATGCAGGTCTTAAAAGCTCCTGCCATTTAAAGTCTTCTTCTTCTCCAATGTGAGGAATTAGGTCCTTGATATACAGTATGCCTTCTACCTTATCTACAGTTTCAGAAAATATTGGAATTCGGGAGTATCCCGTTTTGTTGATTTGATTCATCAACTCATGAAAATCAGTTTCTCGATCGATAGCGGTGATGTCCATTCGGGACTTCATGACTTGCTTCACTGAGAGCGTCCCAAAATTCACAATTCCTTTCAGAATCCCTTTTTCTTCTTCTGTTACGTGTTCTTTTTCCACAGAAATCTCTAGTGCTTGATTAATTTCTTCAACGGAAAGGTTGTATCCCTTTTTCTCCATTCGTCGCTCAATCAACCCTGTCATGCTCATCAAGAACCAGGAGATAGGTTTGAAAATACGATATGAAAGAAGCAATAGACCAGACGTAAGTTTTGCAAACACTGTCCCATTATGATTGGCGTAAACTTTTGGAATGATCTCACCAAAAAAGATAATCAGCAAGGTGATTATGGTAGTCAGAATCACGATGGTCACACCTTGCTTTCCCTGTTCTCCTACTAGCTGCCAGGTAGCGAAAGTTGAGATGGTAATAATGAAAATGTTGACCAGATTGTTGAGAATCAGAATTGTAGCTAACAACTTCTTGGGATTGTGTAGCAGAAAACTGATTCGCTTTTCTTTCGCATCAGCCGATCTGTTGAAGTCCATTATTTGATTGTGCGAAAATGAGAAAAACGCAACTTCAGAACCTGAAACCAAGCCTGAAAGGCATAATAAAATCAAAATCACCAAACCATTGATCAGGTAAAACGAAAATGGCATATCAGCCATCATGCTAAGTAATAACGTGGGGAATGGATCGTCCAAAGATGCTTCCAAGTACTAATAGTTATGTTTTAAAATGGGAGGTCATCCGTGGCATCGCTTTGTGCCTCCTGCACAGGCGCAGATGCTTGAGATGGCTGCTGTCCCGAGTAGTCTCCTCCTTGCTGACCTTGTGAAGAGCCGCTACTGCTACCGCCTCCAAGCATAGTCATGTTATCGCCGACGACCTCAGTGGTATATCGTGTTACCCCGTCTTTTTCCCATGAGCGGGTACGAAGCTTTCCTTCCACATAGATCATGTCACCTTTTTTTACGTATTTCTCAGCTACTTCTGCCAAACCTCTCCATAGCACTACGTTGTGCCATTCGGTTTGTTCTCTACGCTCACCAGTTTGTCTATCCTTGTATGTCTCAGAGGTGGCTAATGAAAAATTGGCTACCGTTGCGCCATTTTCAAGGTGTCTAACTTCTGGGTCTTTTCCCAGGCGGCCTACTAAGATTACTTTATTTACTCCAGACATAGTGTGTTTATTTGATACCTATTCGATTAAGATAATTTACGATCAATTTAGGTTTCGGCAAATTTAGCACTTCCTTAACGGAAAATGGTTTTAATGCTGTCTTTTGAATAACGATCTCCGAATCTTCCTTAGAAATGGCCAATGTATAAAAGCTCGCATGGATTTTCTGGTGGCTCAATATATGTAAATATGGATCGGAGATTTCTTCTATGATTGGATCTTTGACCTCTAACTCTTGACTGGTTTTTAGAAGTATATCATCATCATCAAAATCTCCTTCAATCAAAAAGAAATCATAGAGGCCACTCCAAACATCTTTTTCTTTTCGTTCCTTCATGAAAAATGAACCTTCAAATTTTAGAACGAGGTAATTGAAGTAGCGGTTGCTCACTTTCGTTTTCCCCGTTTTTAAAGGAAGTTTTTTTTGAAGATCATTTACGAATGCAAAGCAGCGAGTGGAAAAGTTGCACTCTCCACACTTTGGACTTGGTGAACAAGTAGTTGCTCCGTACTCCATCATGGCCTGATTGAAAGTACCAGGGCTTTCATTTGGAATTTCATTTCTGAGCACCTTTTCAAAAATTTTTCGAGTCCCGCTTTTTGAAATATCATCCTCGATCCCAAAATACCTTGAAGCGAAGCGAAAGACATTTCCGTCCACCACAGGAGTAGCTTCATTAAAACAAATGGAGGCGATTGCCGCAGCAGTATATGGGCCAACACCTCTAAGCTTGATTATTTCTGAATAGGTTGTTGGAAATTGGCCGTTAAGTTCCTTATCCACATACTTTGCTGTAAAATGTAGGTTTCGCGCACGAGAATAGTATCCGAGTCCTTGCCAAAGCCTAAGCACCTTTTCTTCTGGGGCATTTGCCAAGTCCGTAATAGACGGGAAAGTTTCCATGAATCGTTCCCAATATGGAAGCCCCTGATCTACTCGCGTCTGTTGGAGGATGATTTCCGACAACCAAACCGGATATGGGTCGTTTGTTTTTCGCCAGGGGAGGTCGCGCTTTCTGCCTGTATACCAATTAATTAGCCTTTCGGCAAATGTTTTCTCTTTGATGGCTTAATAATTTAGAAATCCTTTTTTTATGTGAAGGTGCAAATTTAATTTTGGCCACCCAATTCTAACACCCACCTAAAAACCAGACAGTTGTGACAAAAGCTGATGTGATAAACGAAATATCGGATAAGACCGGAATAGATAAGGCAGATGTGCAAGCCTCTGTAGAAGCATTCTTCTCTGTTGTAAAAAACAACATGGCGAATGGCGAGAATGTTTATGTAAGAGGATTCGGAAGCTTTGTGAATAAGAAGCGAGCGAAAAAAATTGCCAGAAATATCTCGAAGAATACAGCCATTGTCATTGATGAACATTTCATTCCATCGTTCAAGCCATCCAAAATTTTCGTAGAGAAAATAAAAAAATCCAATAGGATCAAGTGACTAGATCACAACTAATCCTCCTTCTTGGGTCTGTTGCTTTAGTAGTGATTTTGTTTCAGCTGCCAAGAAGCGTAGTAGAAAATGAGCAACTACAACAGGTAACAGAAACGGAAAGTCATTCAATGGAAATACCTCAAGAAGTTGAAAATCAGATCAATGACTTGAGAAGATTGGTTGAGGAGGAAGATAATATTGATAAAAAAGCTAACTTTGCGCACTCTTTGGCAAGACGCTACCTCGATTATGGGGTGGTAGACAGTGCAGCTAGCATTGCAGAGAATATTGAAAAGTGGAAAATTGTCCCCACTGAATTAGCTGCAGATATATATTTCACAGCTTATGAGAGATCTCCGGATCCTGAAAGAGCCAAGAAATATGCAGAAAAAGCCAGAGTGGTTTTGCAACAGTTGTTGGATAAAGATCCAGCAAACCTTTTTTTGAAAAACAGATTGGCAATGACGCTTGTTGTTTCTGAAAACCCAATGGCTGGAATATCCATGCTTAGGGAAATCCTTATTCAGGACGAAACCAATAGGCAAGCCATTTTAAATCTTGGCCTTTTAGCAATCCAAAGCGGACAGTTTGAAAGAGCTAAAGAACGTTTTGAAAATTTGATATCACTGAATCCTGCTGATCATGAAGCGAAGCTTTATCTGGCAGTATCTATGATGGAAATAAATCAACAATCGCAGGCACGCCTGCTATTGGAGGAAATCTTAGCCACAAGAGATTCCATTCCGGCCATAAAGATGATGGCCAATGATTATCTCAAAGGGCTTTAAAACATTTTAAAAACTTTAAAGAATAGAAATTATGCCTTGCGGTAAAAAAAGAAAGAGACATAAGATCTCTACTCACAAGAGAAAGAAGAGACTTAGAAAAAACAGACATAAGAAGAAGTAATAGGCACCCTTTAAAAAATCGCTATGAGTAATGAACTAATCATTAACTCAACTCGCGATGGATGTCGTATTGCTTTACTTAAGGATAAAAGGCTGGTAGAATTTCACCAGGACGGTGGAGGTCAAACCTTCAATGTCGGTGATATTTATCTAGGATCAGTAAAGAAAGTGGTTCAGGGTTTGAACGCTGCCTTCATTGATTTAGGATATGAAAAAGATGCCTTTTTACACTATCTGGATTTAGGGCCACAGGTCCAATCACTAAATAAGTTCACCAAGCTCACACTGGCAAAAAAGCTAAACAGTACAAGACTGGCAGGCTTTAAAACAGAGCCGGATATTAATAAGCTTGGAAAAATGAGCCAAGTCCTGACCAAAGGGCAAAAGATTTTAGTGCAGGTAGTAAAGGAACCTATTTCTACAAAAGGTCCACGACTTTCATGCGAGTTGTCATTGGCAGGTAGATACCTGGTGATGGTGCCGTTTTCGAATACGGTAAACGTATCAAAAAAAATCACAGATGCAAACGAACGTAAGCGTCTGCAGAGACTTATCAGCTCCATCAAACCGGAAGGGTTTGGTGTAATCATTCGAACTGTTGCTACAGGCAAGGATGTAAAAGAGCTAGATACAGATTTACGTAACCTAGTAGAGCGTTGGGATGAGGGTATGAAAGCCCTGCAAACAGCAAAAGTTCGAGATAAGGTTATTGGCGAAATGAATCGCGCCAATTCCATCCTGCGAGATGTACTTAACGAAAGCTTCGACAGCATCATGGTTGATGACAAGGAGCTATATCAGGAGATTAAAACTTTTGTCAAGGGGATTGCCCCGGACAAGGAAAAAATTCTGAAACAGTACAGTGGCAAAGCAAAGATTTTCGAAGCTACTGGGGTAGAAAAGCAGATGAAGACTTCCTTTGGGCAATCTGTAAGTATGCTTAATGGAGGCTATTTGATCATTGATCATACTGAAGCTCTTCATGTGATTGATGTGAATAGCGGAAATAAATCGAACAAGGAGGACAATCAGGAGGACACTGCGCTGAAGGTAAATCTGGATGCTGCAGAGGAAATCGCTCGACAGCTTAGACTTAGAGACATGGGCGGAATTATTGTGATCGATTTCATCGATATGCGGAAGATAGAGAACAAGAAAAAGCTCTATGCGAAGATGAAAGAGGCCATGAAAGACGATCGTTCAAAACATACGATCCTGCCATTATCGAAGTTTGGTCTGATGGAAATCACCCGGCAGAGAGTAAGACCCGAGTTGTCCATTACTACTAAGGAAGTTTGTCCAACATGTAGTGGAACTGGCAAAATATCAGCATCGATACAAGTAGCAGATCAAGTGGAAAATACAATTAAGTACTTCTTCGAATCACAAAATGAGAAGAAGATTACGGTAGCATTGCACCCATATCTGTATACTTATTTTACAGCGGGAACATTTTCAAGAAGAGTAAAATGGTTTTTCAAGTATTTCCGTTGGGTCAATATGGTTGAAGATAGCTCCAAGGCACTCACCGAATTTGAGGTACTCAATTCACAGGGAGAACCAATTAAGATATAACGCTATCAACTAAAATAATACTGAAACGCCCAATTGCTTAAGAAATGTTTAAGTGAATTGGGCGTTTTCTTTTGTATCAGCCGAGGTTAGGAAAGGCATCGAATTGAGCGATGCGTTGGGTTTATCACGTAAATTACTAACCTTTGGAAGCCTTCAGCGAATGAAACGATTTCTAATCATATCAATTTTAATTGGAGCGGCAGTCTTTTCTGCCGATGCTCAATTGCTTGAGGATAATGATAGTCGGCTAAAGACAAAGAAGGTCGAGCGGAAAGGGTTTCTATTTTTCCGAAACAAAAAGAAGCCGGGAAAAAGTACTGGCATTCCAAGCGGCAAACGGAGCTCTCCTCGTTACTCAAGCGCATCTTCACCATTCAGGTTATCGGGAAGATCAGCTTCTCCTCGATATTCACCTGTTCGTGAACGGCAGAAACGATATTCTGTTAGGCCCAGATCTTCAAGCGGGATTGCGAGCTTCAAGACCAGAAAATATTCTCCAAGATATTCGGGAGGCAATCCATTTAGAGGAAGTGACTATAAAGTAACTCCGCGTTACTCTTTTGGGAACCCGTTCAGAGGGAGCAAATACAAAGCTTCTCCACGGTATTCTGGGGGTAACCCATTCAGAGGCAGCGATTACAAAGTGACACCACGATACTCTCCATCCAATCCATTTCGGGGCAGCGATTACAAAATAGACATTAGAAACTCTCAGGGAAGTCCGTTTAGAGGAAGTGACTATAAAGTGACTCCAAGATATTCTCAGACCAACCCGTTTCGTGGCAAGGACTACAAGATAAATATTCGGTATTCGCAAGGATCTCCATTTAAAGGCAAAGACTATCGGATCACTCCACGCTACTCACAAGGGATGCCATTCAGAAGTAACGATTACAAGATTACCCCGAGGTATTCTCAAGGAATGCCTTTTCGTGGAAAAGACTATAAAATAACGCCAAGATACTCACAAGGGATGCCGTTTCGAGGTAAGGACTATAAGGTTACTCCAAGGTATTCTCAAGGGATGCCATTTAGAGGAAAAGACTACAATGTAAAACCACGCTATTCGGCAGGATCACCATTTAGAGGGGTAGATTTCAAAGTAAGGCCAAGATACACGGGAAGTCGCATTCGCTTTTTCGGAAATTCAAAAGAATGGGGTATGGCACGATTGTATCAGGAGTCGTCATTATGGAGGGGTGATATGAAAGTTAAATTCCGACGAATCGGAGACCAGCACCCAAGCAGCAATTATCGCATGGCTATGAAGTTTAGCAGTCCTAAGGTTCGAAAAATGTTAAGAAAGTGGAATATCTTCTGGACGAGAATGAACGGGAACAAGCAAAACCCAAATGGTGTTAATGAGCGAGTGAAAGAACCGAAGTTTGATAAGAAAGAACGTGTAATTTGGAATAATTGATTATTGGCGACTATATGCTAGGCAACTTATTTACATCAAAAGAAAGAATAACCTTACCCTGGAATCATTTAATATCGGCATCTCAGCTTGATGAAATTGATAAAGTATCTGAGGAAAAAACGATTTTACTATTTAAGCATAGCACCCGATGCTCAATCAGCTCAATGGTCCTAAATCGTTTTGAGAGATCTTATGATGATAATGCATCATTTGAACCGTTCTTTTTGGATTTGATCACCTATCGCGATCTTTCGAATGAAGTTGCTACTAGATATGGCATTAGGCATGAATCTCCTCAAGCCATTCTTATCAAAAATGGGAAAGCCATATTTGACGCCTCTCATATGGGAGTGAGTTACGATCAACTGAACACTGAGTCAAAAAAATAATAGGGACTCGCGCATTATTTTTGTTATGGAATAGCAGACATGAAAAAGCTCCAATTACTCATATTATTAATTCTTCCTGCTCTCGCATCAGCACAGCTGTTCGAAGGTGATGAATTTGAATATACTTCCGAGTGGATTTGGGGCATCAATAAGAACACAAATGGAGGTTTGATCGGAGGTCTGGTTTTGCGCCATAGCCGCAAGAAGGG
The DNA here is from genome assembly GCF_051379705.1 of Ekhidna algicida. GTDB lineage: Bacteria > Bacteroidota > Bacteroidia > Cytophagales > Cyclobacteriaceae > Ekhidna. Next base: position 2,140,009 of record NZ_CP179868.1, on the reverse strand, counting down.
CGATGATGTCTATCATACATTTGGATTAGAGCTCTCCAACGTGAAGCACCCGAGTGAATCAAGGTATATTGGCTTAAGTGGTGCCGGTTTTATTTATGGTAAATCCAATTATCTCTATGCAATCCGAACCAACTATGGGCTGGAAAAACTAATGTATAAAAAGGCAACCCAGCAGGGTGTCCAAATAAGCTTGGCTGCCGCTGGTGGGCCGACATTCGGTTTGGTTACTCCTTACTATGTTCTAGGGGCAGATCAACAATACGAACCCTTCACCGTTGTGAACTTTCCTTCTCCACAGAATATTGCTGGGCCAGGAAAGCTGTTTCAGGGTTTAGGAGATTCAGATTTTACGCTGGGATTTCACACCAAAGGATCAGTTTTATTTGAATTTGGTACCTACAGACGGAATGTTGCAGGTGTTGAGGTTGGCGTGATGCTAGAAGCCTATAGCAAGGAAATTATACTTGTGCCTACGCAACCGAACAAATCTGTTTTTTCTTCTGTTTTCTTCACACTGTTTTGGGGATCTCGAAAATAATCGGGAATCTCTCCTTACTGAGTTAGATTTGCACATATATCTGAATCGAAGCGTATGATAGATTTACCAGTTGTTGATAAGCCTGAGCGAAAGAAGAAACCAAATTGGCTAAGAGTTAAACTTCCTGTAGGTGAAAACTATGCCAAGGTAAGGAAGCTGGTCGATCAGCATAAGCTCCATACCATTTGTGAAAGTGGCAATTGTCCCAATATGGGTGAATGTTGGGGCGAGGGAACAGCTACATTCATGATTCTTGGAAATGTATGTACACGAAGCTGTACTTTCTGTGCTGTAGCTACAGGCCGACCTCCAGAATATGATATCGAAGAACCCAAACGAGTTGCTGAGGCGATCAAACTCATGGGTGTAAAGCATGCTGTGCTTACCTCTGTGAATAGAGATGAGCTGAAAGATCGAGGAGCTGAGATCTGGTATCAGACAGTAATTGAAACCAAGAAATCCTCACCTGAAACTACCATTGAGACATTAATTCCTGATGTAAAAGGAAACTGGGACGCGCTTTATCGAATGATTGAAGGTGGGCAAGAGGTAGTTTCTCATAACATGGAAACTGTGGAGGGTTTATACCGAAGAGTGCGACCGCAAGCGAAATACAACAGAAGCCTTGAGCAAATAAAGCTGACCTATGAGGCAGGTAAACGAACCAAGTCTGGAATCATGTTAGGTCTGGGTGAAACCGATGAAGAGGTTTACAAGGCAATGGATGATTTGGTAGAGCACGGATTACATATTTTGACTTTAGGCCAATATCTGCAACCGACTAAAAGACACATCGAAGTTGCAGAATTTGTTCATCCGGATAAGTTTGACCATTTCCGCGAAGAAGGCTTGAAGCGAGGACTTAAATATGTAGAGTCTGGACCATTAGTACGCTCTTCTTACCATGCAGAGCGACATGTGAACGTGCCTATTTAAAATTTCCCGCTCCGAATTATTCTCCTGAGCCAGTCGTAATACACGGCAATGAACAACACCAATGTCATGAGCCAAATGATGATCAGATTGAAAACCTTCGTATCCATATACATTCCTGCAAAGTGCTTTTCCGGATAGTAGAAGTTGGTTCTGAAATCTAGCGGACCGTCAGGAAATTCATTCTTCGCATAGATGGGATATATCTTCTGCACAAGCTCATCTCCTGATGTTACAATTCTCCTTTTTGTAGAGATATTCTTTAGCATGATACTGATGCGCTCATTTTCATATCGATTTCTAAATTTTATATATTCATCCTCTAACTCGGGAGTTTTCGTTCTCTCCGCTATCCTGGCATCTAGCTCATCTTTAGCTTTCTTCCTTCTCGAATTATAGACGGAACGTATAGCCGATAGAAAATCAGCAGTCTCTTGATATACCTTATCGGTTAGGCTGTCATTGGTTAGTTGATCAGCGACTGTAAGTTTGTCTTCACCAAATATGCTAAGCTGTTTCTTTACCTCAGTTCTAATAAGATCTAAATGTGCATCTCTTCCTTTGAAATCCTTGTTTTCATAACAATAATCTAAATGTTCCTGGAGGTATTTGGCATAATAAACTGACTTGTAGGTATTAATACCAACTTCTCGATCTAATGGATATAGGTCTTTGTTGGAAGGATTGTCTCTAAATTGAGTAACCGCGAGTGCTTCATACGCCCAGCGTGAAGCCATCATTTCTCCAATAAAGGGTACTTTTTCCTGATTTGCGAAAGAAGAATTAAGCTTATCAAAGTCGACGACCACTCCACTTAGAATTAGTTGTGGAATAATAAGCAGAGGGATAAGTATATAGACAGTAATTACCGAATTAAAGCCGGCAGAGATGTTTAAACCTAATATATTGGCAAAACATGAAACGGAAAATAAGATTATCCAATACCATATGGTCATCCCCTGGATGTCTAAAATCAGTGAGCCAACAATAACGAACAGAAGGGTTTGAACGGCAGACAGGCAGAACAATATTAGAGTCTTTGATGAGAGATAACTCAACTTGCTGAGGTGTAAGAACGCTTCTCGCTTGAGAATTTTTCTGTCCTTTATGATCTCTTCAGCACTTACGGTAAGGCCCATAAACAAGGCCACAATAATGCTCATAAAAAAGAATACAGGAATGTTTTCATTCTTGTAGAATGTATATCCTGCCCCATCAGGGGAATATTTTGTAATAAGTGCCAATAGTAAGGCAAGTGCAGGAGCTTCCAGAATATTAATTAAGACATACTGGCGATTGCTGATCTTGGCAAGAACATCTCGCTGCAAAAAGATCTTGGCTTGTTTGAGCTTGTTGGGAAGGTCGAGAGATTTTTCCGGCTTGGTAGTGTCTTCTTCTACCTTCTCAATTTCAATGTTATTTACAAATTGTTCGTGCCATTGATCTGGTGAATATTTTCTTTTGTTTGTGAATCTACCATACTCATCCACCACTTTCATCTCAATGATATTGAAGATTTGCTCTGGGTTCACATTTCCACATTCAATACATGCGCTCTGATCTTTGTCGATCATTTCCACCATATTTTTGAAATAGGTCACGGCCTTCACCGGATTGCCATAATAGATTTGATGGCCACCTGTATCAAGGATAAGAAGCTTATCAAACATCTTGAAAATCTCAGATGATGGTTGATGAATTACCACAAAGACCATCTTACCTCGCAAGGAGAGTTCCTTGAGCAAATCCATGATGTTTTCAGAATCCCTGGAGGAGAGTCCACTTGTGGGTTCATCTACAAAAAGTACGGATGGCTCCCGTAACAACTCTAGACCTATATTTAGGCGCTTTCGCTGACCACCACTGATTGTTTTTTGTAGCGGATTGCCCACCTTTAGGTCTTTAGCTTCGGTCAATCCTAAAGATTCCAACGTACGATTAACAAGCTCGTTTAACTCTGATTTTTCAGTTTTATCAAAACAAAGCTTGGCGGCATAATAAAGGTTTTGATATACGGTAAGGTCCTCGATGAGTAAATCATCCTGTGGAACATTGCCGATTATTCCTTCTACCTCCTTGGCGTTTTGATAGATATCAATGCCGTTTATCCGGACGGACCCTTGATACGGATTTGCTGTTCCGTTCAGTACATTGAAGAGTGTTGATTTTCCAGCTCCGCTTCCTCCCATGATCGCTACTAGTCTCCCAGTAGACTCAGCAACATTAATATCTACTAAGCCAATGTTTCCATTGTCGAATTTGTAGGAAATATTCTCTGCAACAAAAGAAACGTTACTCTCGGTAATATCATCTCTCAAAATACCTACTACATCACTATAGTATAGACGCTCCGTTCGTTTACCCTTGATAGAGCTACCGGTAGAAAAGACTTTGATCTTATTTGGTGAGATCATCAAACCATTCAGGCTGACAATGTCACCACCGTAGTATTTAAAGAAACAGGTATCAATCTTTGGCAGCTTGAAGAACGAAAGGTGGCCTTTTAGTTGATCATGAAAAATTTGTCTTGGCCGCTCTGGCTCTTCCGCTCCTGAAACAACTACAGAATATATTTCAGAGTACTCATTCGGATCCTTATTGACCACAAAATGTTTGATTGCATCTACAACCTCATCCTCAAATTTGAAGTTTTTTCCTATCCGATATAATAGGTCAGATTCACGTTCGGTAATTTTCTCATCAGCTATAATCAACTCCATGAGCTTGACCATCACCACAAGCTTTTGTGGTTGGGTCAGTTCGTTGTTGATGTTGGTGGTGATATTGTCAATTTGACTGTAATCGTCTTTGGTGTCAATTTCTTTGACGTATTCGTCCAGGATCTTGAGGTAGTGCTTAGTATCATCTCGACTTACGTTCTCGTATAGGAATTCTCGCACACTTTCTTTCTCACTTTCATCAACTTTTCCTTCCTCTTTTGCAACGATGACAAGTAGTCGTATGATAGCTTTAAGCAATTCTTCACTCATGTGGAATCAGTGGTTAGATTAGGTTAGATGGCTAAAGTTAGGACATTCGCATGACCTGTAAATAAAAAAAGCCGTCAGAGCTTGGCAATGACGGCTAGGTTAGGTTTGAGATTTTAAAATTTACTCAATTATTGAAGCTCGTATTCTAGATACTTCTGCTGATAGGTTATCCAATGTACTTGGCGTCAAGACAAACCCTCCGGTATTATCTGCTATTTGTTGTTCTACTTCAGCAAGCTCACCGTCATAGATTGCCTTTACTTTTTGTAGTTCTGCGATCATACTATTTACCTCATCTGACTCAGGCACATCATTCATTACCTGCATCAGATCATTGAGCGAAACTTTTTGATCGATCACAATTTTTACAAGAGGCTCCAGGATCAATGTTCTTGACTCCTCAGGAAGATCGTCTGGATAGGTATTTACAATGGTTGAAGAGATGTACACGCCTTCAATCCAGCTGCCAGCCAAAAGTAATGCGGCACTGTTGAGCTCGTCAAGCTCACTCAGTCGCTCACCAGATTTTTGCATCACCTCATTGATAATGTTTGAAAGCGAATCTCTGTTTTCCATATTGGCTTCAAATCGGGCGATCATCCCATAGTCAATCGCACCTGAAACACCTACTGGAGCCGCTAACTTCTGGCATTCTCCCATGTAGTCAAGGGCAAGTTCAGACTTTTCGTATGATGTGAGGTATCCAATGTCAGTGGCATAAACTCCCAAATTTAGAGCTGCTTTTGATTCACTTGTTTGATAGGATTCCATTTTATCAAGGGAATTGATAATGTTTGGATCAAATTCTGCTCCTGCGCTCATTAGAAGGTATGGAACCTCGGATGGCGGTGGTAAGTCTTTTAGTACTTTAGAAACATCTGCTGCTACCTGCTCTTTTGCTGCATCAAACTCTGAGGAAGCATCTGAAGATTTCTCCTGACTTCCACCACCGCATGAAGATACAAGCACAGCCGCTGAAAGAGCAAGAGAGACTAGTTTAAGTTGATTGAATTTCATAATTAGAATATGTTAATAGCAATTTTGAATTGTCAAGTTAGTTATTGTTGAAAATTTCTATGATGTTCTTTTTGATTTTCACACATAGTTCGTCTAATGGCAGGTCATTGATGTCCCGGCCAAAAGGGTCTTCAATTTCTTCTGAAATAAGTTCTACACTCATCAAAAAGTAGAATGCTACCACCACTAATATAATAGACCAATATCCAAACTCTCCGATGAAGGTCATTGGCAAGGTGATACAATAGATGAAAAGGAACTTCTTGATGAACATACTATAAGAATAGGGTATTGGGGTAGACTTAATTCGTTCACAAGCTCCAATGATATCGGTAAACCCCTTTATCTCCTTATCTATAATAAATAGCTTATCTGAAGTAATGATTCCTCTTTTGTGGAGATCCATTACTCGTTCCATAATTAATTTATTAATAATGTTTGGTCGGTGATTACTCTCAATGATTCGCTTCTTACTTGCTTCATCAAAGAAGTCCATTTCACCTACAAGGATGCTACTTCTCAGGTGGTGCTTCATTGCGAAAGTGACGTTTGGAATCATCTTTTTGAAAAAGAGTCTGTCCTCTTTGGCATCCTCTGGTAAAAAAACACAGATTTTTATTGCCATCTGACGACAGTCATTTACCAGCTGGCCCCATAGTTTACGTCCTTCCCACCATCGGTCATAGGCTGTATTGGTTCTGAGCACTAGAAATAAACCAAGGATAACCCCTAAAATAGAGTGAAAGGCTTTAGTGTCAACAATAACAATCTGGAGAATATCAATGAATAGAAAACACAATACCGAAGTAAGAACCCCGGCAAACAGAATTAAAGGAAATAGTGCCCTAATGACATACCTACTGTAAACATCAAAGATTAGCGAAAACCAAGATTTTGGATTGTATTGGATCATGGAAGGGTGAAGATAGTAAAATCAGGTTTTATTAGACCCTTAGTTATAGATCCTAAGCTTATTTTTTAATGATCTGTAGTAGTCGTCATCGCAAAGCCCCGTTTCTGCTTTCAGCTTCATGATGCGTTTATAGGAGTCATAAATTCGTTCTCGGCTAACAATTCCTTCGAAGAGAAGGTCTTTTATGATGGCATGAACAGTAGTAGCAGTTACTCTTTCATAATCATGGACATTATTTGCAAACATCAACATATCTAGTCCGGCATCAATAGAGAGCTTAATGGCTTCTCGTAAGCCATATTCATTATTTATGGCTCCCATTTGCATATCATCAGAGATGATGACGCCCTCAAATCCTAAAAAATCGCGAAGCATACCTGTCACAATTCGTTTAGATAAAGTAGCGGGATTTTTGCTTCGATCAAGCGTGCTATTGACAATATGAGCTGTCATTACTGCTTTGACCACACCGCTATCAATGAGTGCAGAATACGGATACATTTCTTCTAGCTGCCACGAATCAGTCACATCTGTCAATCCCAGGTGAGTGTCGCTTTGACTGCTACCATGTCCGGGAAAATGTTTCAGGACGGGAACGACACCCTTTCTGTCGTGCTGCTTTATCACTTCATATGCCTGCTGAATTACCTCATGGTAATCTTCGGAATAACTTCTCTCCAGTCTGCCGATAACTGGGTTTCTTGCATTGATATTCACATCTACTACTGGCGCATAATTCATATTGATACCAAAACTGCTCAGGATTGAAGCAGTCTGACTCGAATAGTACCTGGTAGAGTCCATGTTATTCATATCTCCAAGGTATTGTGCGGACACATTTTTTGGGAACCCATATCGGGTCTTCATTCGTGACACACGACCACCTTCTTCGTCTATGCTCACAAAAAGTGGAATGGAAGAATTTTTTTGAAGCATATCTACCAGTAACGCCAACTCTGGTTTAGGACTTTCAAAAAGGATGTTCTTCTCGTACAAAACCACACCGCCTACTTTTCCGGCTTTAATTTCTCTGAAGATGGGCTCTGAGGAATTAACAAGATTGAAGTCTCCGATTCCGATCATGATCATCTGACCAATCATAATGTCAATGGTGTCTTTAGGAGGATCGGTTTTAGCGTTTCCGGCGAGGGCGATTATTGTAAAAAGCAGCGAAAGAGTTTTATGCATCAGTATTTCGTCATCTTTTCTATTTTCTCTCCTTCCGTGGAGAGGTAATAAGCTTGTAAATCAGCAGTAAGGCACGAATGTACTGGAATCACACCAATCAAGTCTCCTACTTTTACATGAGCGATTTCATCTTGTGATAATTTAATTACTCCATGTTCCTGGGAGAGTCTTGCCACGTTACCTTTTATCTCTGGATTCCAGCCAACTTTTTCAAGTCGTACCATTTTGCCAAAACAGGTTTGATCTTTTCCCATGCGGTCTTTTTCTGTCACGCGATCTTTTGATAAATGAACGCCTCCGCCATAGATAAGGATCTCATTTCGTTCTTCATGAACTGCAACTACCGGACAGGCAAGGCAAACGGCAATTTCTTCAGCAGAGCAAGACCCAATGTTGTGCTGCATCCAATCGTAGAAGACAAAGTTCCCTGGTCTCATTTCATCGCAAAAAGACAAATCATCCATTATGCTGCATGATGGAGTGTCGCCATATGAGATCATTCCCCCAAACTTTTGTTTGAGCTGAGTAAGTGCTTTGGTTGCTCCATCAAAAATCCACTTTATACCTTCAAAGTCTTTACATCCGTAAGTATGGCCAGCATGAGCTAAAAAGCCTTTAAACTCCATTTTGTCTGTTGCCTTTGAAATAAGCTGAGCAATCAGTTTTTCGTTTCGTGGATCAATTCCGGTCCGATGAGTTCCAACATCTATCTTTAAGTAGAAGCCCACTTTTGAGGAGATATTAGTCAATGCGTGCTCCAGACTTTCAGATGATACTATCAGGATGTTGAGATTGATTTTTGAAGCAAGGGCGGATATATCGGAGGCTTCTAAAGGATTATAGGGGAATGCAATTGTAATGTCATTCCATCCATTTTCAGCGAAGTACTGAGCCATCGATACAGAGCTTACTGTGCATTTTTCTACACCTTTGGATTTAAACCAGTTGCCGATTTCCGCAGAAAAATGAGTTTTGAAATGTGGCCGAATGGCAGCATTTGACTTCTGAGCTTTTTTCAACATCTTTTCGATGTTGTCGAGGCACTTCTTTTTGTCTACTAAAAGGGTTGGTGTTCTTATTTCCATCTTGCTGAATTGACTATTGTAAAATAATAATCAATCAGGGAAAAGAAGAGAGGATTTTAATGACTTACTCATAGAGCAGATACATTCGATAATCAAAGGCATCGAATGTTTGGAGTAAAACCTGGATGAATTGTGGGTTCTTTAGATAGAAATTGAGGAAGTTATCTCGTCGTTCCTGCAGACTGCCACCTGGGAATAGAATTTCTTTGACAGCTTCAATCTGCTGCTTTCGGTCCTCATGATGACGCTTCTCTGCTCGCACAAGCTTCTTTTCTGCTTTCTCAATTCGCTTTCTGAAAGACGTATACAGTGCCTCGAGATGTTGAGTCAAGGTTGGATCAACCTGTTCAGCTTTTTGTTTTAGCACATTTTCTAATTCATTTAACCCGGCGAGTTCATCGGAAAATGAAAGATCATGAGCCGTATTGGATGTTACCCATTTAGTGTAAGCCTTTTCCGCATCCATGAAAATGTCTGTACTTGCCATTCCTGTTTTCTCCCATTTTGAAGAAGCAGTTTGAGGAATTACCAATGCGAAGTTTCTTGGCATCAATAGTGGAAATGAAGTTTGAAAGTGGTCAAAGATTGACTTTAACTGCAGCCAGTAAACTGCCTCGGACGGGCCACCTACGTATGCAAGGTTTGGAAGAATCGTTTCCTGGTAAAGCGGACGCAGCACTACATTGGGGCTGAATCTTTCGGGATGGTCGGCAATGAGCCTTCGCATTTTTTCATCGGTGAATTTGATATCTGTATCCACTACCTCAAATCCCTTGTCTGTTTTTTCAATGCGTTCACGTACGCCTTTATCCAGATAGAAAAGATTTACCTGACGGGCGTGAACTTGTGTTTTATACCCAAGAGATTCAAGTGAGGAGGAGGTTTTTGCAACTAAATCCTCCGCACTATGGACGAAAAGATCGTCCTCGATAACCTCGCTGAATAGTGATTTAAGTTCACGATGATCCGCATCCACAACAACAAGCCCTTCATGCCCAAAAAGATGATTTACATAGGAGCGTCCAGCCTTTGCCAAAGTTTCCTTTGAGTAGGCTTCTTTGAAGTAATCTGCACCTTTCGGAAGTTTGGATGCTATTTCTTTTAACCCGGACGGGTCGAAATGACCTACCGCTCCTTTTTGATCTGTTTCCCAAATGAATTTCTTTCCTTCAAAAAAGAAGTGATTGATTTCATCATAGTCATGATCTTCACTGGCCATCCAATAGACCGGAACAAAGTTGTAATCCGGGTAAGCTTGTTTCAGGGTTTTGCAAGCATTGATAACGGTAATGATCTTGTAAATGAAGTAGAGAGGTCCGGTAAAAATGTTTAACTGATGCCCTGTGGTAATTGTAAATGTTTTTGAATCGGAAAGGATTTCAATATTTGTTGATACAGATGGTGAGATTTCCAACTCATGATACTGCTCCTTTAAAACCTTAACCAGTACTTCACGATTGGAATCCGTGAAGTTTCTGTTTTCAATAACTTCTTTGAAATTGGGAACGGAAGGAAAGACATTATAAAAAGGTGCAAGCGCTTCGTTCTTACTGATATAGTCTAAGAAAAACTGTGAAAAACAGTCGGTTTCATCTAAAGGAATGGTTTCGGTGCGCACGCTTTAGTTAATAGATTAAGGCTTAATAGGTTCGCCATACAGGTCAAATGCTGTCGCGTCGGTAATTTTTACCTGGGCAAAATCTCCAATTCGCAAGTATGAATGATCTGCTGGAATGATCACCTCATTGTCAACTTCTGGCGAATCATGCTCGGTCCTTCCAATGAATGTACCACTCTCCATTCGGTCAATCAGCACCTTATATTCTTTGCCGATTTTCTCTTCATTGATGCTCATGGAAATTTCTTCCTGCAAATCCATTACGGCATTTGCACGTTCTTGTTTGGTTTCGTCCGGCACATCATCTTCAAAATTGTATGAGTGGGTGTTTTCTTCATGTGAATAGGTGAATATGCCCAAACGCTCAAATCTGTTTTTCTCAACGAAATCGAGCGTTTCTTCAAAATCTTGCTGAGTCTCTCCGGGATGCCCTGCTATCAAGGTGGTTCGTATGGCTATGTCCGGCACCTTCGATCGCATTTTGTCTAGTAAAGCTTCGGTCTTTTCTCGCGTGGTTCCTCTTCGCATCATTTTCAGCATATTGGAGGAGGCATGTTGTAGAGGAATATCCAGGTAATTGCAAATATTGGATCGCTTGGCCATCACATCCAGCACGTCTTCTGGAAACCCTGTAGGAAATGCATAGTGCAAACGGATCCAATCCAATCCTTCTACGTCGGCCAGCCGATCCATCAATTCTGCCAGGTTTCTCTTTTTATAAAGATCCAGACCGTAGTAGGTTGAGTCTTGAGCAATGAGTAGAATTTCTTTTGTCCCATTCCTTACCAATGATTGTGCCTCGGCCACTACTTGTTCCATTGGTTTGGAAACATGTTTTCCCCGCATTAACGGAATTGCACAAAAGCTGCAAGGCCTGTCGCATCCTTCAGCAATTTTCAAATAGGCGTAGTGTTTATTGGTAGTTACAATTCGCTCGCCTAAAAGCTCTTTCTTGTAGTCAGCTTTAAATTTTTTGAGCAAAGCAGGCAGATCTCCCGTTCCAAACCAGGCATCTACATCAGGAATTTCATCTTTGAGTTCGTCCTTATATCGCTGAGATAAACAGCCGGAGACGTATACTTTTTCTACCAGTCCTTCTTGCTTAGCATCGACATAGCGCAGAATGGTATCGATCGATTCTTGTTTGGCATTGTCAATGAATCCACAGGTATTCACCACAACCACATTTGCATCATCCTTTGTCGACTCATGCGTGGCATCAATATTGTTTCCCCTCAGCTGAGTCAGCATCACTTCAGAATCCACCAGGTTTTTGGAGCACCCAAGCGTGACGATGTTGACTTTTGTTTTCTTTAAACCCTTCGTTTTCATGATCTTAATTAACCCAACGCGTCCTATTTTTAGTTCAATCCCCGCATCGTTGTGCAAAGCTAATGGAAATATGAGGGTTCCATTTAGTTAGAAGCCTTTAAGGTTTAATTTTGCGAGCTGGTGAAAAAACTCACGATTATATTATTAGGACTTGCAATCATATCCTGCCAGGATATTGAGAACTGTGATACCAATGACGATTTGGATTTCATGGTGGTAAGATTTTACGACATAGAAAGCGAATCGTCAAAAAAGGTAGGCTTTACCATAACGGCTGAGAATTCACCGTATTCATTTACACCATTTACTGATTCTACGGGTGTCGGCCTTCCATTAAATCCAGAAGATACAACCACCACTTTTTTCTTCGATTCAGACACTTCACATTTTGAATTGGAGATCAGTTATGATGAACTTCAGGTCACTATTTTTGATCCTCAGTGCGATCCCTCCTATACATTTATCGGCATTGATACGGTAAGGCAAACATTTGATTCGACGGTGGTAGTTGGAACAGTAACAAACAGACAAATAAGCACCAATGTTGAAATCTATTTTTAGCATATCGGCATGGATTATCGGGTTGGTTGTGTTAGGTCAGCCAGCCCCGCCAAAGAAGGTGAAGGAACCGGTGGACTTTCGACCATACGAAGTGAAAATTGGTGTTAATGCCATTCGTGGAATTCGTACCCTTTCGGGTTCAGAGAACTTAACAACTCACGAATTTCAGACGGCCGTAGCAATTCATAAATACAATTTAGTGTTCGACTTTGGAATAGAAGAGCATAAGCGTGGAGAGTCTTTTGCCTATGAAAATAAAGGGAGTTATTACCGAATCGGTTTTGATCGAAACTTCACCAAGGACAAAGCAAGCGGAAATGTGCTTTCGCTGGGACTGAGGTATGCACGCGCCAGTTTTGAGGATCAATTACTTTTCACTGCAGACAAGGGTTATGGAGAACAGGATTACCTGCTAGAAAACAATGCCCTGACCGCAAGGTGGCTAGAGGTTGCATTTGCACTGCGTGGCAGAATCGTTTCAAATCTCTACATGGGCTTTACCATGCGTTGGCAGTTTCTCCGGCAGATCAATGGTGAGGGAGAACTGAAAGCATTTGACATTCCAGGGTTTGGAAAAACAAAGCGTCAGAATTCTACCGCTTTCGATTATTATCTGGCGTGGAGGATTCCGTTCAATTAGAATCCAACTCTTAAGGAAATCCCTGTGTGGGTGTAACCTATGTTTTTATTGCCAAGTCCTTTAGAGTGAAGAATAATATCAATTACTTTTTGATTAGGGTTTTTGTGAATTCGATATCCAAGTCCTGCATTATATCCTAATGAGACCCCTTTGGTATTGAGATCTGCTTGTTCATCATTTAGCGTTAGCGTTTGGTTACTAGAATGAAGAACTCTTGAGATAACTCCCAAATCGATAAAAAAATCTTTTATATAAAACCTTGGTGTGACACCTATTACAAAAAAAGATTCTCTAAAATCTAAATCAATTGGCTGGACCGAATACTCTAGCGAACTCACTCTGTAGTATTCCAATGTTGCAATAAAGCTTGTTCTTTTATGTAAAGGAAATTCTTTGAAAACACCGAATGAGATTAATACTTTTTGAAAATCAATTCCGTTTGGCAACACGATACTAGCATTGGGCTTAAGTTTGGTGCTATAACTCCCAGCGGTCAACACAAAACCAAATGGATTCGTTTGAACTTTAAAACAAGTGGCTTTATTATATCCCCTAACAATGGAAGTGAGGAGTTCTTTGTGGTATTTCAAATTAGAACGATTGTATGACCAATTACATTTATCATCATAAACTTCCGAGAATACCTTTGATAAATTGGATTCTTCAACTATTCTAGAAGAGGAATTTTCTTCTAATAGAAAAAAGTCAGCAATGGCATATAGTGATACATCTCCCAAGACCAATGCTTCGGCAAAATACAGTTGGTTATTAACCCTTTTTGTAGAGTAAAATTTTGCAACAGACCTAAAACTTGTGACACTGTCAGAGCCATATGTTTCAAAGTATTGTTTGTTACGAGCTTTGAAGTCAACCGTACTGGATTCATTGCTAAGGCGAACCTCTCCAGGTATCATCACAGAATCATACAATATTACATAGTCTTTTAAGGTGGAGTTCTTGTCATATCTTTGAGTATATCCTGATAGAGCAAGTAAAAGCCCTAGGGCATAAAGTAAGTTTCTAAGCTTCATTAATTAGTTAGATGTAAAGTAAATGAGCGAACGAAATTACAAAAACCGCACATCATCCACCTCGCCTTTGCCAATCTCCTTCTCAATAAGATCAATTATCTGAGCTTTGGAATTTTGCATCTCGTTTTTCAACGGAGCAGATGAAAGTTTAACGAATAGGATTTTTTTGTTGAAGAAGACCTTAGTGGTTCTGGAGGCAATCGTCTTCCCCATGATTCGCTCCCAATCTGCAATGACTTGCTTCTGCTTGAAGGTATGCTCGAGGTTTTCCTCTTTCAGGAATCCTTGAAACGCATTTCGAAAACTTTTGATAGGATCTTCTTTCATCAGCGCCTCAAAGGTCTATAAACTTTACGGCTTTCTCCTTTTTGAATAATACTTTGCTCCGGTCTTTCCTTGCGTCGGATATGAAAATCTGTTCAAAACGATCACTATCTAGGAGGAGGGACACAAGTAGCTGTATTCTAGAGTCGTCGAGTTTATCAAAGATGTCATCGAGGAGGAGAAGAGGTTTCTTCCCGGTTTGCTCTCTCAGGAAATCGTATAGAGCCAATTTCAAGGCGATGATAAAGGTCTTTTGCTGACCTTGAGAACCAAACTTCTTAATCAATTCACCGTTTAACATAAATTCAAAGTCATCTCTATGACTACCCAATAAGGTTCGTTGCATGATTTGATCCTTTTGTTGGTTCGCTTTGTATCTTTCTTCAAAGGAGTCATCCACATGCGACTTGAAGGTTAAGGATGGCGCCTCGCTCCCATCGTGAAGATCAGTATAGTTTTTCTTAAGAAAAGGAAGGAACTTTTCTCTGACCTCTCTTCTCTTGCCTGAGATGGTCATTGCCAATGGAATTAACTGTTCGTCATAGGTATCAAGAAGCTGAGGGTTTATTTTTCTTCCTTCTGCCTGTTTGAGCAAACTATTTCGCTGCTTGAGTAGCTTATTATATTGGAGTAACGATTGGAGGTATTCATCGTCAAATTGAGAAAGCGCACCATCGAAAAACTTTCTGCGCTCTTCGCTACCTTCTTTAATCATAGACGTGTCGTCTGGTAATACAATTACGAGCGGAACTTTGCCAATGACGTCACTCAAACGACCGGGTTCTTGTCCATCTATTTTTAGTGTTTTTACTTTCCCTTTCTCAAATTGAAGGGCAATTGTGAGGTCATCGTACGTGCCATGAATGGTAAATGCACGTTGGTCATGTGAAATTGCGAAACGATCTTGAGATCCTACGGCGCTCTTGGTAAAAGACAAATAGTAGATAGCGTCAAGCAGATTTGTTTTACCCACTCCGTTTTTTCCGAGCACACAATTAATTCGATCTTCGAATTCAAATTGAGATTCGGAGTGATTCTTAAAGTCTGTGAGCCGAAGGCTTTTTAGGATCATGGTTTTTTGCAGTAATTTCGCTATCTGTTTTACAAAGTAAATCAAACAATTGGGTCCTATGGCGGCTAAAAAGACAACAAAAAAATCAGTAGAGTTTTCAAAAGACCAATACATGGAGTGGTTTCGCTCGATGCAGCTAATGAGGAGGTTTGAAGAAAAGGCTGGTCAGCTTTACGGCCAGCAAAAAATCCGTGGGTTTTGTCACCTCTACATTGGTCAGGAAGCGTGTGCTTCTGGCGCTGTTTCTGCGCTTGAAAAAGATGACAAATGGATAACAGCTTATAGGGACCATGGTCATCCGTTGGCTTTGGGCACAGATCCCGGAAAAGTGATGGCCGAACTCTTCGGAAAAGCGACAGGTGTTTCGAAAGGAAAAGGGGGATCCATGCACATGTTTGACAAAGAGGTGAATTTCATAGGAGGACACGGAATCGTGGGAGCGCAGATTCCTTTGGGAGCGGGCATAGGTTTTGCCGAACAATATAAAGGCACAAAAAGTCTATGTATTTGCTACATGGGAGATGGTGCAGTTCGTCAGGGCGCACTACATGAGGCATTCAACATGGCAATGACAATGAAGATGCCAGTGATCTTTGTTGTGGAAAACAACGGATACGCGATGGGAACCTCAGTGGAGCGAACCTCTAACGTAACCGAACTTCATACACTTGCGGAAGCTTACGATATGCCTTCAGAGCCTGTTGATGCTATGAGAGTGGAGGACGTGCATAACTCAGTGTCCAAGGCGGCAGATAGAGCCAGAAAGGGAAATGGTCCAACATTCCTCGAGTTTAGAACCTACAGATATAAGGGTCACTCCATGTCAGATCCAGCAAAGTATAGAACAAAAGAGGAGCTTGAGGAATACAAGAAACAAGATCCAATTGAGCAGGTAAAGCAAACAATTCTTAAGAACAAATGGGCAACCGAGGACGATCTTAAGGCAATAGATACAGAGATCAAAAGCCGGGTGGCTGACGCAGTTCAATTTGCAGAAGACTCGCCATGGCCGGAAGCATCTGAAGCTTACACAGACAATTATGTTGAGAATGATTATCCATTTGTCAACACATAATTATCTGATAGCCTTACACATCTGAACAAAAAATATATCTTTGCGTCCGCAAAAAGCCGAGAGGCGAATTATTAATTGAGATAATCCGGCATTCGATTCATTATTGAGTGCCCAACATTCAAAAAAAATGGCAAAAGGAAAACAACATGATGACGGCATAGAGATCCTAGAAGATCCAAATGCAATCGTTGATAAAGCCAATGAGTTTTTTAGCAGTAAGAGAAACAAGGTAATGGTCTTTGGCATAGGAGGAGTCCTTGCTTTAGTGATCGTTGGATTCGCTGCTTATAACTACTATATCACGAATCAAGACCAAATGGCGCAAGAAGAGCTTTTTCAAGCTCAGTACTATTTTGACGCAGACAGTTTGGGTCTGGCTTTGAATGGAGACGGAAACAGCTATGGTTTCCTAGAGATCATGGACGAATTTCCAGGCACCAAAGCGGCTAATCTTTCAAGTTTTTATGCAGGAGCATCTTACTTGAAATTAGGAGATTTTGAGGGAGCCATAAGAAATTTGAAAAAATTTAGCAGCGACGATTACTTACTTCAGGGTAGAGCATATTCCCTCATTGGAGATGCATATATGGAACAGGATGATTTTGCAAATGCAATTGGCAGCTACGAAAAAGCAGTTAATTACAAGAAAAACGAATCATTCACGCCTATTTATCTTAAGAAATTAGCGATTGCTCAGGAGCAAAATGGAAATCTTGCTGCTGCCGCTTCAACTTACGGATCAATCATCAATGATTATCCAAATGCGTCAGAAGTAAATGACGCGAAAAAGCAAAAGTCGAGACTAGAAGCTCTGGCTCAGTAATAGACATCAAATTAAAATTAAAATGTCATCTCTTTCGAGGTGACATTTTTTATTTGTAGAAACTTCATTCTCTTTGTTTTATGGCATCATCAGAAAAGAACCTCAGCGATGTGAAAATCAATCAATCGCTGAACATAAGTAAAAATAAGTTCGCAATTGTAGTGGCTGAGTGGAACGAACAAGTGACTGAAGCACTCTATGCCGGAGCATATCAAACGCTATTGAGTGCTGGTGCCACTCGTGATAATATTGAACGGATGAATGTGCCCGGAACTTTTGAGTTAAGTCTCGGCGGACAGTGGATGGCTGAGCGAAAAGATGTTGATGCTGTGATTTGTCTGGGATGTGTAATTCAAGGAGAGACCAGGCATTTTGATTTCATATGCGATGCGGTCGCAAATGGCATTACAAACGTAAATCTGAAATATAATAAGCCGGTAATATTTGGTGTTCTGACTACAGATAACATGAAGCAGGCATTGGATCGTGCGGGAGGAAAACATGGAAATAAGGGAGACGAAGCGGCGGCTACTGCAATAAAAATGTTGGAAGTGAAGTCTTAATCGACCGTGACTTCAACACTAAACCTCACCGTATCCTTAAACATCATTTTCTGATAGCCCTCAATCTGAAAGGAGCGCAACAAACCATCTGCAAAGTTTAGCTCGATTTCCCGGTGGTGAATGTAAACGTCTTTGTCTTCATGGAAGATCGCAATGACCTTTTCGTAGCCTGCATCACCAATTGAAAATGTTGTTCTTTTCAGTGGGCCATTTTCTCCTTCCGCCAAATTAAGTGTTTGATTTAGCTCATCCCCACTTTTTACAAATGCACCTACATATTCGGGTTGATTCGGGTTGATTTCTTTTAAGAAGGAGAGCTCTTTTACCCATTTGGCAGAGTCCATGTTCAAAACATGCGTTTCGTTTTTACCCTTTAGCGACACCTTTTTAGTAGCCTTGCCATTGCCTAGTAATTCAGCTTGACTAGTCATTAACTCTGCATAATCCGGGTATTCCGGTATTTGCACCGAATCTGGTTTTAGCTTTTGACAGCCTGTAAAAAGCAGAAGGGCCAATGTCCCAATTTTCAAGTTTGGTAATATTCTCATCTTTAAATTAAAACGTCTCCGGTCATCTCTGCAGGAATTTCTATTCCCATTGCTTCAAGGATGGTAGGTGCGAGATCTCCAAGCTTCCCACTTTTTAACTCACCATTAAAGTCCTTATCAACCACAATGAAAGGAACAAGGTTCGTAGTATGAGCTGTGTTTGGTGTGCCGTCTGGATTAATCATCATATCAGAATTGCCATGATCTGCGATAATGATTGAAAGGTAGTTGTTATCAAAAGCTGTTTTCACAACTGCTTCCGCACACTGATCAACCGTTTCACAAGCTTTGACAGCTGCCTCAAAGTCACCTGTGTGACCCACCATGTCAGGGTTCGCAAAGTTCAGACAAATGAAATCAGCGGACTTTTCCTTCAACTCGGGGATGATTTTATCCCGAATATCACTGGCGCTCATCTCGGGCTGTAAGTCGTAAGTTGCTACTTTAGGTGAAGGACAAAGAATTCGTTTTTCACCGTCAAAAGGTTTTTCCCGACCTCCCGAAAAGAAAAACGTAACGTGTGGGTATTTTTCGGTTTCCGCAATCCGAATCTGTTTCTTATTCGACTTCTCCAGGACTTCACCCAAAGTCATTTCCAGGTTGTCTTTGTCATACATGACTCGAACTCCTTCAAATGAGTCATCATAGTTTGTCATGGTGACATAGTGTAGATCAAGCTTTTTCATTCCTTGGTCAGGAAAGTCTTGTTGAGTTAGCGTTTGCGTTATTTGGCGTCCTCTATCCGTTCTGAAGTTGAAGCAGAGCACAACATCCCCATCTTTGATCTTAGCATCCGCACATACAATTGGTTCTACAAACTCATCTGTAATATCAGCCATGTATGATTCCTCCATTGCTCTCAGAGGATCTTGAACCATTTTTCCTTCGCCTTTTACTAGTGCATCATAAGCGAGCTTAACACGTTCCCACCGGTTGTCTCGGTCCATCGCATAGTATCGGCCAGTGATGGTTGCTAGTGTGCCTGTAGATTCTGCCATATGGTGTTGTAGGTCACGCAGGTATTCCACGCCTCCTTTGGGGTCAGTATCTCTTCCGTCGGTAAATGCGTGCACGTAGACATCTTGAAAGTCTTTTTCCGCAAAGGTGCTAAGCAAGCCTTTCAGATGATCTATGTGAGAGTGCACTCCACCATCAGATAACAACCCGATTAAATGAATCGGCTTATCGTTTTCCGTGGCGTAGCTTATCGCTTGTTTTAGCACAGCATTATCTGCGATTGACTTATCGTTAACTGCATTGCTGATTTTCACCAAATCCTGATACACCACCCTCCCTGCTCCGATATTCATGTGACCGACCTCAGAATTTCCCATTTGTCCCTCTGGCAAACCGACGGCTAAACCAGACGCCTCTAATGTGCTATGCGGATGTTTTGAAAACATTTGATCCATAAAAGGAGTGTGTGCCTTGTCGATTGCCGATACATTTTTGTCCTTGGCAATGCCCCAACCATCTAGTATCAAGAGAATGACTTTCTTATTCATATGGCAAATATAGAGGGGTCAATTTTTGAATGTCCTTCATTGATTGAATAAATTGGGCATGGTTTTTACTACATTGTATACAAACATTTGAAGAGTGATGAAAATGCTAATTCTGATAGTAACCCTTTTCTTTTCCCCAAATCAGGAGGAAACAGTCAAGGACATTGGAACTGCACTGAAGGCAGGGAGCTCAAAAGAGTTGATCAAGTTTTGCAATCAAACGGTAGAGATTAAAATCAATGGTGAGAGCTCAAATTATAGTAAGGCGCAAGCTGAAGTGATTTTGAGGGACTTCTTCTCCAAGAATACACCAAAGAACTTTGCTTACATCCATCAAGGGGCTTCACAAGGCCTGAAATATACTATCGGACGATATACACATGAAAATGGCGCGTATCGAGTAGTGATGTTTATTAAGAAGATAGGCGACAAATACCTGATTGATACTTTGAATTTCAGCCAAGAGTAGCTTATTTCGCCCTTAAGCCGCCCACGCACTAATTTTCGCCACAATGGACTTACCGTATTTAACTACAAAAAATATAAATACCTTTATTAAGGCAGCGTTTGCCGAGGATATTGGTGATGGAGATCACTCATCTCTTGGATCTATTCCAGAAAGTGCAACTAGCGAAGCACATCTTCTTATCAAGGACGATGGTATGATTGCCGGGCTTGAACTTGCACAAAAGATTTTTGAATATGTTGACCCTAAACTTGTCATTGATTTCAACAAAAAGGACGGTGACTTAATTGAACATGGTGAGGTTGGATTTTCTGTTAAGGGGAGCTCACGATCAATCCTCTCGGCCGAACGATTGGTTCTCAATTGCCTTCAACGGATGAGTGCTATAGCGACGTATACACATCATATGAATCTGCTGATCAAGGGTTCAAAAGCTAAGTTGCTAGACACCAGAAAAACTACTCCGTTGTTTAGGTTAGCTGAGAAGTGGGCAGTTGTGATTGGAGGAGGTGTAAATCACCGATTTGGCTTGTATGATATGGTCATGCTTAAGGACAATCACATTGATTTTGCCGGTGGAGTTAAAAATGCGATTAATCAGACAGTTGCTTATTTAGAGAAAAACAATCTTCAGCTTAATATTGAAGTCGAGGTTAGGAGCCTGAAAGAGCTAGATGAAGTTTTGGAAGTTGGACAAGTACATAGAGTTATGCTCGACAACATGCTTCCTTCGGACATTAGGCAGGCGATAAAAATGATTGGAGGAAGGTTTGAGACTGAGGCATCTGGTGGGATTACAGAAAAAACCATCGCAGAAATTGCCGAAACAGGTGTTGACTACATATCAGTCGGTGCACTTACGCACTCATACAGGAGTCTGGATATGAGTCTCAAAGCTATTTAAATTCTATATTCGCGGTGTAATCATTGTAAGAAGTAGACAAGAGCGATTGAGCCATGATAGTACGAACTAAAAAATACAAATTACCTACCAAAAAATACATTGGAATAGCTTTTAAAGCAGCACTGAAACAACAGTGGTGGGTATTCTTAATATATGCTGCAATTTGCTGCGGATATTTTATTGCACCAAGTCACTGGTGGATCACAGGAGCTACGATTGCCCTCTCGCTCTACTTATTGTTTTGGTTGATCCAGTTTGCAGGAATCACACAACTAGAACAAGGTAAGTTCATGTTCGAGAAATTATCTTATGAGATTTCTTCGCAGCAAATCTTAATTAAGATGAATGCCAAACAGGGTATGCCAATGAAATGGGATCAAATCAAACGAGCTAAAAAAGGCAAAGATGCATTTATCCTGTTTGCAAGCAAAGCCCAGCTGGTTCACCTCCCATTCCGGATATTCAATAACGAGAATGAAATTAGATTTCTGGAGACTGTGCTAAAAAGAAAAGGCTACATAGCAGAAAAATAGGATTTTGATGGCCCAAAAATCAGGCATCAAAGAGGTAAAGCAAAAGGCTGGTAGATTTTGCGCCTTTCGGGAACGTTCGCCAAACGAACTATTCGAAAAAATTCAAAGCTGGGGAATAGCTGAAGAAGATGCAGCGCAGCTGGTAGCAGAGCTTACCAAAGAAGGATTTGTAGATGAGCAGCGGTTTGCTAATGCCTATTGCAATGATAAGTTCGAATTTAATTCTTGGGGAAAGCAAAAAATCAAGGCCAATATCTATGCTCATAGGCTATCAGGGGATGCCATACAAAATGCCCTCGATCGGATCAACCCGGAGAAATATTATAAAAGGTTGTTGGAGCTGGCCACTACAAAGTGGTCGAAACTTGAAAAAGAGGACGACTTTAAACGAAAGCAAAAAACCCTGGCTTATTTGGTAGGGAAGGGGTTCGAGCAGGACTTGATATGGAGTGCGATCAATTCAATTACCAAGGAAAGTCGCTAGCAATACCTTTTAGAAGAAAAATCAAAGCCTGTAACGGAGAAAATCCGTATGTTTATTTTTGCGTTAATTAATTCATATGCTTCAATCATCAGCTAAGGACCTACTTTCACAGCTTTCCCAAGTTATCGACTCTTGTAAAGAGGAAGATTTCGCTCGTCCATTGACCGAACTCAGTAACTCCACCTTTGGCCAACATATTAGACATACGTTGGAGTTTTTCATTTGTCTATTTGACGCGGAGAATAGTAGAGTGGTGAATTATGATCAGCGAAAGCATGACACGTTGATTGAAACAGATAAGAAATTAGCTCTAAGCGTGATCCAATCGATTCATGATTTTTTAGATAAAAACCAAGACGACTTTACACTCACATTTGAAGCAAATTATGCGATCAGCAATGATGTAAACGATCAAATGAAAAGTAGCTTTTATCGTGAGTTGGCTTATAATATTGAACATGCCATCCATCACATGGCGTTGTTGAAGGTGGCGGTCAATCACTCACTTACCTATATTGAACTTCCCGAAAACTTTGGAGTGGCGAGTTCTACTATCCGGTATCGAGAAAGCACTAAAGCGAATTAATTCAACTTTTGAAAAAGCTACTGGTCAGATTACGCAACTGGGAATACTGGCCTTTCTCAGTACTCTATTTTCCTATCATTTTCTACTATGCGTGGCTGATACTGAAGCATCGCTCCTTCTTTTTTTTCACGGCTTCCAATCCAAGCATTGAGTTTGGAGGAATGGTAGGCGAAAAGAAGTCAGACATATTTAATCTCATTCCAGATCAATACATGCCAAAGACTTTGCTTATCAGCAAAGGAGACTTAGAGCGAACAGCGCTAGAGGCAGAAAAGATGGGTTTTCCTTTGATTGCAAAACCTGATGTGGGGGAACGAGGCAATTGGGTAAGTAAGATTCATTCACAAAAAGCACTCAAGAAATATGTAGAAGCCTGTCCCGTAGATTTCCTCATACAAGAAATGGTAGACTACCCAATTGAACTTGGAGTATTCTATGTGAAATATCCAGGAGAGAAAGGCAAGGTGACTTCCATTGTTAGAAAGGATTTCTTGTCAGTTGTTGGCGATGGGCAAAGCACTGTTAACGAGCTCTTACAGAAAAATACAAGGGCGATAATGACTGCAGATCTTACAAGTGATTACCTTCAATTGATTGGCGCTGAAGTTCCAGAGGAGGGTGAGCGAGTACTGGTTGAGCCAATAGGTAATCACAGCAGGGGCACCAAATTTTTAAATGATAATCACGAAATTGATTCATCACTAGAGGAGGCATTCAACACCTTGAGCGATGAAATACCGGATTTCTATTTTGGGCGGTATGATCTAAAGTGTAGGTCGTATGATGATCTAAAACAGTTGAAGAATTTCAAAATTCTCGAGCTCAATGGAGCTGGGGCAGAACCCGCACATATCTACCAACCGGGATTTCCACTTTGGAAAGCATATAAAGACATCCTTTGGCATTTATCGGTTTTATCAGATATTAGCCGCCTGAATCGTAAAAGAGGGCATTCTTATTGGAGCTTTAAGCGAGGCTATAAAAAATGGAAAGCCCATCATAAGTATAATCGTCTACTTGCCAATTCATGATTTTACAAACACTTATTGTGGCTTTCGTTGTGAGCTATATCGGCTCAATCCCTCCGGGAACAATCAATGTTTCGGTGATGCAAATGGCGATTCTAAACAAAAGAAGAGCTGCTGTTTTCCTTGCTTTTGCGGCATCAGCAGTTGAGTTTTTGTATGCTGGAGTCACAGTTCAGTTTCATATCTACCTGAACACAAATGAAGTAATTGCGGATTACTTCAGAATCATCACGTCAATAGCACTGATCGGACTAGGTCTTTCAAATATTCTCTCAAAGTCTACATCCTCCTCCATTAAGGTTGATACCAAATTCACAGGAAGGCACGGTTTTTTAAGAGGTCTACTTTTGGGCTTTCTCAACCCAATGACGATTCCGTTTTGGCTGGCGATTACAACGTATTTGGAAAATGATGACTGGATTAACGTTGATGGATATGGTTTCTGGATGTATCTGATCGGGCTGGCTGCCGGCACCTTCTGTCTTTTGCTCACAGTCAATGCACTAGGAAAGCGCTTCTCAAAAATTGCAGATAATCATTTTCTAGTTCATAAAGTGCCGGGCTTTTTACTATTGGGATTAGGTGTTTACTTCTTGCTTAAGCTGGTGATTTAAACGTAAAAAAGCCAACTATACAGAGATAGTTGACTTCTAGTAGATAGTGAGTATTATCTAGTTAACTGGAATGCTGAAGAACACTGATTCTTCAGGAATAATTGTACTTACAATGTTTTCACTGTTCATTGTTTGATACTCTTTGATCTCCAGAAGAAGTGTGCTTTTTTCTTCTGCGGTTGCAATTCTTGCTGCCGCTAAGTCTATAACTTCTCCACCCTTTAGTTGTCCGCGTCCCATACCTCCAACAACTAAAGTCAACTCTGTCTTGGTAACTCTTAACTTTAAGTCTTCTCCTTCACTTGGAAGCATTCGAACATACAATTTATCTGTGTCCTTAGGAATACCTTCATCTAGATTTACTAAACCATTAGCGGTGTAGATCTGGATATTAAGTTGTGAGTCACCTGCTTGATAAGTAGAGGAGAATGCCGTAGTAAATAAAGAAATCGCCATAGCAGCCAGAACTATTCCTGCTCTAATAAAGCTTGTTTTTGAGTGAGTTTTTCTTTTTTCCATCATATTAAATCGTTGTTTTAAACTTGTTTGGTTACTTAAATAGTTGACTGACTTGAAGGAAACACCAGTTCGTGCTTCGAAAAGCAAATCCTGATAAATCCGCTTATCAAATCCTTTTCCAGTGATCACATAATCATCAGCTAAGAACTCATGACTTGCTTTGATGTCTCTTTGCAGAAGCCAGATGAATGGATTGAACCAAAAAAGGATTGTGAGAACCTCAAGTAAGATCGCGTCCACTGAGTGGAGCTGATCTTTGTGGTATTGTTCGTGATGAATAATTGGCTCCAAACCGGGCTTTTCTACCTCTTCTTTTTTTATGAATAAGAAATTGAAAAAGGAAAAAGGCGAAATAGAAGCTTTCGTTTCAACAAGATAAAAACCCCATTTTCTACTTATATCAGAGGCTAGTAATAATCGAATTATTCCTCCTAAGCCGATCAAAAATCGTAGAGCAAAAATGCCAACACCAATAAAGTAGATGATTTGCCAAATACTTGTTCCCTCTGGTGGTGTGAACTCAAGAGTAGACTGGAACGAATCCACACTAATTAGCGCATCCTGTACAACAACCGGAAATTCTTTTTCCAATTTTGTCTGAAAAGAAGGCATAAGCAGAAAGCTTGAGCAAAAGAGTGCGATCAAAAGACCCATGAAACGTTTCATCTGCTGGTTGTTTTCCCGGATAATTAGAAGTCGGTAGAGCAAGTAAAACCCAGCAAGAGCTACGCTTGATTGTAATAGATAACTTTCCATTATTCAGTTTTTTTCTTGTCAATTTGGCTTTGAAAGTGCTTAATTAAGTCTTCCATTTCTTGAGTACTCAGCTCTTCGTTTGTCCCGAAAGCCGACACCATACTTTTAAAAGAGTCTGAAAAATATCTCTTCACGAATGACTTCATATACTTCTTGGAGTAGTCCTCCTCTTTAATGAGTGGGTAATATTCAAACGTGTTGGCTATGGCTCTTCTTCCCACAAATCCCTTTTTTTCAAGGATCTTAATGATTGTAGCTACTGTGGTATACGCAGGCTTTGGCTCATCATACTCCTTTACCACATCTCTGATCAAACCATTGTTAATTAACCAGAGAATTTTCATTGCTTTTTCTTCTGCTTTGGTAAGTGTTTCCATTTTTAAAAGGGTCTTGTACGAAGCAATTCTACTAAAGATTTAGTAAATCTACTATTAATTTAGTAGATATCTTAGATTGTTCAGGAAACATCTGTCCTACCGCCTATATATTTTCCGTTGAAGACCTATATTTTTTTGGCTAGTATTAATGTTTTTAGAAGAGACTCCACGGAATTCAACCTTGGAGAAAAAAATTACACAATGAAAAAGCTTATTCTTATTTTGGCCATTGTGCCACAGTTTGGCATTTCGCA
Source organism: Ekhidna algicida (assembly GCF_051379705.1). GTDB lineage: Bacteria > Bacteroidota > Bacteroidia > Cytophagales > Cyclobacteriaceae > Ekhidna. The sequence goes on along the minus strand of NZ_CP179868.1, from coordinate 2,113,732 downwards.
AACAAAAAAGGAACTTGATCATAGCGCGTATAATATCTGGAGAAGCGTGGAGGATCGGTTGATCAGTAATGACGGAGAGTATATTTCGTATACCCTGAAACCAAATGGTTATGGTAATGAGTCGCTGCTGCTTCATCAGTTTGACGGCACAGAGGTTCTTAAGCATAATCGTGCTTATAATCCATCCTTTTCAAACAATTCAGAATTCCTGATTTTCAAATTATCACCTGATTTTGATGAGCTCAGAGAGCTAAAAAGAAATAAGACCAAGGAAAAAGATATGCCTGGAGATACCTTGGCAATTTACTCGTTGAGCGATCGTCAATTGACCAAACTGTCCGGCCTGAAATCCTTCAAAGTGCCAAGAGAATGGGATGATTATTTAGTGTATTTGTACGAGCCAGCTCCGGATACAGCCAAAAAGAAAGAAAAGAAACGAAGCAAAAAGAACGGCTTTGATCTGGTGATAAAAAACCTTTCTGATCAGTCTGAATATTCATTTCCATATGTACTGGACTATGTAATCGCAGAGGAAGGAGCGGGACTTGCATTAACCACAACCGGAAACGACAGCACTACAAAAGAAGGCGTTTACATCTTTAACTTTGAATCTAAATCCTTCCAACCGGTATATCGATCTAAAGGCAAATATTCGCAGCTGACCTGGGACAACAAGGGAACCCAACTCACATTCATTGCTGATATAGATACTACCAAGGCACTTCAAAGAGATTACCATTTGAATTATTACAAAACTGAATGGGACAGCAGTAAGGCTATAGCTAACAATAGCGTGCTGGACCAATTAATGGTCAACAGTGATTTCAAACCCTATTTCTCCGAAACCGGAAAGCGTTTGTTTTTTGAGATTAAAGAGTTTCCCGTACTTCAGGACACGGCACTTCTGGATGATGAAATTGTGAATGTGGAGGTATGGAACTCCAACGATCAAAGACTCTTCACGCATCAGGAGAATGAAAAAAACGATGATTTGAAATTTGGCTATCTCAGCTACTACAATACAGAGGAAGACGGTTTTGTTCAGTTGGGAGGAACAGGTTTTTCTAGGATCAATGTAAGTGATGAAGGCGATGGCAATACCGCTTTGGCTATGAGCGATTACAACTACCGAAAGCTGATGACATGGGAAGGATACACATTGAATGACGTTTATAGACTTAATCTGTCCAATGGTAGCAAGACAAAAATTCTAGAAGGAGTTCGAGGATCTATCTTACTTTCACCGCTAGGGAAATATGCTTATTGGTATAATAACATTGATTCCGCATGGTTTGCTTATTCTTTCAAAGACAATACAACCAGGCAATTAACAACAAATAAGCAGGTAGCATTCTTCAACGAAACACATGATACGCCTTCCGACCCATGGCCTTATGGAGTAATGAGTTGGACCGAAAACGATGATCGCGTATTGATTTATGATCGCTACGACATTTGGGAAATAGATCCCGCAATGAACACGCCCGCAAAGCGAATTACTCCAAATGGGAGAAGCAAAGGACTTACCTTTCGATATGTGAAACTTGATAACGATGAAAGGTTCATCAAAAAGGGACAAAAACTCCTACTTTCAGCTTTTTATAAGGACACGAAGAAGGAAGCCTTATTATCTTTTACTTATGGCAAAAATTCTCCTTCAGAATTGCTTTCCGGAGATTACCAATACAGTTCATTTGCAAAGGCGCGAGACAATAAGAACCTAATATTTACCCAAGAAAACTTCCAAACATTTCCAGATATTCTAGCAACGGATGGTTCATTCAAGTCCTTGAAAAAGATAAGCAGCATCAATCCGCAACAAAAGGACTATAAGTGGGGAACGATTGAACTTGTGTACTGGACATCATTGGACGGTCAGAAGATGGAAGGAATGCTCGTGAAGCCTGAAGGGTTTGATCCAAATAAGAAATATCCAATGATTGTCAATTTCTATGAGAAAAGTTCTGATCGATTGAATAGCCATAGAGAACCATACCCAGGTAGATCAACCATTACTTATAGCTTCTATGCTTCTCGAGGGTATCTTATATTCAATCCGAATGTTAATTACAAAACAGGATACCCGGGAGAAGATGCCTACAACTGTGTGATTCCAGGCGTCACCTCATTAATTGAAAAAGGATTTGTAGACGAAGGTAACATTGGTGTTCAAGGACATAGCTGGGGAGGTTATCAAATTGCTCATTTGCTAAACGAAACCAACATATTTAAGTGCGCAGAATCAGGAGCTCCGGTGGTTAACATGATCAGTGCATATGGAGGTATCAGGTGGGGATCAGGATTGAGCCGAATGTTCCAATACGAAAGAACACAAAGTCGTATTGGCGGTTCGCTGTGGGAATATCCACTACGGTACATTGAAAATTCACCTATTTTCTTCGTCGATAAAATGCAAACGCCTGTACTGATCATGCACAATGATGAAGACGGTGCTGTGCCATGGTATCAAGGTATCGAATATTTTGGCGCTCTGAGAAGGTTAGGTAAGCCTGCTTGGATGCTAAACTATCGAGGTGAGCCACACTGGCCGGTAAAAGTTCAAAACAGGATTGATTTCAACATTCGCTTGGCTCAATTTTTTGATTATTATCTAAAAGGTGAGCCTATGCCGAAATGGATGAGGGATGGAGTGCCTGCTACAGAACTTGGCATTAATCAAGGTTACGAGCTGTTGGGAGATGGCAAATGACTTAATTAAGGAAATCAGATTTTAGGATGGCGTATTTGTACTCATCCAAAATCTGATTGTTTTTAATGATAGCGTTTTTGGCAATCCCCTCCCTCTGATAGCCACATTTTTCCAACACCTTCCTAGAAGCTTCATTGTGCGCAAAAGCTCCGGCGTAAAGACGATTAAGTCCAAGCTCGGAAAATGCATAATCTGTGATGAGTGAGAGCGATTTTGTTGCCAACCCTTTGCCCCAAAATGGTTCGCCTATCCAATAGCCGACCTCTGCAGATAATCGATAGATATCTTTTTGCATAATCAACCCAATTACCCCGCACAATTCCCCTTTAAAGAAAATGCCAAATGTGGCCACAGGGACTTGCTGAGAAGACAACTCAATAAAAGCCTCAGCGTCCTTTAGATGATAAGGGTATGGAATGTCTCGAAGGTTGTCCCATATTTTCCGATTATTTATTAGCTGAGCAATTGGACTCGCATCGGCTTTCTTAAGCGGACGCAATGTGACGGATCCATCCCCTAACTCAAGCATAATTCAGTTTTTAATTTCACCTCCTCCAAACATGGTAAAGCCTTTTATGTGAACCGTGGTTGTAGTTGCGCTAGTTACATTTTTTCGAGAATCACTGAAACCACCGAAAATGGCAGTTGCGTCCATGTTTATTTTCCAATCCTCGGGAACCATAAGCTCTACACCTCCAAACATGCAGAAGATTTCTATGACTGCACCATCTTGTGCTTTTGATCCTCGCAAGTCAATTTCTGATCCGCCAAAAACACACGTAATCTTTCCTCCTTGCAAGTCTTCAGAAATGTATTTGCGCTCGGTTCCACCGAAAATGGCGACCTCATCAAAATATTTATCACCACTCTCAGAGATTTTTCGCGGAGCTGATTTTCTTCTCAGGATAAATGAGAGTCCAATAAAAATTAAAATGACCGGCCAGATTTGGCCTATCCGTAAGACGTTATAGTAATGCAGATAGAAGGCTGCACCTAAACTAAAAAACATTAAAGAAGCCCTTCCATTACCAGAGAGAAGGTTTATAACTCCAAAGACAACAAAAATAGCGGGCCAGGAAAAGAGATAATACGGGATGTCGATATCAAACCCCAGATTGTCAAGCAGAAAAATCCCTCCAATGAATACCAAGATGAATCCAATGATTGCGCGTTTGTAATTTGAGGAAGTCATACGTTTAAAATTTAATTTCAAAGGTACTGCCATAGAGATGAAAGCACCTTTGAAATTTAACGCATTTCAGGTTAATTGAACCATCCAAAAAGTAGTGAGATACCAAATGTAGGCCCATCGAAATCACCGGCATCAAAGTAAATGTTATCCACACCTATGGTTTTTTGATATCCTATAGATGCATTGATTTTAAACCAATAGGCAATATTAGCTTCTCCGAAAAATTGAGGATTAAACACAAACACGTCATCTTCCCCAACAGCTTCATTTGTCGTTCTCGATTTTGTCGTCACACTGCCCCAGCCAAGTTTGGTGTCTATTCCCATGTGAAGCAGGTCGTCTGGCTTGATGATATATCCTAACCAAAAACCACCGTGTCCGTAGCTTGAAGTTAAGTCTTCACCTCCAAAATTGAATTCATGGTTGCCAGTCAGTCCAAGGCCATAGCCTCCAATAAAAAATGTATTGTCGAAGAGCACAGCGCCACCACCTCCGGTGAGTGTAGATAAATCTCCATCAATAGGGGTAAATGAAAATAGCACACCTCCAAAACCGGAAATATCTTCCGGATCATTGCCTATCAGAGTTTTCGGTCGTTCATTCTGAGCGACAGCCCCAATTGATAGTAGCGTTGTTAGAATTAGTAAAGTCCTTTTCATGAGTTTTATTCGTTGATTTTATTGAAATTATTAAATCCAATTACCTCAAGGACAGAAAGATGGTTGGAATGTTTCTTTTGTAGGATGAAATGTTGAGAAGAAAAAACCAGTCAATATGGCTACCTATATAAAAGAATCAGCCATACTGACACGTTAATAAAGCATGATTACTTTTGGAATGGGTTTTGCCAATAAATAAGTGAATTAGCTGAGAGCATATGAGAGTAGAGAAAGAATTAAGCAAACGATTAGCTGAAACAACCAATCTTATAAATAGTATTAATGGAGGTTCAGTTTTCCCCACGTTTAAGACAACGACTGAGAAGGACCATTACCGACTTGAAGTAAGTATTCCTTCTATTGAGCCGGATGATATCAAAGTAGAAGTGAATGGAAGCGATCTAATGGTCTACCAAAATGTCCATGTCAACTCCTATACGTTGCCCAACGTCCTGGGAATGATAAAAATCTCCGTAGACGTGGAGCTCGAGAATATTTCCGCAGAGTTTGAAGATGAATTACTAGTTGTCATTATGCCGTTCAGTGAACTATCCGGAGGATTCCAAAAGGAAATAGATATCTATAAACCTTAAGCTATTCGTCGTGCAAAGTGTCTGCAAGGTTCAATACTGCGGTTTTATATGTATGAAAAGCCACAGTAGAGATAGCAATTATTACAATGCTAAGTGCCGGAACCAAGAATATGCCTATTCCAAGCTGAATTCGATTTTCAAACCCTGCCAGCCAATTTTTCATTAGCCACCAGCTTAGTGGAGCAGCAATTACAATAGAAACTGCCACGAGCTTTATAAAGTCCCACGTTAACAGCCTCAACAATTGTTGCAATGAAGCACCAAGCACCTTTCTGACACCTACTTCTTTGGACCGGAGACTGGTTATGAATGATGATAGGCCAAATAGGCCGAGACAGGCCACCAGGATTGCCAGTATCGCAAATAGTCCGAAAATGGAACCGAATTTGACTTCAGCTTGATATTGTTCATTATAGTAATCGTCTAGAAAGAAAAAATCGAAAACCTTATTGCCGAACGACGCTTCCCAATGGGCTTGCATATTATCAATAGCACCGTGCATATTCTCAGTACTAATTTTCACAGAATAAAAGCCTGAGGTATTTGGGAAATACCTAAAAATGAGAGCATCATACGCTTGCTTTGGAGATTCCTGACGATAATTTTTCACCACACCAACGATGTTGAATGTGTCGCCCCAGAAATTTATTTTTTGATTGAGTGCTTCTTCAGCTGTTTGAAATCCGATTTGATTGATGGCAGTTTCATTAAATAAAACATTGCCCTCTTCCGTGCCATATGATTCATCAAAACCACGACCAGCTACCATATCCAAATCGTAGAAGTGCAGATAATTCGCATTGGCTCCAATGATCCTATATTGATTGGACATCGATTCATCTTGAGTTAAAAGCCTGATGCCTCCAGCGTTCCAATCTGGAGTGCGGCCAGGTACTGCTGATGAAGATGTGAAGCCAACTACAGAAGGATCGGATTTAAGTAGATTCTGGAAGACGGCATCTTTAATTTCCATGACCGAATCACTGCGAAATTGAGGCGTCTTGATCACCATGGTTTGAGCGATGTTTACTCCAAGATCCTGAGACTGAAGAAAGTTCATCTGCTTGTATACTACGAAGGTCCCAGTGATTAGCACAACCGATGCAAGAAACTGAAAAGTCACCAAACCTTTACGCAAGGTGTTGCCACTAGAGCTTGAAGCGAATTTTCCCTTCAGAACTGCAATCGGTTTGAAATTGGACAGAATGAAAGCAGGATAGAAACCAGATAAAATAAGACCAAGGATGAATACACCTCCTAACCCAAACCAAAAAACCGGCGAATCTGGCCAGGTATAAGCAATACCTTTACCTACAAATGAATTGAAGGATGGAAACACAAGGAACACGACCAAAGTAGCTAAGACAAAGGATAAGAGGTTTAAAAAGAAAGACTCAAAGAGAAATTGAGCGATAAGTTGGGATCGATGGCCTCCCATTACTTTTCTAATACCTACTTCCTTTGCTCTGCTAAGAGCTCGAGCAGTGGTCAGATTTATATAATTGATCCAAGCAATAAACAGTACAAATAATCCTATTACTAACAAGAAGTAGGTAGTTTTCTCATCACCGGTTGGCTTAATTTCCATTCGATAGTTAGATGTCAAATGGATTTTCGTAAGTGGCTGGAAGATGAATTCCATTCTAAAGTTGGCCTGGTCCTCCTCGCCTCTCAACTCGGTCAACCATGGATCAAACTTTTCATATAATGAAGCAGGATCAGCGTCAGGATGAAGCTTCACGTAATTCAAAAAACCATCCCAGTTCCAGGCAGTGCGAGACTCTTCACTAGTAAATGTGACAAATGACTCAAAGGAATAGAGTAAGTCAAACTTCATATGAGATCGCTCAGGAAAATCCAGGAACACACCTGTGACCTTAAAATCATTGGCATCATTCATTTTGATGATTTTACCCATGGGATCTTCATCTCCAAAGATCTTTGTTGCTAGCGTTTCACTTAACACTACAGTCATTGGATCTTTCAATGCCGTGCTGTCCACTCCTCTGATTAGCGGAACTGAAAAGAACTCGAAGAAGTTTGCACCGGCATAATAAGGATGTGTAAGCTCAAAATACTTTTGATCATACGAAATCTGTGCCCTACTTGAAGTGAGGTTCACGTAATCAAGTACTTCTGGGAAATCACGATTCATGAGATTACCGGCACCTGCGGCACCTGCGGCCCATTGGGTGGAAAGCTCTCCTTGATTGTATCGATTGGTTTGGATTCTATAAATATTCTCCTTGTTGGGAATAAATGAATCATAAGTAAGCTCATGATAGACATATTGAAGAATCATAAATCCTGCGGACATGCCTATAGCCAAACCAAAAATATTGATGGTAGCATAGAATTTATGCCTGCTTAAGTTTCTTATTGTAGCGACAAGATAATTGCGTATCATAGCTTCGAAATTTGATTGTTTTGACCTTTTTCTAAATCTGGGCCTTAGGAAACCAATCACTTGTAATAGGTGAATGGCTTTGGCTCTAAAGGCCCCTTTGCTTTCTTTATTTTCAAAAAATGCTTCTTCCAGATCGCCTATTATGCCTTCTACAATAGATGACCTGCAATAATTTTGCAGGAGATTGCTTGTTCGATCTAGAAGTTTTGGTTTTTTATCCATTAGCAAGAGCTATGTCTGGAATCGCGTCCCACATGCTTTGACGCATTTCACGAATTTTCACTATCGTTGCCTGCCCTGCAGTCGTCAGTCTAAAAAGCCGTTTTCTTCTACCGCCTCTTTCGGGTGTGGCTCCATCGTATCGGGCGCTTAGGTAACCTTTATCTTCTAGGCGACTAGTTACCGAGTGCACCGTACTAATGGTGATTGATCGTTTGCAGCGCTCCTTAATCTCCTTCTGGATGGCCAGGCCGTAAGCATCATCGTATAGGATGCCTACCGAAAGCATGACAAGTTCTTCTAGTTCTCCCAGGTTAGTTCCTTTCACAACCGTGTCAGTTTATATTAATTTAGAATAGAAATTTATTTGTTTCGATTTTGTCGAAAACGAAAATTTAGGAAACTAGTTTCACTTTTCCAGATATTTGTTTCGATTTTGTCGGATTTGAATAAATCAGGTATGAATATTCAAGCGGTAAACAACTTCTTTGGTGATATGGATCTCTTCCTACTGGATTTGATCCTGAAAGGTCATGTCCAAACTGGGTCTAAAGTGCTGGATATAGGATGCGGGGAAGGAAGGAATGGGATTTATTTTATTCGACAAGGATTCGAATATCATGGCTGGGATACAGATGATTCTAAAATTAAACTTCTAGAGTATCTCGCTAAATCAATAGCTGGTGCCAATGTCACTTTTTTGACTCAGGATTTTAGAGATAGCTCTACCGACAAACAGTTTGATCTGATAATCTGTAGCCGCGTACTGCACTTTGCTACTTCAGTAGAGGACTTTTATGAAATGTGGGGGAAGTTATCAGGACTTCTGAAAAGCGAAGGAGTTTTGTACTTATGTATGGATTCAATGATAGATACAGACATTGGCAAACCATTAGAAAACGGAGAAGTAGAGTTTCCAGATAGCAAGATACATTTTGCATTAACCCAGAATCTTTATGATGACATAAAAAAAGGGTTCGAAGAAATCGAACCCTTGAGAACGTTAGTGCATCATAACGAGCGCGCTCAGAGTTTTATATGTCTTAAGAAGCTTTAAACTACTCCTTGTGCTAGCATAGCGTTTGCCACTTTGACGAATCCGGCAATATTGGCTCCTTTCACATAGTCAACATAGTCTTTGCTTTCTTGACCGTGATTTACGCAATTTTCATGAATGTCTTTCATAATGCCACGGAGCTTATCATCTACTTCCTCTCTCGTCCAAGACAATCGAAGTGAGTTTTGAGACATCTCAAGCCCTGATGTAGCTACACCTCCAGCATTGGAAGCTTTTCCGGGACTGAACATAAGCTTGTTAGATTTGATGTGTTCTACGGCATCTGCAGTAGTTGGCATATTGGCACCTTCGAAAACGCCCATGCATCCATTGGAAACAAGCGCCTTAGCCGATTCCAGAGGTAATTCGTTTTGAGTTGCACAAGGATATGCCAGATCGCATTTGATGTCCCATGGAGTTTTTCCTTCTCTGAACTCAGCGCTTTTGTACTTATCTGCGTATTCGCTAATTCTACCTCTTTTTACATTCTTTAATTCTTTGATAAACTCAAGTTTTTCCTGATCAATGCCATCTTTATCGTAGATAGAACCTCCGGAATCAGAAGCACTCACGACTTTAGATCCACTTTGAATTAATTTTTCTATTGCAAATTGTGCAACGTTACCTGATCCTGAAACCACGCAAACTTTCCCATCAAGATCGTTGTCTTTGAATTTGAGCATTTCCTGGGAGAAGTAGACACATCCATATCCAGTGGCTTCTGGACGAATCAACGATCCACCATATTCTCTTCCTTTTCCGGTCAATACGCCTGTAAATTCGCCCTGCACTCGTTTATATTGACCAAACAAGTAGCCTATTTCGCGTCCACCCACACCGATATCTCCAGCGGGAACGTCCGTAAACTGGCCAATATACTTGCTCAATTCAGTCATGAAGCTTTGGCAAAATTTCATTACTTCATTGTCGCTCTTTCCTTTGGGATTGAAATCCGATCCACCTTTTCCGCCACCCATTGGAAGTGTGGTAAGGCTATTCTTAAACACCTGCTCGAATGCTAGAAATTTAAGAATACTGAGGTTTACAGAAGGGTGAAACCGCAGACCCCCTTTATATGGGCCTATTGCAGAATTCATTTGAATTCTATAGCCTCTATTTACTTGCACTTCTCCTTTATCGTTTAGCCAGGGCACGCGAAACATAAAAACGCGCTCAGGCTCGCACATTGTTTCTAAAATATTCGAGTCTTTATATTTTGGCTTATCAGCGATAAATGGAATAATAGTTTCGGCTACCTCCTCTACTGCTTGCAAAAATTCTGACTCGTGTGGGTTTTTCTGCGCAATCTTCTCTAAGAACTGCGAGATTTCATTGGAGTGACTAGACATGGGTTATAGTTGTTTTAACGAATTGAATTTAGGTGTTTTTTATCTATTCAGCTTGTGTAAAATGATGGAATATTACTAAAGTTTAATATTTGGGCTGCATGTGTTCATCGAAATACAATATTAGCCTAAAACCCAACTAACACTTGGATCGTAAATTAGTTTAGATATAAACCACACATGTTATGAATTATTTAGGATTAGAAACTGAGATTATTTCTTCTGTTCAAAGCTTGAATGGTCATCAAAAAAATGATGTTCTTGATTATATTAAAAACATCAGACCCACAAGTCACAACACCAGGCTTTATAGAAGAAGAGCCATGAAAGAAATAAGGGAAGCTCTGGCTAACGGCTAATCTTCGGATAGAACGATTACCATATCGTTTTCTTCCAGAGTAAACTCATCTGACTTCTTCGGATTCAATACTACCCCGTATTGTTCGTCGGCATTCCTTGCCTTGCTAATTACCCGATATCCAATGGCAACCTCATTTTTCCTTGCCGCAGATTCCAATATCGTATAAAAATTCATAGACATTCCTGTCTGAACATATTCTCGTGCTGGCTTGATGTATATCTCAGACCCATCAGCATCGAATAGATCTTCAAATACCCGCATAAGATCTTTGTTTTCAGAAACCTGACTCATCAATAAACTGATGAGTTTGTCACTTACAATAAAGTCATCAGCACTTGTAATGTCTGCAAGCTGCCTGTTTCGAATATCAAGCATCTCACTCACAATTTTGTACTTACTCCCTTTTAACTCTGTAAAGTTTCTTAGGTGAAGCAATGTGATCAGAGTTTGAGCATCTGCCTCCTGTATAGGGAAGCTATTTTGGTAGCAGAGCAAAATGATATAGTCATATTGCTCAAGACCCATAGACTCTAGTGTTTCTCTGCCTGTTGTGTCTCTTACCTCAAACTCAATGGTTATATTCTGTACATTGTTCTTCAGCTGGTTTACGGTCTCTTCTGCATCCGGGAATTTTGAAACGATGCGAACGGCTGATCCAGGAGGGACATAATTGTCCAGCTCTCTGATTATATATCTAGCACGGTTATTCCAACCCACAATTAAAAGTTTTTCACTATCCTGTGGCTCAGGCTCAGTGTAGACAATTTTGCTTTCATGTGGATCTACGGGACTGGAATTTGGAATCAAAGTATCGTCATCTTCGGTGATACCAATCACTTTGTCTCCTTTACCAAAAACAGTGTCCATCGGTGGGTTGATGGCCACATGACCATCAGAAAACTGAATTCCCATAATGGCTGAATCTTCATATGCGAATAGCACATCTCGAAAAGATTTGCCAACCAATGATGGTGCATCTTCAAAATATATTTCATCACCATCAAAGTCCATGAGATCTTGATAAACCACACTCAAACCAGACTGCCGACTAGTTTGAACCATAATCTTTGAGATAATCTCATCCGAAAGGATAAGTTCAACCTCGTCTTTACCCACCATTTTGGCTACATCAAAGTTTTTCTTGTCCTCCATCTCTGCAGTGATGTGATAAGGACGCTGATCAGCCATACCTCTAAGTATTTCTCTTTTGGGATCAGTTACTATCGCAACAATAGTTTTGATGATCTGGCTATCGGAGTTTTCGTTTTCCTTATCCAGAATGATGATAGACTTAGTATCGAAGGGATTTGCAATCTTTAAATCGTGAACATCAATCGGGTTTCCGGTTCTACAAATCACGTGCGTGGTACCAGTATTTCCTACTTTGTCCTTGATTTCATCCTCCATCAAGACTTTGTCCATATCGGCAAGGATGACTATAACTCCTCTTTTTTGATTTTCGTTAGCCTCAACAATCTCAGGAATGATGGTAAATATTTTGGAAGACCATCCCAGAATAAGAACATGATCTTTTTCAATAACGAATGAACGACCTTTTCTTAAAACTTCAAGCTTGGTAAGGATACCATTGGAGACGAGACCAATCAAAGTGGAAATAATCACCAGACCGATGACAGTCGTCAAAAGCATAAAGAGCCTGAATGGCCAATTCTCGTCATGATTTCCTAATACGCCAGGATCCAAAGCGTGTGTTAGATTCACCCAGAAGGATTCGAAAATGTTGAAGTTGGCCTCATGGTCAGGATGCAATCCCAACAACAAAAGTGCAACTCCAAACAATATTATTACCACCACGGTGATAATTCCCAATCCCTTGATCATGGAGATCGTTCCTTGGGAAACAAAACTGTCAAAGCGGTATTTAATCCTATCCGTTAAGGAAATATTTCTCATTTGTCTTGTCTGTTTTAAGCGGCCTATTTCGTGTCAAAAATCATGGCAATCAAATTCAAATATAGAATTGCTTCAGGCGACTTATTTTCATTCAATAAAATTCACCCTCAGCTACAGGCAGCAAAACTACTCCTAAAATAATGCAAAATAATGACTGAATGTGATTTAGGTGCAAAATGCGAAGTGTCAATAATCTGACACAAAAAAATTAGCACTATTTTTAAAGTAAGCGTAATATGCTATTATGAAGAAAATAATCACTGTTGCATTAGTCACAATATTCCTTGCGTCTTGCAATCCAACGACACTTACATTTTCATTCATCTACAACGATGAAGGTCCAAATAGAGAAATTGCTACCAAGATGAAGGACCTTCTTGAAAGTGAGTTTAATGTTGAAATTATGCTTGTTGAAGGGGTAAATACCAATGCAAACCTGGATAGTTTGATCCTTGGAAAGATGGATATTGCTTTGGTAGAAAACTATGTAAACTATCAGGATGGACTCAATTCTGCATTCTCAGTGTATTCTGAAGTGCTGCATCTTCTCTACAAAGAAGGAATGGATGCCAGTTCATTTGCTGCTCTTATGTACGCAGGGCCGGTATATATCGGACGTGAAAATTCACCAACGTACAACCTGATGATGGATCTGTGGGACTATTACGGTTTAGATAGTTCTCTTATAGATGTTACGTTTAGCATGCCGGAGGCTAATGTTGTGGTAGAGCTGACCAACCTTTTCAATAAGCAACACCTTCAAGACTATGAGGGCTTCAAGCTTTTTTCATTCGATGATGCAAGAAATCTGAGTGATGCTTCGGTAGTTAAAGGAATAACCTTGAAGTACCCACGGCTTTCACCTTTCATTATTCCAGATAATTCATACTGGAGTTTCACCGACAGGCCGATTGTCACACTTTCAGTGGACTTAGTAATGATGGTAAGATCTGGTATGGGAGAAGTGGCGGTGAATGATTTCACAAAAACGATGTTGAGAAACCGCCAGATTTTCACTTCCATAGATCCATTACTTTTTGAAGGAATGAAAGAGGATTTTGATCAAGCAAAGCTCAACATCCCTCTTCATGAAGGGGCACGAATATTTCTTGAAAGAGAGGAGCCAAGCTTTATTGAAAGGTATGCAGAGCTTGGCGGTGTAATTCTATCGATAATCATAGCTCTGTGGAGTGGGATTGTTTCACTCACGAAATGGCAAGCTCAGAAAAAGAAGGATAAAATTGATGAGTTTTATGAGGATCTAATGAATATAAAAAACGGTATTTCGAGATTGGACACTATCGCTGATGGAATGAAGCGTGTGAAACGTGTTCAAGTTGCTCAAAATAAAGCTTTTGAGATGTTGATTGCTGAAAAACTTGTGGCAAATGACAGCTTTCGAATCTACATGGAGCTATCAAAAGAAACTATCAATGAGCTACGTGGAAAAATGCGCATTATAAAGACAAAACAACAGCGTACAACTTCTTAAAAATGAAACTTTTATCACTAATTGTTGATGCTTTAGTTTTTATGCAAAATCGAGCCTAAATTCGTGCTCAAATTCTGAGTGAGCATTCATGGGTCTTTTTGATTTTTTCCAGAGCGACATAGCTATCGATTTAGGTACTGCCAATACACTTATTATCAGTAAGGATAAGGTGGTGGTAGACGAGCCGTCAATTATTGCAATTGACAAGAACACCAACAAAGTGCTGGCCATTGGCAGAGATGCAATGCAGATGCACGAGAAAACACACGAAAACATTAAAACCATTCGTCCGCTTAAGGACGGTGTGATAGCTGACTTCCATGCAGCAGAACATATGATCCGAGGGATGATCAAGATGATGGACAAGGGTAAGAAAAGCTTTTTGCCAGCATCTCATCGGATGATCATCTGTATACCTTCAGGTATTACGGAGGTTGAAAAACGAGCTGTTCGTGACTCAGCGGAACATGCCGGAGCCAAGGAAGTATATATGATCCACGAACCTATCGCCGCTGCGATCGGCATTGGAATAGATATCGATCAACCTGTAGGAAGCATGGTTGTGGACATTGGAGGAGGTACCACTGAGATTGCAGTAATTGCCCTAAGCGGTATTGTTTGTGATCAATCGATCCGTGTTGCAGGAGATTCTTTCAACAAAGACATCTTGGATTATATGCGAAGGCAACACAACCTTCTGATAGGAGAACGGACTGCAGAGAAGGTGAAGATTGAGGTTGGCTCAGCTTTAACAGAACTAGATGAGGATGCTCCTGAAGATTTCGAAATCCGCGGAAGGGACTTAATGACAGGTATCCCTAAGGTGATTAAGATTTCATATTCTGAGATCGCTTTTGCGATTGATAAGTCGGTTTCTAAGATTGAGGAGGCTGTCTTGAAAGCCCTGGAGATTTCTCCACCCGAACTTTCTGCAGACATTTACGACAATGGTATTTACCTGACTGGAGGAGGAGCTATGCTTCGTGGCTTAGATAAGCGATTGGCAATGAAGACCAAGCTGCCAATTCATATTGCAGAAGATCCGTTGAGAGCTGTGGTTAGAGGTACAGGTGCAGCATTGAAAAACCTGAATCAATATAAAGCGGTATTGATGACCTAAGAACTGAATGCAAAGGCTTTTAGATTTCCTTTATCAGCAGCGAGAGATAGCCGTTTTTATTGGCTTGGAAATCCTGAGTGCGTGGCTTCTCATCAATTTCAATAACCGATACAACGCATCTTTCCTAAACTCGAGCAATGAGGCAGCGGCCTCACTCACACAAACTTCAAACAATATTAGCGACTACTTTCAATTGGTGGAGGTAAACGAGCAATTGATGTTGGAAAATGAGCGATTGCAACAAGAATTGAGACAGTTGCGCACCGAACCATCTTCGTACTTGGATACACTAGATCAATACCATGTAGTTGGAGCTCGGGTAATCAACAATACATTTGAGAGAAGTGCTAATTTCATTACGATCTCTGCCGGAAGAAATGACAGTATTGATGTGGGTATGGGTGTCATCTCGGCGTTTGGTGTGGTAGGTCAAGTGAAGTCAGTTACCAATGGTTTTGCCACCATTTATTCGCTCCTCCACCCGAAGCTTCTGGTGTCATCAAAAGTCAAACGCACCGAGACAAAAGGAACGATTCAGTGGGATCAAGAGGATTATTCAAGGGCCAGTTTGAAATACATTCCCCGACATATTAAGTTAAAAGTAGGTGACTCTATAGTAACCTCAGGATTTAATTCCGTTTTTCCAGAAAACATTCTGATTGGGATTATTGATGAATTGAACTTGGAGGAGCACATGACATTTTATGATGCTAAGGTGAAGTTAGCAACGGACTTTACAAGCCTATATCATGTATATGTGATTAAAGATTTGTTAAAACCAGAAAAGGATTCTCTAGCGGTACAATGACCAGAATTAGCATAAAAGAACAGATTCTGAACTTCCTCCTGCTTCTGCTGGTGCAGCTTCCTCTTGTGCATCGTATTTCACTTTTTGATAAGGCATTCGGTTTTTTCTACGTCGGTTTTTTGATACTATTACCACGCACTCTTAGCCGATCTAATTTAATGGTGATTGGTTTTTTCACAGGATTACTTGTTGATGTATTTACAAATACTCCCGGCATTCATGCTTCCGCCTCGGTATTTGTACTTTTTATTAGAAACTTCTGGCTAAGAGTAGCCAATGACGATGCACAGGAAATGACCAACTTGAATGTTGCAAGTCTTAAGAAATCAGGATTTCTATATTTCATTTACCCTCTGGTTTTTGTACATCATTTTTTAATTTTCGTAATTGAAAATGGTGGATTCCATTTGTTTGGTACGGTGATAAGTAAAACCTTCTTCAGCAGCTTGCTGAGCTCCACATGGATATTTATTATTAACTTCATTATTACTCCAAATAGAAAACGATCATGAGAGGGCGGAGTTTACTGATTCGGGGACTCATTCTTATGACAGTAATGATCTTTGCTGTCCGACTTTTCTATATCCAGATTATTGATGAAGACTATAAGATAGCTGCGGAAAACAACGTAGTTCAGAAAATTGTCCAATATCCTTTTAGAGGGCTTGTATATGATAGGAATGACAGTCTGGTAATCTATAACTCACCGGTATTTGATTTGATGATTGTACCTAAGGAAGCTGAAATTGCTGACACCACGGCATTTTGTAATTTATTAGGGATTGAGCGAGAAGAGCTTGAAGAAAACTTGCAGAAGGCCAAAGGATATTCATCTATACTAGCCTCGAAGTTCATTGAACAAATATCTGATGAGTTATTTGCCAAACTGCAGGATCAACTGATTAACTATCCCGGGTTTTATGTCCTGCCAAGAACCATTCGGTCATATAATACGCAATCATTAGCCAATGTTGTAGGTTATGTTGGTGAGGTCAATAGAAACTTTCTCAACCGCGATACCACAAACTATTACAAATCCGGAGATTACATCGGTATTGGTGGGATTGAAAAGTCTTACGAAGAGCACCTCCGAGGAAAGCGAGGGTCGACTTTTAAGGTCGTTAATGTGCAAGGGATCATCAAAGACGACTATCGTGATGGAGAGTATGATACATTACCTCAATCCGGTGAAAACATTCATCTAACAATTGATCTTGAGCTTCAGCAATATGCTGAAAAATTGATGGAAGGAAAAGTGGGAAGTGTTGTGGCGATTGAACCGAGCACAGGAGAGATACTGGCTTTTGTGTCTGCACCATCTTATGATCCACAACTATTAAGCGGCAAAAGCCTAAGTAAGAATTTTCCTGAACTAAACAAGGATGTAAACAAGCCTTTTTTGAATCGCCCGATTCAGGCGAGATATCCGCCAGGCTCAATGTTTAAAACCATTCAGGGCATTATCGCTATGCATGAAGGAGTAATTACTGCCAATGAGGTGATAACCACAGATGGCAGCAATATTGGTGATTTGGCGCCTCCGGGTCCATACAACATGATCAAAGCAATTACCAAATCGTCCAACAACTATTTTTACCTAATCATGCGTCGAATGGTGCAGCAAGGCGCGGATGAGAGTCCTTATATTGATTCTCGTATTGGCCTTGAAAAATGGAGAGCATTTGTGATGAGTTTTGGTCTTGGAAGAAAACTAGGTGTAGATCTGCCAAATGAGATTACTGGAAATGTGCCAAGCCTGGAATGGTACGACAGAGTGTATGGAGCAAAGCGTTGGAAATATTCGAATATTGCTTCCTTAAGTATTGGCCAGGGAGAACTTTTGGTGACACCACTTCAGATGGCCAATCTGGGTGCAATTCTTGCAAATCGCGGATATTTTATCACTCCTCATCTGGTAGATAAGATAGAAGGGTGGCCTAATCCAAACATCAAAAAAGAAATACTTCCTTTCGATCCTGAGCTATTTGAGCCCATAATTCTTGGGATGGAACAGGTTGTAAAGGCTGGCTCAGGAATTCGAGGCTACTTAGATTCACTGAAGCTGGCGGGCAAAACCAGTACCGTTCAGAATCCGCATGGTGAAGATCACTCGGGATTTATGGGGTTTGCTCCGCAGGATAATCCTCAGATTTCTATTGCGGCATATGTAGAAAATGCAGGACAAGGTGGAAGAGCAGCAGTATCTGTGGCCAGTCTGCTAGCAGAGAAATACGTGCTAGGCAGGGTTTCCAGACCGTGGCTAGAAGATTATGTGTTAGAAGAAAGATATTTACCAAAAAATGCGCCAAGACCAACTATCGCAGAAAATTGACTGGCTCTCAGTTTCAGTATATGGGGCGCTTGTACTAGCAGGCTGGTTGAATATCTATGCGGCTGAATACGATCCGGATATAAACCAAAGTATTTTTGATTTTAGCACAAGTGGGGGGAAGCAACTGATTTGGATTGGAACGTCAGTTTTAATCGCTTTTGGTATTTTTTTCTTTGACTATAAGTTTTTTGACTTATCCGCTTACATCATTTATGGGGTGGTAATGGCCATGCTTCTGTTCATTCTTATTGGAGGCAAAGAAGTAGCAGGCTCAAAATCTTGGATAGGTATCGGCGGGTTTGGATTACAACCTTCGGAATTTGCCAAGTTTGCAACGGCTTTTGCACTTGCTAAATACCTGGACCATGCTACCAGGAAGCTGACTGACCTCAATACTTTGGGAATATCCTTTGCAATTATTTTGGTTCCTATGGCACTCACTATACTTCAGGGAGACACAGGTACGGCTTTGGTTTTTGCTGCTTTGGTTGTTCCGTTGTTTAGAGAGGGTATGCCTCCTTTGTTACTCATTATTGCGTTATCGTTTTTTGTGGTGTTCATTCTGACATTACTCGTTAGTCAAACAGTGTTATTGGCAGGAATAGCTGTGATAACTCTGCTGGCTTTAGGACTAAATGCTAGAACACCCAGACGATTGGTATACATTGTTGCTGGAGCCATTGTGGTCACTTCTGTTGTGAGGAGTGTAGACTTTATTCTTACGGAGGTGCTTCAACCTCACCAGCAGAAACGAGTATTGTCTTTGGTAAATCCCAATATTGACCCGCTGGGTGTAGGATGGAACGTAACTCAGTCCAAAATTGCAATTGGTTCAGGTGGTTTTGCCGGTAAAGGATTTTTGGAAGGGACACAGACCAAGTTCGATTTTGTTCCTGAGCAAACTACAGATTTTATTTTTTGCACTATTGGAGAGGAACATGGCTGGGTTGGTAGCCTTTTGATGTTGGGCCTTTTCACCACATTGTTGTTAAGATTGGTTTATTTATCTGAAAGGCAGAAATCAACATTTTCACGCATTTTTGGCTATAGCGTAGTGGGAATTATTTTCTTTCATTTTACTGTGAATATTGCAATGACCATTGGGCTGTTTCCTGTTATTGGAATACCGCTACCTTTCTTTAGCTATGGAGGATCGTCCTTGTGGGCGTTTACTATTCTCCTTTTCAGTTTTCTAAAACTAGACGCTCACAGAATGCAGGTACTGCAGAGATGGTAACGAAACCTCTTGGAGGTTGGCTATAATTTAGCTGCTCTTTTTTTCGCTTCTTCAACTAGCTGATTTGCTCTTTTATTGGCTTCTGCTTCAATATTTGCTGCTTTTATATCCGTTTCAGCTCTTAGCTTTTTAGCTGCTTCCTGAGCAACTCTCTTTTTTATTGGATTAGATCCAGCATCTACGACCAATTGGTCAGCAGCAGCATATCCTTCTTCTTTAATTTTTTCGGCACTCGCTTTACCCTGACTTCTTATTTTATTTGCTTGAGTTTCAGCATCAGAAATGATTTTTTCTCGTTGTTTTTCTAGCTCTGCCTTGGCCTTAGATTCAGCCTCAGCTTTTTGCTTGGCAATCTCAGCTTCTGCCCTTACTTTCTGCTCGTCTGCTTTTTCTATAAGTTGTTTTTTAAACTGCTCAGTGACTCCTTCAGATTTTTCACCAGAACCACTTGTTCCCAGTAGCTTCACAGAAGGATCGTCATACGTCCCACTAATGCCAAAGTTTAAGTTGATCTTATCTGCCACTAGTTTTTTGCCCCCAGTAAATGAACTAACCAGGCTATTTAAGGCATTTCCAATCTGACCAGTTGGTATGTCTTTTAGTAACATTGAATAATTAAGGCTACCGTCCAATCCGTTGTTTCCTCCAACTACAGCTTTTTGTCCACTGACCTCTAGTTCAAATGGTTCCACGTACATCCGGCCGTCTTTAATGGAGGTTCTAATTAGGACATCTTTCAAATTGATCTTTTTGTTTGGTTCTGCATTGGCACCAGCTTTAAGGGAAGCTACCGATGAGAGCTTTTGAACAAAATCACCTTTTTCTAATGTAGCCTGGGCGATATTGACTAGCCCTGTTAAATCAACCGCATCCATAATTGGCATCATATCTTCTCCAAGAAGCCCGTTCACTTTGAAATCGCTTGAAAACTTGCCTGTAACTTGTTTGGCAATGGGAGCATAGCTTTTTATTGTTTCAAAAGCATCAAAAGCACTGCCTATGGAAAGATCTTTAATTTTAAATCCAAGATCGTATTTGGGCTTTTCAAGGTCTTTAGTCACATATGATCCGGTAAGCTCAAAAGTTCCATCCAACATTTTGAAGTTATTCTTGTCAAGAATGATCGCGCCATCTTTGATTAGAATTTTACCATTGAAATCATTAATCGACAGGTTGGAATAGGCGATTTTATCTATCGATGAAGCTAAGGTGAAATCGATATTTTCTGGAATTTTCACAACTTCAAGCGGTGCTTCTTGTGTCGTCTGTTGAGTACGCTCTTTTTCATTCTCTTCGGTAACCTCTTCTTCCATACTTTCTTCAGGCATAAATTCATTGATATCTAAGAACGAGGAGTTGAAATTTAATTGGCCGACGAGCATTTCATTTTCAGCGAGTGCATACGCCAGATAATTGGTGACCTTACCATTCATATTAAAGTCGGAATTCCCGGACGTAGCAGTAAATTCTGATAGACTGATCTCTGATGGATTGAAAGATAAGTTGGCTTTACTAATACTAAAACCTTGAGGAAAATCAACACTTTGAAAGTAGAAATCACTAATACTAAGACTTCCTGTAGTCGGCATCTGATCATACCTCTCAGCTTCAATATCCGACATTTTTCCTGATGTGTTAAGCTTAGCATTGATCTTACCGAGGAGCTTCATGTCTTCTAATGGAATGATTTTGGTTATCTTTTCCAAGTCAGCATTTCCTTCAAACCCTAAATCCCACTGATAATTTTCCAAATTCTTAAACTTAAGGTAGGCCTCTACCGATTCGCCATCTACAAGCAGGGAGAATTTATCAACGTTGAAGGAGGTCTCGCTTAGGTCTGCAGAGGGATAATTGAAGCTTGTTTTGATGTTGATCTGTTCCATAGGAATGTTAAAATCAGCATAAGAGATACGTCCATTCTCCACTGACAAACTGGCGGCAACCTGTGGCATGGATGTTTCATTGAATGTACCTTTTACAAATCCATCAAATCCAATTTGTCCTCCAGCGGTAACTCCATCCAAATATTCCTGATAGACTCCAGGGATGAGCGATAAAATACTCGTAAGGTTTATGTCTTTCCCACCAAAAGTGATATTCATATTGATGTCATCACCAGGCATACTGACAAAACCATCTGCTTGCATGGTGAAATTGTTAATAGCAATTCTGTTATCCTTAAATGTGAATCTCATTTCAGAAAGATTCATGTTTAGAATAATGTCTAGAGCTAAGCTTTTATTGGAGATGTATTCTGTTCCATCAAATTCTAGTGAAATTGCATCTACAGTTGTTTTTGTATCCAGATCAAATACATCCAGACTAAAATCACCTGAGCCGTCATGATTCAAGCCAACGATAGTGGTAAAAAAACTCATTGATTGGTCCATATATGACACCTTTCCGTTTCGTATACTCCATTTTTCTATTCCAATATTCACCGCTTCGTTTTCAACGTTTTCAACGTTTTCAACTTCTTCAGTTTCAACAGGCTCTTCTTGATTTGTTGCTGGAGCTACTTCTTTACTTTCTTTCGCTATGTCATAATTAGCCTTCCCATCGGGTAACACTCGTACTAGAATTTCTGGTTGATCCAGCAGTATTTCTTTAACGATGATTTGATCGCCATTAATTGCTGACATGAGATCCACGGTCACCAGAAAAGTACCTATTGAAGCCAGAGTATCATTTTCGAATTCATCCACACCAACCACTCCGAATTCACTCAAGCTCACTGTGATGTCCGGAAAGTTTTTTATCAAGGAAAGGTTAAAAGCGTCAACATCATAATAGACATTGGCATTTAGGCTTTCTGCCATGGTATCATCTAGTGCTTTGCGTATATCATCGGCAAATATGATTGGTAATACGATAATTGCTGTGACCAGAATGGTAAGCACCACTCCTAGCGTGATCAGAAATTTCTTCATTGTTTTTGTTGGTTAACCAATTTATCAGGATAACTACTTACTCAGAGTAACGAATATATCCTCCATTAATTGAAGTTGAATTCTTTCGTTGGTCTTTGAAGCAATCCTATAGGTCATCCCTGCTGATTCTGCAGCATTCATTAAAAAAAGTGTATCACCAGAAACATACCATGACTGTGTATGCGAAAGCGTATCAATTGCGAAGATACATCCAGGGTATCCATTTACAGTTTTTGTCAAACTGTCTTCAGTGAATTGAAATATACCAGTCATATAGAATTCCATATCCTGAACTTCAGGATAGGATTCAGGAGGTGTTTCCCATTCAGCCTTCCAGCTGCCATGCCACTCGGCGGGTCGATTAGTAGTTCTCTCATCAGCAGGTGAACTACAAGCAATGAATCCTAAAAAGGAGATGAATAATATTTTTTTCACGTGTCAAAAGTACTTAACCATGAAATCAATCATAAATTTTTTAAAGCCGGAGTAGGGAGGATAGACCGTTTTTGCCATGGTCAGCCCACGACGCTGCTTGACAACCGCTTTTTCATTAGAAAATGCAATAAAACCTGCATGGCCATGAGCTTTCCCTATACCACTGTTATTGACTCCTCCTATCGGCAAGTTTGGATGCGCAAATTGCAATACCACATCATTGATTGTCATCATACCAGCGCTAGTCTCTTTTGTAATCCGATCAATGGTAGATTTTTTTCTTGAAAAAACATACAAGGCCAATGGCTTGGGTTTTTGGTTGATGAACTCAATAACCTCTTTAAGGTCGTGATAAACAACTAGTGGAAGGATGGGGCCAAAAATTTCTTCTTCCAAGACACGGCTGTTTTTAGATACATTTGAAAGGAGTGTTGGAGAAAATCGGAGATTGTCTCTATCGGACTTTCCACCAAATTCTATGTTTGCGCCCTTATCAATGGCATCTGCCATCAGGTCATTTATTCTATTGTGATGATGCCTGCTTATTATGCCGCCATAGGTTTCTTTCGAACCATAGATCTTCTCCGTTTGCACGATCAACTCTTCTATGAGTTTGTCTTTTACATTCTCATGCACATATAGATAATCCGGAGCTATGCAAACTTGTCCCGCGTTTAACCATTTTCCCCATGCTATTTTTTGAGCTGCATCTTTAATACTGGCACTTTGGTCCACTATCGTTGGAGATTTACCTCCAAGCTCTAATGTAATGGAACTCAGGTGTTTTGAAGCGGCTTCCATTACTACTTTGCCTACATTTGGGCTACCAGTAAAAAAGATATGATCAAATGGAAGAGCTAGTAATTCCTGAGATTCCTTTACGGCTCCTAAAACAACAGAAACTTCTTTTGGCTTAAAGATTTCCAAACACATTTTCTTAATAAGTTCTGAGGTGTTTTCCGAAAATTCGGATGGTTTAATTATGGCCGTATTCCCTGCTGCGATAGCAGATACTAGTGGTCCTACGGCCAACTGAAAAGGATAATTCCATGGAGCGATAATAAGACAAGCTCCTTTTGGCTCATAAATGGTTTCGGCTTTTGTTCCCAGATAAGTGATGCTCGACGCGGCAGGTTTCGGCATCATCCAGCTTCTTAAATTTTTACGGGCTTTTCTTATTTCAGAAAGTACTACAAACACCTCAGTTAAGTCAGTCTCTTGATTTGGTTTTTGAAGGTCTTTATAAACAGCCTCATGAATTTCACTTCGATGATTCATGATCCAGTCTTCAAGCTTTTTGAGCTGGTGCTTCCGCTCTTTTAATGTTGAGACACGAAGTTCAAAAGCATGTTCTTTTACCTGCTCGAAAAGGTCTCTGATGTTTGATTTTGTGGCTGTATCCATTGTATAAAAATAAAAAAGTCAGCTCGAAAGCTGACTTCTTTTCTGTTTTCCTTTTAGGATTGAATCATTCAATGACAAATTCAACTCTTCTATTTTTCTGTCTATTTTCTGGTGTGTCATTCGCAACTTTTGGTTGGCTTTCGCCATACGCTTTATAAGAAAGCCGATCTCTGCTAATTCCATTTTTGATAAAGTAATCCATCACAGCCTTGGCTCGTCTGCCGGAAAGTGCCTTATTGTAATTAGGATCACCCACACTATCCGTATGACCAGCAATAGAGATTTTATCTATGGTCTTGTCTTTCAGATAATCCAATACCCGATTCAACTCTGGATAAGATGCTGTTTTGATGTTGGATTTATTGAAGTCGAAAAAGATATTTTTCAACTCAATAGTTTCGCCTTTTTGAATAGGAAAAATTCGAATGAATTTTTCGAGTGTATCAGATTTTTTTAAGTCAACAAAGTCAAGGCGCTCAGTTTCTGAAATGTATCCTTCAGCCTCACCAACGAGTCCGTATTGCCACCCTCCCTGCACGGTAAAGTTGAAAGTTCCAGTTTCGTCTGTAGCTGCATGGCCGATATCTAGCCCGTCAGGCAAACGCTCGATCAGCACTGTGGCACCATTTACTGGTTCCTCTGTCTTGGCATCTAAAACCGTTCCTGAAACGGTGGCGATGATGTCTTTAGGGACCAAATGTTCGACTGATGAAACAAGTGGTGATTCTACCTGATCAGAGAATAGGTCTTCTACTTTGAATGTAAAGATGTCTGTGTCCTCTCCTTTTTCACCACGCGTGAAATAAAGGTTTTGTCCAGTGGCGGGAATGCTGAAATATTCATCATTACCTTCTTTGTTGATTCCAGGTCCTAAATTTTCAGGTTCTGACCAGCGTTTCCAAGTATCATCAAGCTTGAAGGATACGTAGATGTCTGATCCACCATAACCTGTGTAACCATCCGATGAGAAATATAGGGTTCTACCATCTTCAGCCATAAAGGGAGACTCATCTTCACCAAGCGTATTTATATCATCGCCCAGATTTATGGGTTCAGACCATGTTCCGTCATTTTTCTTAAACGAAACATAAAGATCACGAGATCCATAGGTATCATCTCTTTCAGCAGACATAATCATGGCCTTTCCGCCAGGGGCAAGAAAGAAATCCGCATTTGGGGAGTAATTGTATTCGTTATCCATCTCAATTGAGGTGGGGTCTGCGAACGTATCGCCTTCTCGAGTAGACATAGAAACTCCGGTATACATTCGTCCTTTCTTTCCATATCTATTTCCTAGAATCAGAACTTCTTTGTCACCGACCATGCTCATGGAGCTAATGAAGTTGGGGCCTTTGGTATTTAGAGGAGGGCCTACATTCTTCGCAGGAAGCCACTCGCCGGTCTCTTCATCCATTTCAGAGACCCAGATGTCTTCTGCATCATTTACTCCGCCTACATTGTCTGGGTGAAATTGACGAGAGAAGTATAATTTTTTTCCATCTGGAGAAATGATCGGGCTGTGCTCAACATAATCACTATTCACATTGGTGCTTAGTTTTTCCGCATCTACCGTGCTATTTACTCCAGTAGCCAGATTTAGCAACACATTGATTGGGATATTGGATGCTGAAACGCCAATGGCATCAATAGCATTGTATCCGTCTGCTACGCTACAGTCTAGGACAACTCTGATGGCTTGTACTGCGTATGGAGTAGTCTCAAAAAAGAGGTTCAAAAGTCTCGATTCAATAGGAAGATCCCTAGGTGTGAGTTCAAAAAGCAAGTATTCGTTGTAGTCTGCATCATATCCATACACCGCTTTTACTGCCCCAGGGTTTTCAGATTCAGCAATGGCTACCTGCTTTGCTTTAATTGGAGTATTGAATGAAACCATAACGAACTCCTCTTTGTCAGTGCTCTTCGGTCTCCAAGCGTTAGGGTTTTCACCTCCATTTGGTAAAACATTTGGTCGGTGCAATGTTTGAATGGCTGAATATTCGTAAGGAGAGTACTCAGATGAAACATCTATTACCTGAGTTCCCCAGGCAACTGTTTCTTGTCCTTTGGCTATAAATGTTGCCAGTAAGCCAATAACTATAAGGTAGATATTTTTCATAGGTGTTTTATTAACGTCGGATAACTCTTACTTCTACTCTTCTATTGAGCGCTTTAGCTTCTTCAGTCGTCTCACGGGTAACTGGCTGAGTTCCTCCAAATGCCTTTGTGAATATCCTACTTTTCTTAACTTTTTGATCAATGAGATATTCCTGTACAGCAAGTACTCTTGCTTCGGATAATCTCATGTTTGCGTCAGGATTCCCAGCAAAATCCGTATGACCCTCCAATTGAATAATGATGGATGGGTTTTCATTTAACCAAATAGCAAGTTCGTTGAGCTCTGCATATGAGCTCGGTGAAATTTTATCGCTACTACGAGCAAATATTAGATTTTCAAGTTTTCGTAATTCAATGATGTCCTCTTCAATGTAGATATTAAATTCTTGAGGTCCATTTACTTCTAATTCTTGAGAATACTTATTGAAACCCTCTTTGGTAACAGAGAAATTATACTTCTCTCCTTTTATAAGTTGAATTTCAAAAGATCCGTCCGTTTTTGTAGAGGCCATGCCCATATCGTCATAATAGGGCAATTTTTCGTACAGGATATTCCCCACAACAGGTGTTGAATCCTGAGCTTTGAACATTTTACCAGAGACTAGCACAAGTTCGTTATTTGAGACCTGAGCATAGATGGCAGTAACAAAGGCGAGCGAAAAAATGGCAACCAAATAAGTTTTTCGCATTTGAGTTTTGGATGATTTAGTCCAAAATAACTCAATTAAATGCAAAAACTAAAGAATACTTTACCGTTTCGGCGGGAGTTGAGGATTTTGTCACCAATTACGGGTTGGGAATATCTTTATTTTCGGATGGAATTTTTGCTAGTAATTGATCTTTTTCGACTACTTCTAATGCATCCAAAAGCTGTGTTACAGAATCGCTAAAGATTTTAAATTCAGCTATTCGGGTAGGGTCTATTCCACTTGATGAAGGTAAATCTACCTTGAGTGCATCTACTTGCCTTCCATTTTTCCAGAACCTAAAGCATAAATGTGGGCCATTGGCGAGTCCGGTACTGCCCACAAAACCGATGGTTTGTCCTTGCTTTACTGTAGTGCCGGGTCTAATGCCTCTAGCAATTTTTGACATGTGAAGGTACTGTGTGGTGTAGTTGCTGTTGTGTTTGATTTTGACATAGTTACCATTTCCACCATGATAGCGTGCCTCTAAAACCACACCGTCTCCAACAGTGCGTATTGGCGTACCTCTGGGTGCAGCATAGTCAGTACCTAAATGCGCCTTGTATCTTTTTTGAACTGGGTGAAAGCGCTTTAATGAAAATCTCGAGCTGATTCTGGAGTAACTCAATGGAGCTCTTAGAAGTGTTTTTCTAAGGCTATTTCCTTCCTCATCAAAGTAATCCACCTTCTCTTCGGTCGGGTAGGCAATAGCGTAGTATGGTTTCCCCCAGTGCTCAAAATATGCACCTTTGATATTTTTAATGCCGACGATTTCTCCATCAACTGTTTCCTCTTCGTATATAAGTTTAAACTTGTCACCTTTTGCGATTCTGAAGAAGTCTACTTGCCAGGCGAATACGTCTACCATTTGCTGCACAAGCATTGGAGAGGCTTCCTGATCCAGGATGGCATTGTACAGAGATGAATTAATTTCTGCAGCTAATTTCCGCTCTGTGACAGTTACCGGTTTTTGTTCAAGTTCTGCATAAATCGTATCCACGAGATTATACACTACAAACTCTCTGGGTGATGGCTCGAATATAAACTGGCGAGCTGTTTTGAGCGAGTCTCTATCATGTATGATGTAATACTGAGAACCTGCTTTCAGCTTTCGAACATCATAAACTTGCTTGGCATTTTGAGCAAGCGTGTGGATATCCTGAAATGAGATGTTGTAGTTGGATAGAATTTCCGAAAGGTTTTGATTCCACCTCACTTTTCCTTCCGCAACATCAAATGAATCGATTGGGTACCCGTAATAAAGGGTAGGAAGATATAAGAGACTTGAATCTATTTCAATCTCCACTACTGTCTCCTCTGGGTCGATGAGAGGTGAGTTAAAGTATAATACAGAAATGAGCGCGATTGCTAGGCCAGTAATTACCAGCCAAAGTCCCGTTTTTCTCATGTAGTTAGCTTGATGACGCTACAAAGCTGCGTTATTTCGATGGTTTTTCAAGGCTTTATCCAGAAAATCAACAAATGCCGAAACATCTAGATCGTAGGCCTTGGGCGCTATGAGAACCTCTTCGTCTTCATTCAAGATGACATAGTAGGGTTGCGCATTATTGTTGAATTGAGTGATTTGAAAATCAGCATTTTGCTGTCCAATGGTTTTTTTTGTCTTACCATCATACGAGGATTGATACCACTCACTTTCTGGTAACTTGGTTCGGTCGTCTACATATAGTGCGACCAACACGAAATCCTGACTAAGTCTTTTCAGTACTTCGGGATCGGACCATACGCGCTGTTCCATCTCCCGACAATTCACACATCCATGCCCTGTGAAATCAATGAAAACCGGCTTGTTTTGTTCTATAGCACAAGCCAAAGCCTGATCATAATCGAAATAGCCACTTAAGCCATGCGGCCACTGAAGAATGTCTGTGTATAGAGGCTCCTCGCAAGTATTTCCTCCTGCTTCTTCCTGCAAAAGGTTGAAATTATGAGTAGACATAGGCGGCAGAAATCCAGAAAGTGACTTTAGTGGCGCTCCCCATAAACCTGGAATTAAAGAGATCACAAATGAAATTGTTGCTATTCCCAGCATTAACCTTGCGACAGATATTTTATTAGAATCTGAGTCGCTGTTGAGTTTCAACTTACCAATAAGATATAATCCAAGCAGACCAAAAATCGCAATCCAGAGAGCTATAAATACTTCTCGATCCAGCAACCCCCAGTGATAGGCCAGATCGGCAACACTTAAAAATTTGAGAGCCAGCGCCAGTTCCAAGAAACCAAGTACCACTTTGACGGAGTTTAGCCATCCACCTGATTCTGGAATGGACTTAAGCCAGGAAGGGAAAATAGCAAAGCCTGTAAATGGAATTGCGAAGGCTAAGGAGAACCCAAACATGGCCATGGTGCCTTCAATAATACTACCACCACTCAAGGTATTGATAAGCGCTGTGCCTACGATGGGAAATGTGCATGAAAAGCTCACCAGTACAAGCGTAATAGCCATGAAGAATATGCCGATAAGGCCGCCTTTGTCTGCCTGCCGATCAATTTTATTTACAAATCCTGATGGGAGTGTGATTTCGAACAGACCAAAAAATGATAGGGCAAATAGGATGAAAACGGAGAAGATAATCAGGTTAAACAGCCAATGAGTACTTAGTTCATTTAAGGCAGTGAAACCCCAGATGAATGAAATAAGAAATCCCAGTAAGCTGAAAAACACAATAATGGAAAGACCATATATGAGTGCCTTGCTTACGCCTTCTCCTTTGCTTTTGCTTTGCTTTAAGAAGATAGAGACCGTAATCGGGATCATTGGATAGACGCATGGAGTCAATAATGCAACTAACCCGGCCAAAAACGCAGTAATCAAAATAGACCAAAGGCTGCTGCTTCCTTCCTGATTTAATTCAGTCTTTTTTTTTAGATCTGCAGTTTCCGATGTTTTGCCTATCGAAAACTCATCGTCAAACGGGATGCATTTTCCGTCAACATCGGAGCAAACCTGATAAAGGTAAGTTCCGGAAATTTCGAAATCCTCCTTCAGGATTTTTACCTTTTGAACAAATAGGCCTTTTTCTTTGAAATACGTGTATTCTCCTTCCCAAAGTGAATCATACTTCTTCTTTGCATTGACGGGTTCAATCCCACCAATAAGTTCAAAAGTCTCATTTGAAGTGAATTCAAATTCAGTGACCATAGGACCTAAATCCGGATCAAAATCTGAAGAATATAAGTACCAATCTTTGTCGATCTTGGCCTTAAACTGTATTTCTATTTCATCACCTGCTTTGGGACTAGGATTTGAAAGTGCTACTTCCCAGCTAATTGGTTTTAGAATCTGAGCAAAAGCCGAAACACTAATCAGAAGGAGGTACGAAAGAAAAAGTGCTTTCTTCATTAATTATGACTTTGACATATCTGTGAAGAACTGATAGAAATGAGAAATCGTTTCAATGCCTCTATAATAATTGAAGAGTCCATAACTTTCGTTTGGCGAGTGAATTGCGTCTTCATTCAACCCAAAACCCATCAAAATTGAATCCAACTCTAAGACATCCTGAAACAATGCAACGATTGGGATACTGCCACCCTCACGAGTAGGAATAGGTTCTTTCCCCCATGTTTTTTCCATTGCTTTGGATGCTGCTTTATATCCAATGGAATCGGTAGGGATAACCGAAGGCTCCCCTCCGTGGTGAGGAGTGACTTTCACCTTTACATGATCAGGAGCTATGCTTTCAAAGTGCTTGGTAAATAGGTCAGTAATCTCCTGGCTAACTTGATTAGGCACCAATCGCATGGAGATTTTTGCATAAGCTTTTGAAGGAAGTACCGTTTTGGCTCCTTCTCCGATATATCCGCCCCAGATTCCGTTGACATCCAATGTTGGTCGAATACCAGTTCTTTCAATGGTGGTGTACCCGTCTTCGCCTTTTACAGCGTCAATGTCCAGATGCTTTTTATAACCATCCAGATCGAAAGGAGCTTGATTCATTTTCTCACGGTATTCATCAGAAAGGGTTTCTACCTTGTCATAAAACCCAGGAATTGTGATTTCTCCTTTTTCATTTTGTAGTGATGCGATCATCTGGCAGAGGGTATTAATTGGGTTACCAATCGCTCCGCCATAGGAGCCTGAGTGAAGATCACGATTTGGTCCTGTCACCTCGATTTCCAGATAGCTAAGCCCTCTCAAACCTACAGTAATAGATGGCGTGTCATTGCTCAGAATTGCTGTGTCTGAGATAAGTATTACATCTGCTGCTAATTTTTCTTTGTTGCCGCGAACAAATATCTCAAGGTTTTCAGAGCCTACTTCCTCTTCCCCTTCTATCATGAACTTTACATTACATGGGAGACTATCCGTTTTGATAAGCGCTTCGTATGCTTTTACATGCATGTATACCTGTCCTTTATCATCGGCAGATCCTCTAGCGTAGATTTTTTCATTCTTAACTACAGGTTCGAAAGGCGGAGAGTCCCACAGCTCATATGGATCAGCAGGTTGTACGTCATAGTGGCCATACACAAGGACTGTGGGCAAGCTGGGATCTTTAATGTGCTCTGCGTAAACGATGGGATACCCAGCAGTTTCACAAATTTCCACATGAGTCCCAAGTTCCGTAAATCGATCTTTTAGAAATTCCGCTGCTTGCCTTACATCTCCTGCAAATTTTGAATCTGCACTGACAGAAGGAATGCGAAGCAGATCTAGTAGTTCATTAAGGAATTGTTCTTTATGTTCTTCGATGTAAGAAATAGCACTCATGAGATTAATTTTTTTGGCAAACTTAACTCAGTAAGAGTTGCTCTGCCACTATTCGAATCCAAATCCGTCATCATCGTCGTCTTCCACCGTGTCAAAATTTTCATCTTCCACGTTTACATCATCGGGGGAAATAAGATTGTAAGGTTCTTTGATGCCGAAATAATTAAGCCTAAAGTCATTGATGAAAGTCAAAGTTTCTGTTTCTGTTCCTACTGCAATGATCATTTCGCCAGGTTTTGAGCTTTCTACATTGGATTTGGATTGGATCAGTTCATTAAACTTAGAATTTGACGAGTACATCACCAGCTGATTAAAGGTATATCCGATGTAGTACCAAATTCCGGGAGCTGCCTGGATGAATAAGTTTACTACTTCTGTTCCAGAATCATCTTTCTTGATTTCCAGAAAGCCATCGAGTTTCGCATTGAGATCATTTTGATAGATGTTAGAGATTCCTAATTTGGTGGTATTGTGCCAAGCTTTTTGATCTTTGTTCCATTTCATTTTTACTCTGGAGATTAGTAGCTGTCTTTCTAGCTCTCTTGTTATGGAAACAAGCGGCGTATAATCCTTGAGACTTGATTGTTCATATTCTTTGGTAATCCCATCGTTGGTAAGGTTAGCAAGCTTATAGAGCATTTCAAGAGAAATATCGTTTGCTAGAGGAGGTCCTATTCGCTCTATTATTCCTATTAGATCTTCTGCCATAATTTCAAATGATCCGGCAGGTGCATCCGGAAAGTCAATCGCGATCATAGCATCCACATCGTATTCGTTTGACTCCTTATTCCCAACTCCAAGTATGGAAGCGTCCAAATCTATTTGGGTATTCAGAGGGCTCAGAAATTGCGCCTGACCTTCAAATACAATGGATTTTGTGCTATCCATGTACATCATGGTGTGACCTTGATACGAACTACCATCTGTTTTGGCAGGATTTTCGATCCGATAAGTTTGAGTAGAATCTGTAAAAGTCAAGGTTCCACTTGCACTAAAGAAGTCAAGGTCTGATCCATTGGTTTTGGACTCCACGAATGTGGTGTAGAGTTCATCCCTAACATTCAGGTGTATTCCAGCTTTGACGACTTCTCCACTTTCTAAGACTGCCCCGTCAAATGGCAGTTCTACATCTCTCTCTCCTTCTTTTCTATTGAACTGTACCCAATAATCATATGCAGGGTCTGCTAAATCTAGTTTGACATAACCGCCCAGCTCAAGTGCAGGTTTTGAGGCATACATTGTAACAGAACCTTTGTAGAAGAACCCTGGTGAAATGACGACATTTTGACTCTCCATAACTTCTCCACCTGAAACTGTCATGAGTCTTGTTTCATAGTTGCCTCTGCGATCGGGTTCTCCAACAGGCACTTCTTGTAGCTCGAAGCTGTCGAAGCGTATATCAAACGTGTCGATACCAACGATCTGTTGGTAAAATGCATTTCCTTCGAATTTATTTCTTGAAATGATCCTAATGGACGCCCTATCCAAGTAGTGATAGCCATTTAATGTATCGATAATGATCTCGGCATTGTCAAACTTTTGAAGAACTGCGTTGGCAAGAATTGTGGTTTCGTTGCCCTCAGGAATTATTTTGGAGTCAGCCACCGTAATGAATGGAATACCCTGCACATTGAGTTCCTGACTATTGATGTCATAGATGGCTTTTTCTGCATTGAATGCCAGCGAGTCCAAGTCATCCCGGGTTGTGAAAAAGTAGGAATCTTCAATAGGAATGTTGTCAGGTTTGGTCATTGTCACAACCGAGTCTTCCAAATCCCAAACGGCCTCTGTAATAGAGGTTTTCATTTGAGCATATGGAAATGAGATGGCGGCAACACCAATTCGTTCAGGCCGAATGGTTGCGGTATTATTTGTCAGGTCAAAATCTAGCCTTATATCATCTCCTGCCATTGCAGGTTTTTCTGGATTATCAGTTAAAACTTCAAATTGAGCATGCCGTGCGCCATATTCCAATTCTTTAAAGCTAAGCTCCGAAGAGACAGATTTAGATCCTCTGGTAAGCATAGTTCCTGCACCATAAACCCCTTTGGTTGTAATGTTTGCTTCACCTGTAAGTTCCGCTGTAGCATTATAAAATCTGAAAGGCTCTCCAACTGTTCTTAGATACATGCTATCCTTTCTAGGGAGCCAATACATATCATAGGTGCCTATAACCGCTTCAGGATAGCTGGCTCCTTTATATGTTCCCGGTGAGATCACCCCACCTGTGCCATCGGTTGTCACTGAATCGGGATAGTAGATAAAGTCATCGGAGTAAATAGTAGTAGTGAGGAAATCGATTTGTCCGTAGCCTCGCATTCCTTTACTACTCAGCCTTATTTCTTCATAGGTTTTAGCCTCAGTTCCATATAGGTTGTAGCCTTCTGCAGGAATTTGGTGTTTAAAACCAAGCGAGCGATCTTCTTGAATGTGGAGGGTTTCGGGGAATGTGGGGAAAATTCCTCCGGAATTGAATGTACCTTCAAAACTGATGCTTTCTCCATCTTCTCTTTCGAGGCTGTCAACCTCAAAAGGGGGAATTATGAATTTTACAGATTTATCGTATGCTCCATTTAAAATTTCTTTTCCATCAAAATACACGATAGCCTCACTATCTGAATTGAAGTAGGGGTACCTTCTATTTTCCACGATCCCAGCCTTATTATCACTGCTATTTATATGCAGGGTGCCGGAAGTTTCTGTTAGCTCGTTTTGAAGCGTCGTTGTTTGTAGGCCTGCCTCCGCATTTGTAGAATCTCTTAATGGCACGGTCAGGCGCATGGAATCAATTTGAGGCATGTTAACAATGAACTCTTCATAATCGAACTGATGACCTACACCCTTATATTGAAAATCACCAGCATGAATCATTCCATCAAACTCCAGATTTCTTCCTTTGAGTAGTGTCAAAGTACTGTCTTGAGGTTCTCCATAAATCTTAAAGTCAGTCGTGACATAAAATCTTGAGACACCTCTGATATTTAATTTTCCACTATCGAGTTGTATATAGGCATTGGCTCCATTCTGGATTTTTGATGGGACCATTAGGTTGTCAAAATCCACGGCTTCTGCCGAGGCGTCATAATAGAGAAATGCTTTCGGGTGTAACCTGAGAAGACCTGTGGATGTGTTAAAGTCTGCAAACCCATATTGCGAGAGAAGTTTGGCGGCACCTTGGGCAAATTTTTCATTGATTTCATATTCTACTGCCAGTTCGCCTATATAGAATTCTGTTAAATCGTACTTTCTCGCATAATATACCGCGGCGTTGATCGGATGAAAATCGAGGAAGCGACCCATCTTTTTGTATCGTATCAAATCAAAGAAGTCCGCGGATTCAAATGTGGCGGGGAGCAAGTCTTTACCGTTCATTATCTCCATAGAAATGGAGTCAATTTCCATATTCCAGGTCACAAGATCGACGTTCATGCTAACATCGAAGTAGGAGGATTTATAAGGAGTGAGCGTACTAT
Organism: Ekhidna algicida; assembly: GCF_051379705.1. Taxonomy (GTDB): domain Bacteria; phylum Bacteroidota; class Bacteroidia; order Cytophagales; family Cyclobacteriaceae; genus Ekhidna. Next base: position 2,078,504 of record NZ_CP179868.1, on the reverse strand, counting down.
TTCGTAGTACTTTCAACTCTCGAGTTGTAATATCGAATTTGGCTCTTACCGATTTATGAATAATGGAGTCACTCCCGTGGAGGATTGAAATGGTTCCTCTGTTCATTGAAACAAGAGAATCTCCAAGTTCAAACTCATTGGATTTTAGAATGACGGTATTTCCTCTACCATCTAATATTTTCAATGTGCCTGGTTCGCGAGAAACCGACTTTCCGAATAGTTTATTACCTCTGAGCTGTATACCGCCGGTATAGCTTAGTTTGTCGTCATTTAGTTTGACTGATACATCCGCTTTGTTGGAGGTGAATACAGGATAATTATTGCGTGTTCGTGGGCGCCTTGGGGTGCTTTTAAACTCAAACACACCATCAACCTTGCCGGCACCTGTTAGTTGATCAAACTGTAGAGAAGCATTGGGTGTCCAAAAGTCGGAGCGATCTTTTTTCAAGTGAAAATCTTTGAGCTGGACTACTGCACCTCTGAATTTCACATTTTGGCCGGGCCATTCAAGCGAGCCTTGAGAACCTACGAGCGTACGGTTTTGCAGAAGGAACGTACCATTTACACTTTTAATTTTCAGGGAATCATATGGTGTGGCAAGTATAGTTCGTGCATTCAGAATTTCAATTACAGGTCCTTCCAGTTCAGGATGCACATATTGGTATTTCTTAAGTGTGAGATAATCTGCTACCGTAGGAGTGTAGCTTGGACGGACTGCTTTCGGTTTTTCTACTACGGGTTGTGATTCATTCCCCCAGCTATCGTTGCTGCCTCCCCAGCTGTCATTTGAATCTCCCCATGAATCGTTGGTGTCTCCCCATGAATCATCTGAGGAATTGTCAGCCCATGGATCGTCACTTGTGTCCCATGGATCATTTGAATCTCCCCAGCTGTCATTTGAATCTCCCCATGAATCATCTGCCGGCGCATCAATAATTTCAGGCATTTCATCTTCAGAAATGAGCACGATAGAGTCTTCATCAATTGGCGCCTCTTCGGCAATGGCTTCCTCGGGCTCCAGATCGATGTATTCGTCAAGAAGTTTAAACTCATACGAACCTTCAGCTGCTTGAACTGCTAAATTTTTGTCCAGGCTCAAATAACGCCTGGCAAAGTAGATGTTTAAACCGAAGAGAAATTCTTTGTATTCCGATTTGCTAAGTGTTTGAACTACTTGTTCATTGATCTCCAAAACTTTATCCAGCTGATCTCTTTGAAGGTTTTCCTGAGCAACTGAGTAGGCGAGGTAGGTGAAAAAGTGATAGTAGTAAGGATAAAATTTGTATCCTTTCTTTTGCATGGTTAGTGCAATCTGATGTGCTTTGTCTTGTTGGCCGGTGGTAAATTTCCCATCCCAGGCATTCTGAAAATCGAACGCGATTTTGTTTGCTGATTCGGTACCTATTGATTTCAGTTTGGCAATAGCTTCCTTCCGAAATTCTGTTTTATCCTCAGAAAATCGCTGTGCATGTGCGGATGTTGAGATCAGCACAAAAGTTAAAACTGAAACTAAAAGCGAGCGCATAGTGCGTTAAAGATATTTATAAGTCCTCACTGTAAGGTAAATAAGACGTTTGTTTTAGACGGAGAGTTTATTCAGCACGAGCATTGCCCATTTATCTCGGGTGGTGGTCTTTAGCGTTTTCAACTCATGCTTTGCTGATTCTTCCTCCAAATCTTTGATGTCACCTTCGTAAAATCCACTAAGAATAAGCGTCCCAGCCTTTACCAGCCGCTTTGCATACTCTTGAATTTGATCCATGAGTACATTTTTGTTGATGTTGGCAATAATGATATCAAAATTCGCTTCAGTAACTTCTGAAATCTGTTCTTGCACTAAACTCACGTCTTTCACATCATTCAACGCAAAATTCTCCTCACTATTTTCTATACACCACTCATCGATATCTGTGGCTGAAATCATGGAGGCTCCTCTTTTATGAGCCATGATAGCCAGAATACCTGTGCCTGTTCCTACATCCAACACTTTTTTCCCTGCATGATCAAGCATCATCTGGTAGTCCAGTATTTGATACGTGGTGGCGTGATGACCTGTGCCAAATGACATTTTAGGTGTGACAATTATTTCATACTCAAACTGGGGTTGTGGAGTATGGAAAGATGCACGCACAATACACTTGTTGCCTACAATGATTGGGTCATAATTTTTTTCCCACTCTTCGTTCCAGTTGATTTTTTCTTGTTCCTTTATCACGAAAGAAACGTTTTGATGGGATTCAAAAACAGTTTTAACCTTCTCCTTGTCAAATTGGGATTGGTCACAGCTTCCTTCAAAGCCATCATCAAATTCTTGAAAAGAATCAAAGCCGAGTTCGAAAAGCTCTGCTATCAAAACATCGGTAAGCTCAGGAGAGCAATCGACTCTAATCGTGATGAATTCCATCAGTCAAATGCTTTTATAATATTGGTAAAGTCTCTGGACTTAAGGCTTGCTCCGCCAATTAAACCACCATCAACATCGGGTTGAGAGAAAATCTCTTTGGCATTTTCCGGCTTAACACTTCCACCGTAAAGAATAGAAATTTCGTCAGCCTCTTCTTGATTGTATTTGTCAGCTATTAGCTTCCTTATGAATGCGTGCATCTCTTGAGCTTGCTCGGCAGAAGCGGTAACGCCGGTTCCAATCGCCCAAACGGGCTCATAGGCAATGACTACTTTTTTGATTTGCTCAGCCGATAGATTAAACAATGCTTTTTCTACTTGTTCTCGGACGAGTTTTTCATGATTATTAGCTTCCCGAACTTCCAACTTTTCTCCGCAACAAAATATGGGGGTAAGGTTATTTTTAAGTACGAACTCAACTTTTTCTGCCAGAAGCTGATCTGTTTCTCCGAAGTACTCGCGTCTTTCACTGTGGCCCAAAATGACATGAGTAGCACCGGTGGAGACCAACATAGCAGCCGACACTTCTCCGGTGAAAGCTCCACTTTGGTTTTGATGACAATTTTGAGCGCCGAGCAAAACCTTGGACGAACCTATCAAGCTATGAATGCTGGTGAGTTGTATAAATGGAGGAATCAGGATTACCTCTGCATCGTTGTTTACTTCGTCTTCTACCATATGAATCACTTCGGAGGCAAGTTTTTTGCCTTCCGGAAGGGTGCAATTCATCTTCCAGTTTCCAGCTACAATATTTTTTCTCATGTACTTTGTAAGTTTTAAGAATGCAATGATACTAACCGTCAGGCATTATCGCTCTAAAACCTATTCTGAATGAATTTTTTCTACTTAAGGCATCATTACCAATCAATTATCAGGAGCACTTCTTTTGATGGTGAGGTGTTTGCTTTTTTTATTTTGGCCATATTATTCGGAAGCTCAATTTCTTTGACTTATGATCAGCTTGATCTGTATGCAGAAACCATCAGCAGCTTCTTTTCACAAAATGGAACAAACTACTTTCTGTTCCTTCTGGTCTATCTTTTTCTGGATTTAGTTATTCGGTTGGTTTTTCGGAGACCACTACCAAAGCTGAAATACTATGTGTTGTGGAGCAATGCATCCAAGGAAATTGCCAGCCAGTATTTAGTTACTTCTTTATTTGGTATTGTACCGTTCATACTGCTGATTTCAGCTCTTACTATAGCCTTCAAAGCAAATGAATGGCTTGGGACGTCTGCAATGCTATCAGTCATATTATGGTGGCTTGCCAATCACTTCGTTGGACTGATCTCCCAGTTTGCTAATAAAAGAGTAAAACCCATTATTGCCCTGGTAATGATGCTTGTTTTGCTTGCCAAATGGCTACTTCCATCGCTAGGCATTGAAGAACAATTGATGAATCTCGTTGTATCTGTAGGTCTGCTATTGGTAAGCGTTATCATCGCATTTCTTATGGTGAGACGTGCTATTGAGGCGAGAGAAGTTTCAGAAGAAAATGGAAAGTCAGGTCTCTTAGAATCGCTACCAGTTTTGAGTTTTAAGAATCCTGTATTTCAGTTGGAATGGGCGTTATTGGTTCGAAACAAACGGACAAGGAGCAATTTGCTGTTGGGTTTGCTCAGTGTATTGATACTTCCTTTCTTGCTGGATGGAGAGACAGAGTGGATGATAGGAACACTTATATTTTTCATCACTACCGGCTTCTTCATCATTCAGCATGGAGTCTATTCATTGGGTTGGGAAGGCAGTTATTTCGACTTTTTGATCACCAACATTTCACCGAAGGCTTTTATTAAAACCCGATATATTTTTTATGTTGGGACTTGCATCATTGGGCTGCTGTTGGCATCTATCTCGACTGTGATTAATGGGTTGAGTTGGGCAAGTCTGTTTATGCTTTTTCTATACAATGTTGGAGTTACCATACCACTCGTCCTCTATCGCTCCACACTGAATAGCACCAAAATTATATTAACTGAAAATTCATTTATGAATTATAACGGAATGATGACAGGCCCCATTTTCGTGAGCAGTTTTCTGGTAACATTATTACCTCTCTTTATATATGGACTGGGGCAGGCGATCATGGGACAAAATGCAATCTATTTGCTTGGACTAATGGGAGTTGTGGGTTTATTGGCATTTAAGCCACTGACTGACCTAATCGCTAAAAAATATCATTCCAGAAAATATCATTTATCTCAAAGTTTTAAAGCATGATTAAGATTCAAAACCTTAGAAAATCGTTTGGAGGAGTACCGGCACTCAACATTGAAAACCTGGAAATACACCCGGGTGAGTGCATCGGTATTGTGGGTAATAATGGCGCAGGGAAGACTACTTTTTTTAAGTCAGTTCTTGATCTTCTAAAGCCAGATACAGGGTTTGTTTCGGTGGAGGATGTTCATGTAAATATTTCTGCCGATTGGCAGAATCACCTAAATGCTTTTATCGATGAGTCTTTCTTAATTGAATTTTTGAAACCCAAAGAGTATTTGACATTTATTCTAAAAATGAAGAATTCTCAATTTGGTGTAGAAGAGTTACTAGCGGAGTACTCGGATTTTTCGAACAAAGACATTGATGAAAACAAAAAATATATTCGTGACCTCTCTACAGGGACAAAGGTAAGAATAGGAGTGCTCTCACTATTGGCAGGAGATCCGAAATATATGATCATGGATGAACCCTTTGCTCATTTGGATCCAACCTCACAAGCCAAGTTGAGGAAGCTGATTCGAGCTCAAAAAGAGATTGGAAGGAGCGTCATTGTCTCAAGCCACAATTTGCAAAACATAGCCGAGTCTTGTGACCGAGTGATACTAATTGAAGCGGGTCAGGTGAAATATGATGTGGAGGTGAATGAGGAGAATATGAGGAAGCTTGGCGAATATTTTGACAATTAGCGCTAGATAAAACTGGATTAATCGAAAAAGCCTGAGGCCTCATCCATTAGTAGTTACAATATTGATGATTCTAAATAGTTTCTAAACATCTTGTTTGATCAAAATCGTTTGACATGAAAGATGTAGTAAAATTCAGAGCGCTTGTTGGAATAGCACAATCAGATGGTGAATTTGACAGTTCTGAGAAAGAGTTCATTCGCCATTTGGCTGATCTTAAAGGAATGTCCATGCCTGAGTTGAAAGAATTGCTCAAGAGCTCAGATAAAACCGGCATGTTGGTAAAAGATCTAAGCTTTGATGACAAAGTGGATATCCTTATCTACGCTGTGAAGCTGATGAAGATTGATGGCAAGGTGCTTCTCAGCGAGATTAAATTTTGTGAAAGAGTGGCAAAGTCTCTTGGTTTCGAAGAAAAGGCCATTGGATTTTTATCTGGTATTATTGAAGGGAATCCAAATGATACTCCAAATGTTGGTAGTATTAGCCACCGAATGAGAAAATACTTGATTTAAGCTAGCTGATTTATAGCTTCTCTTTCAGGTACTGAGCCGTGTAGTTGTCTTTCAACCTGATCATATCTTCAGGTAATCCGGCGAAGCATACTGCACCTCCTTCTTCTCCACCTTCCGGACCCAAATCAATAATCCAATCGGCATTTTTAATAACCTCGGTATTGTGCTCAATGATCACCACAGAGTTTCCGGCATTTACCAATGCATTGATTGCATCCAGCAGCTTCTTTATATCATGGAAGTGAAGCCCGGTTGTGGGCTCATCAAAAATGAAGAGAATATGATCGGTATTATTGGCTTTACTGCCTTTGGAAAGAAAACTAGCAAGCTTCACACGTTGTGCTTCGCCACCGCTAAGCGAGTTTGATCCCTGACCTAACTTCACATACCCAAGACCCACATCAAATAAGGGTTGAAGTTTATTCGTAATTGCATTGTTTCCCTCAAAAAATTCGATGGCTTCTCCGACAGATAGATCTAAGACCTCAGAGATGTTTCTGTCATTGTATTTGACTTCTAAGATTTCTTTTTTGAAGCGTTGGCCTCCACAGCTTTCACAGGTAAGATGAAGGTCAGCCATAAACTGCATCTCGATTTTCACGGTTCCTTCTCCTTCACAAACCTCGCAGCGACCACCGTCTACATTAAATGAGAAATGAGCCGGCTTAAAGCCGTTTGTTTTAGAAAGAGGCTGTTCCGAAAAGAGCTGACGAATGGCATCATACGCCTTCACATAGGTCACAGGGTTTGAACGTGAACTCTTTCCTATTGGGTTTTGATCAACGAATTCAACTTGGGTGATTTTCTTATAATTCCCAGTCAGATTTGTGAATTTCCCTGATGCTTCACCGATCAATCCAAGCTGCTTTCCAATAGCCGGATGAATGATTTTTCGCACTAGCGTAGACTTGCCCGAACCGCTCACACCCGTAACAACAGTAAGTACTCCAAGCGGTATTTCTACATCAATATTTTTCAGGTTGTTTTCCCTCGCTCCTTCTATTTGTAGAGATGTTCGCCATGGTCTTCTTCGTTCCGGAACAGGAATGGTTTCGTTGCCTTGCAAATACTTGGAAGTGTAAGAATTGGTCTCGCCATTCATCTCTGATGCCTTGCCTTGAAAGACAAGCTCTCCACCAAACACTCCGGCATCAGGACCAATATCGATGATCTGGTCTGCGGCTTCCATTACTTTCTCTTCATGCTCAACTACAATCACAGTGTTGCCAACATCTCTCAATGTTTTTAATACGTCAATGAGTCGATCTGTATCTCTGGGATGGAGGCCAATGCTGGGCTCATCCAGAATATACATTGAGCCCACTAATGCACTACCTAGCGAAGTGGCAAGTTTGATCCGTTGAAATTCTCCTCCAGAAAGTGTGCTGGTCAGACGATTCAGTGTGAGATATCCAAGACCTACCTGCTCCAGATAAGAGAGCCTATTCTTAATTTCTTCCAGAATTCGCTTGGCCACTTTTTCATCGTGCTTGTCCAGCTTGATTGCATCAAAGAAGGGTTTTAATTTCTTGACTGGCATGAGCACCAAGTCCGTGATGGAATGATCCACAATCTTTACATAGCTGGCATCTTTTCTCAGCTTTGTTCCTCGGCAATCAGGACATGTGGTTTTTCCCCTATATCGCGAAAGCATCACCCGATATTGGATTTTATGAAGCTTAGATTCCAGATGAGAAAAGAAGGCATTTAACCCTTCGAAATATTCGTTTCCTGTCCAGAGGAGGGCGTATTCTTCCTTTGAGAGCTCAGCAATTGGGCGATGGATGGGGAAGTCAAATCTTATACCATCTCGAAGCAAAGGCTCCGCCCACTTTTTCATGGTTTCGCCTTTCCATGGCGCAATGGCGCCTTCATAAACTGATAAGTTACGATCAGGAATTACCAGGTCAGGATCGATTCCTAACACTCTTCCAAAGCCCTCACATCTGCGACATGCACCATACGGATTGTTGAAGCTAAAGAAGTTGACAGAGGGCTCTTCGAATAAGATATCATCCAATTCAAATCGGTCTGAATAGTTCTTTTTGCCTTTGCCAACTATAGTGACAAAGCAGTCACCTTCGCCTTCAAAAAAAGCGGTTTGCACTGAGTCAGCAAGTCTGAATTGGGTGGCTTCATCATTTTGCACCACTGCCCGATCGATGAGTATTTCGATCGCTTGTTTGGGCTTCTCTTTCGACTTGAGAACGTCCTCAATAAATGCTACCTCATCGCCAATAAGGATACGTGTATAACCCTTACTCATCAGGATTTCGAGCTCTTTTGCCAGGGAGCGTTTATCCTTTTGCTTGAGCGGTGTAGTAATCATGAGTTTTGCGCCATCCTGATGCGATAGGATGTAGTCAACAACGTCGGTGACCGTATCTTTTTTTACTTCTTTGCCGGAAACAGGCGAAATGGTTTTCCCTATTCGAGCAAACAGAAGCTTGAGGTAATCATAAATCTCGGTTGTAGTTCCAACAGTAGATCTGGGATTTCGTGAAGATACTTTTTGTTCAATGGCAATTGCGGGAGCCACACCTTTGATGTAATCGACTTCTGGTTTTTCCATTCGTCCCAGAAACTGACGAGCGTAGGAACTTAAGCTTTCAACATACTTTCGCTGGCCTTCAGCAAATAGTGTGTCAAAGGCAAGAGATGATTTACCTGAACCCGATAGCCCTGTAATGACTACCAGCTGATCACGTGGTATTGCTACATCGAGATTTTTGAGGTTATTCACCCGCGCACCTTTAATGATGATGTATTCTTTGGGATCTAGTTTGTCGATTTTGGCAGTCATCAATTACTTTCTTGGTCAAATAGATCGGCAGTATAGTCTAAAAGGTCTGAATCTCCGGATTTTCCATGACCTGGGATTACAAGTTCAATGTCTTTGTAAACGGATTGTATGTTTCTTACGGTATTGGACCATTCAGTGGTATCGGCATTGCCAAGGTATCCTTTTCCAGCACCAATTGATTTTATAAGGCAGCCCCCAAAGAGGGCTTTTTCTTCTGGATAATATGCCACTACATTATCGTAGGTATGACCCTTTCCGAAAAATGAAATCACGGAAACGTCATTTCCAAATTCAAGTTTGACTTCTGAATCAAAAGGATCGCTTTCGAGGAATATGCTGTCACCTTCAGCTAACTTGATGGTCTTGGAATAAGCATATGATTTGATACCATTCTCATTGAATGAATGAATTCCACCCAGGCAGTCATCATGGAAATGTGTGGGGACAACAGCAATAATTCTGCAATTGAGTTTGCCAGTCACCCAATAAATTAATTCATCGGCAGCTCCATTGTTGGTTGGAGTGTCAACTATCACTACTTCATCCTCACTTCTGAAAATAGCTCCATTACATTTTACTTTACCAAAATCATTCGTTTCCAAGTATGATTCATGTAGGAAAACATTTTCGCTAAGCTGTTCTATTTTCAAATTTGCACTCACATATTGCACAGTTTGATCTGCCTGATTGCATTGAGCAATGAGCATAATAATGATAGAAATCCGTATCGTCTTTAGAAAAAATCCAACCATTTTAGGGGTTTGTATGTCTATGAAACACTAACAAGTGAATTCGGTTCAAGTGTGCCGCAAAAATAAGGTGCTTACTTTTCGGAGTTGTCGAAATTTTAGATTCTTGTCCGCTAAATTATTTCAAACCCCAAACGATACAATATGATATAGACCTCTACGTTAACAAACAGGTGAATTACATGAATAAGACAAGTTTGAATGATAGCGAATTGCTATCCCTCTATATCGGAGGAAACGAAGAGGCATTTGAGGAACTCCTCAATCGTCACAAGGACAGGGTTTTTACAACCATCTATTTAATCGTAAAAGACAGGTACACTGCAGAAGATCTCATGCAAGAGGTTTTCATAAAAGCGATACGTACCATCAAATCCGGCAGGTATAATGAGGAAGGAAAGTTTCTTCCATGGATTCTTAGAATCGCTCATAACCTGTCCATAGACCACTTTAGAAAAGCGAAGCGATACCCGATGATCGTGATGGAGGACGGGAGCCACGTGTTTAACACGCTTGATTTCTCTGAGTCGTCTATTGAAGAAGAACACATCAAACAAGATACCTATAACCTTCTTAAAGCCTTTATTAAAGATTTACCTGAGTCTCAGCGTGAGGTGCTAGTTATGCGGCACTACATGAAGATGAGTTTTCAGGAGATCGCTGATGCCACAGATGTGAGTATCAATACGGCACTGGGAAGAATGAGGTATGCTTTGATAAACTTGAGAAAGAAATTTGAGCAAACCCAAAACGCGTATGACAAAAACCTTTACAGAAAATGACCTATTAAGATTTCTATACGACGAGGTAAATGAGGACGAGCGATTAGAGATGAAAGAATCGCTGTGTGCTGACATAGAACTCCGAACAAAACTAGATGAATTGGAAGAAGCAAAGTCTGCTTTGGATGCCTTTACTATGAAAGCGCCTGCTGATGTTGTTTCTAGAATTCTTTATGCTTCCAAAAACCTGGAGTCTGCCTAATTTTAGGACATGACCAAGAAGGAGCGATTTGAAGCGTTCGTAGAATACTTTTCAGAGTCTTATCCACAACCGGAAACAGAACTACAATATTCGAATCCGTTTGAGCTACTGGTAGCTGTAGTGCTTAGCGCACAATGTACAGACGCAAGGATCAACAAAGTTACGCCTGCACTGTTCAGGGATTTCCCAACTCCTGAACATATGGCAGCTAGCCACTTTGATGAATTGTTTCCGTACATCCGTAGTGTATCTTATCCGAACAATAAGACGAAACACCTGCTTGCGCTGAGCCAGCGGCTTGTTGAAGAATTCAATTCGGAAATCCCAACAACCATAAAGGAGCTCACGTCTCTTCAAGGAGTAGGACGAAAAACAGCCAATGTTATCGTATCGGTATTATTCAATCAGCCGGCAATGGCAGTAGATACGCATGTATTTAGAGTTTCTAAACGTCTGGGATTGGTGACTCAGACATCTAAAACTCCACTTGAGGTAGAGAAGCAACTAGTTAGGCATATTCCAGAAGAATTTATCTCAAGAGCCCATCATTGGCTGATTTTGCACGGAAGATATACTTGCCTAGCAAGGGCGCCAAAATGCGATTCATGCGCCATTACTCACTTTTGCAAATACTTTGAGAAAAAGTATGTTTAGCACTACTCATTGAAATAACCTCAACAATGTGGAGGCGTGCATTTCTGAGTCTAAAAGGCTTAAGAATCCAGATCTACGTATGGTGCATAGAATGGATAGTTTAGATTGATATCCTTTATTAGGCCACTTGAGATTGGTATTCCAACATTTCAAGCCCTCTTTCACTGGCCCATGATCTGAAAGAATCCAGTTGGTCTGGATAAATATTGACTTTATGATCTACGTGAGATCTACTGTATTTCAGCTCTGAGTCAAGAAAATCGAGAAGTGTAGTGCGCGACGGAAAAGAGATGGATAGCATGTATTCTTCATCTTTGATTAGTAAGGCGTTAGTCATTGATTTGGCGGTTTATATATTAAAGATAATGTAGAAACGCTTAAGTTTTTTCATTAGTCTTTTACAATTTCCCTGCCAGATCAAAAAATACCCAAAATCTGGTATGGTGGTTGGCAAAACCATCGGAAGAATTTGAGGAATATCCGAGGTGGATTTCTATTCATCTTTTAATGATTCAACAGGGTTTTGTCTTGCTGCTCTTAGCGTTTGCGAACCGATAGTAATCAGCCCGAGAACGAGCATCAAAATGGATCCAAGGATAACAGTGTCAAAGCCAAATGCCACCCTGTTTGGAAGATTATCCAGCCATAGTTTGTTGATAAAATAGCTGAGTGGAGCTGCAATTAAAATTGAGATTGCAAGCAGCGTCAAGAATGATTTTGAGAGAATCAGGACGATTTTAAGTTCATCCGCTCCCAATACTTTTCGGATTCCGACCTCCTTGGTTTTGCGCTCCGTTGCATAAGTGGCCATTCCCAATAACCCAAGACATGCAATCAATATTGCCAGAAAAGAGATGTATCCAATAATTGTGACAACATCAAAAATGGCTAGGTTAGTGTTAGCCAATTCATTGTCGTAAAAGTCATACTTAAATTCATGAACCGGATCTATTTGTTTCCATCGTTCTTGGATATCTGCAATGGTTTTGAGCGGATTTCCTCCTGAAATTCGAACATTCAGATAATTTATGTAGCTCTTTCCAGCACTCAATGCCATCGGTCTAATTTCATGTCCGTTTATTAATAGCGAGGCGCGGAAGTTTTCCACTACTCCAATGATTTGGACGGATTCATCACTGTCCAATTTCCAGATTTGTCCAAGGGCTTCCTGTGGGTTAGTGTATCCCAGTTTTTCGACAGCCGATTCATTGATCAGGATATATTTTCCGTCTGCTCTATTGGCAGTTATTGGATCTCCGTGCAACAATTTGAGCCCTAGGTTATCGATGAAGTTTTCGTCTACGTAATAATTAAGCAGCACGAATGGATCATCACCTTCCTTTTTACCTTCAATCTCGATGACGTTGGTAATTCCAGTTGCGGGGATGTAATCAACGCCTGAAATCTTAGTGACGCCTGAAACCTGATTAAGCTCGTTTACTACTAAATCATAATCATTGCCTTGAAGCGGCATGTTGATGATGTTTTCGGAATTGAACCCGTATTCAAATTCTGTGTAGTGCTTAAACTGGTTGTAGATCACCATTGAGGTGACAATGAAAATCAGTGATACCACAAACTGAGAAACGTTCAGCACTTTTTGCAGTCCCCATTTTCCTCTCGAAAGGTCCTTACTTTTTAGTGCACTGATTGGATTTTTCTTTGAAAGGAACAATGCCGGATAGGTTCCTGCGATCAGACCAACAATCACCGCAAAGATGAGAAATTTGACGATTACCGGTAGTGAGGTGCTTAGTTCAAAATTCAGGTACTTATTGAACCAAAGATTCATAAAAGCCTCCTTGGTAAAGTAAAGGATTATTGAGGCAAACATTAAAGCAATAACTACAGTAATAACCGATTCGGTTAAAAACTGATAAATGAGATTTTTTCGTGTTGCACCATTTACTTTCCTCACACCAATTTCCTTCATACGGGTGATGGCACGCGCTATTGATAGGTTGGTATAGTTTAGGCAGGCCATTACCATGATAACAAGCGCGAGAATCGATAAGATGTAATAGGCTATTTCTGGAAGCCTGAAGGTTGCTTCATTATTGACAGGTATTCCTGGCGTTATTTCAGTTAATTTCTGTCCGGATAATTGGAAATCGGCAAACTCTTCTGAATCGGCATACTTGCGAAGTGAAAGATCAGCCAAGGCTTTTTGCACTTGCTCCTGAGTGGTACCTTCGGAAACTTTAAAGTACGAATATGCCGCCCAATAATGCTCCCAGTTTTCTGACACATCCGCCATGAGGCTATCTTGATAAAGCTGTGGTAAAGTGGAGGAGGATATCAATACATCAAACTTTATGTGTGTTTTGTAGGCACTCAAATCAATCACACCGGTCACTGTGTAAGTACCCCAATCCACCGGAGGCGTGCCTGATTCAATGTCTAAAATGTGTAGTCCACGATCTTCAAATTTCACTTGTTTGCCAAGCGGGCTCTTATCGTTGAACAATTGGTATGCCTTTTCTTTGGAGATGACCAGTGAATTTGGAGATGAAAGAGCCGTCGATTTATCACCTTCTATAAGTGGAAAGCTGAACAAGCTGAAAAGGAACTGCTGGTAAAGTATCCTTTCATCTCGGCTGTCTTTTGATTGATTGACGCATCACCGCCGACTCCTCTACGCAAACAGACTACCTCCTCTACAAACGGGTACTCTTCTTTGATTGATTCCGCTGCTGGCAAGGGAACAGTAGCGAAAGGCCAGCTACCAATAACCGGAGTTCCTAGCACTCGGTAGATTCGATCTTTATCGCTGTGAAACTGGTCGTAGTTTTTTTGATCAGCGAGCATCAATATGATGAGCATACAAACAGACATGGCAACTGCTAGTCCAAATACATTGATGAAGGAGAACATTTTATACTTCAGGATATTTCTGATCCCTACTTTGAAATAGTTTTTGAACATGCCGTAAGTGTTTATTCTGTAAGTGCCATCTGTAGGCTTGATGATGTCTTTTCTGAACAGCAGCAGTACGTCTCTTCTAAATTTCCTGTCTGCTTTTTTCCTGCCGAGTTCCTGGATTCTCTCTTCATACAATTCCATGAGATCTCCTTCGATCGGTTTAACCAATCGAGGATGGCAAAACCATCTGAAGAATTTGAGGAAAAGCTTAGGAGGCTGATGCATTAGTAAACTTCAGCAAATTTCACATCCAGGGATATTGAGGGAATGGCATCCCACAAAGAGTTACGCGTCTCCTTAGTATGCTGCATAGCTTGTTTCCCAAGCGAAGTAATTTTGAAGTATCGCTTAGGTCTGCCTGCTCGTTCTTGTGTAGCATCCTTATCATGCGATGCGAGATAATCTTTATCCTCCAACCTTTTGAGGGCTGATTGCAGTGCCCCCACACTCACATTTCTGTCAAGTCTGCTTTCAATTTCTTTCTTAATAGAGACGCCATAAGCATTGTCATAAAGGATCGCTACGGTTAGCATTACGATTTCCTCAAACTCGCCTAGTTGAAATTTTTTCATTTTTTTAAAAGTCATAAGATTGAGCGGCTTGCTACCCTGTCTACTTAAGTCAAATCTGTTTCTTCAATAATTGGGCTGAGCATCATGCGCATAATTAATTCCTATTTGTAGTGTTTACGAAGAAAAGGAAGTTTTGGTTATAAATTCCTATTTGTAGTAAAATTATTTTTAAGTTCAAGGGCTAACTTAGGTGCATGAAAGCAGCATCACTGGCAGACATCAAGCGAGAATTGAAGCAGAGGAACCCCGAGGAGGTTTTGGCTATTTGCCTGCGACTTGGACGATTCAAAAAGGACAATAAGGAATTGTTGACGTATCTGCTTTTTGAGGCTGGTGATGAGCAGAGCTATATCAAGTTGCTAAAGGAGGACATCAATGACATGATGGAAGATATCAATATGAGCCACCTTTATTATGTCAAAAAAGGGCTGCAGAAAATTGTTAGGTCTTTGAATAAATCACTCAGGTATTCGGGTCAGAAACAGACAGAGGTTGAGGTAAGGATGTATTTCTGTCAGGCGATCAGAGATTCTGGAATAGCTATTGGTCGTCATACCACCATTAATAATTTATATCATCGAGAAATCAAACGAGTAGAGAAAGCATTAGCTGGTTTGCATGAGGATTTGCAGGCTGATTATCGCTTAGAGCTGGGTAGCCTTTAAAATATCACATTCGTATTTGGAAGCTCGTTCTTTATTCGTAGCTGCTCATCATTAGAAAAATCATTCCCGCTGAGCTCCAAGATCGCTAGTTGGCTGAAGACTTCAAGGTTCTCCGGAAAACTTTCAAGGCTATTATCCCGCAAAAGAAGCACTTTCAATCCTTCCAGTTTTTCTAATTGATCACCAAGTTGCGCAATATTGATTTTTGGGTTCCTGTCCAGGACCAATCCTTCTAATTGCTTCATTCTGGACAGGTTGGTTGAAACTGACTCTAGTTTACATTCTGCAAGGACCAGTATTTTCAAGCTGGTTAATTCACCGAGTATCGAAAAGACTTCATCAAAATTTAAGTCGGGATTATTGGATAAGTGGAGTTCTTCGAGAGCGCTTAGCTGATCCATTTCTGGTGGCAATGATGTTAGCTGATTACCACTGAGATATAGAAAATCAAGTTTTGACACCATTGCAAGCATTTCTATTGCATCGTTGATATCAAGTTGTGGATTCTCTGCCAGATCAATTTCTCTAAGATTTGGAAGTTGCGTCAGAACCTTCGGAAAAATCATGAAATTATTCGCTCTCAGGTTAATTACAGCCAATTGATTCAGTGAAGTCAACTCTTCCGGTATCGATGTTAGTTGATTATTCTGAACGTTGAGCAAAGTGAGATTTTGGAGCTTGCTAAATTCTCCGGGCATGTTGGTAAGGCTGCAATCTTTCAAATAGAGCTGCTTCAGGTTTATCAGATTTCCTATTTCATCAAGCGACTTATCTTCTCCACGATTGACTTCCAACCAAGTTACTTTTCCAGGTTGTTTCAGTGCTTCTCCAATTGAGGTAAATTTCTGACTGTTTTGTCCAAATAAGGATATCTGAATCAAAATCAACCCAGGTAATAGAACAGTTTTTTTCATACTTAAGAAATTGGATAAACCAGTAAGCTAATTCGTTTTGCACAAATAAGATCTTGCTCAGAGCTCACTTTTTCCTATTCATCTCTCAACGATAAAATTGGATTGGCTTTAGCCACTTTCATTGACTTATACCCCACAGTAAGCACTGCGATTATCAAGCTGGTGACAATCGCCAAAACAAAAAATCCTGGGCCAAGTGTAATTCTGTATGCATAGGTGTCAAGAAATGCCCGCATCACAAAGTAAGCGACAGGACCTGATACTAGAAAAGCTATCATCAAAAGTGATATAAGTTCTTTGGAGAAGATATTCCAAATAGCCAGCTCAGAAGCTCCCATCACTTTTCGGATGCCAATCTCTTTGGTTTTTTGATTGGCCATAAAGGAAACCAGACCGTAAAGTCCCAGCGCACCAATTATAATGGCAATGATGACGAAGATGCGAAAGACTTGAGAGACACTTTCTTCCAGACTATACATACTTGCAACGGTCTCGTCATAAAATTGTAAATCGAAAACATGTTCCGGGAAACGATCCTCCCAAGCTTCTTCAATGTGAATTATGGCTTCTTTCATTTCAGAGAAAGATGACCCGTCCGACTTTAGCTTTATCCCAGCTTGAAAAATATTCCAGGATACATTGGCCATAAAGACATTATCCAGATCTTGATGAAGTGAGGCCGCATGAAAGTCCTCGACTACTCCTACCACGATGAATTCAAGTGATCCGCGACCGTACTTAATACGTTCGCCAAGTGCTTTTTCAGGGTCCTCAAATCCCAAAATTTCTGTAACTCTTCGGTTGACAACCGCGTGACTTCTTGGATCATTTTGCTTGAAGGATTCTCCGGCGATAATCTCCATCTCATACAAGTCGAAATAGTTTTCGTCAACTGTCTTCAAGTTACCCATCAGATCCTGCCCTTCGATATTCGGGTGAAAGATTGGATTGGTAGATCTCCAGGAAGCCATGGGCCCTGAGCTACTAAAACTTACCTGCTCGATTGATGAGTGAGCAAGAAGCTCGTTTTTGAGCACACTTAGGTTAGTCGAGTCATTTTCGGGGAGCTTTACTACGACTATTGAATCATCATTGAATCCCAGATCTTTAGTTTGGAAGTAGCTCATTTGCGCATTGAGTATCAGGATACCGATGATTAGAATCTGAGAAATTGAAAATTGAAAAATAACGAGTGCCCTTCGCAGGGAAAGGAACCCTGAAGTTTGCTTGATGTTAAGGTTGTTTTTTATCGCCATTACAGGGTTCATACCTGCCAGAATGAATGAAGGATATAACCCTGCAAACAAAGTCACTCCGATGATCAAGGTGATCAGAAAGAAGATGATATTATAATCAGAAAGAAGATCAATATTCATTTGATCATTGAAAATGACTTCTACCTGGTTTCCGAGATATGCAGCTATGAATAGTCCTACCGTGGTTGCCAAAAGGGTGATGACCAGTGTCTCGCAAAGGAATTGAACCACAAGTTGGGTTTTACTGCTACCCATTGTTTTGCGCACTCCTACTTCTTTCGATCGTTTTACTGCTTGTGCGGTGGATAAATTGACGAAATTGATACATGCTGTGATTATGAGAAATAAGCCTACCAGTCCCAGGACAACAAGTTCTTCTTTCGTCGCAGTAATGCCCGCATAGGTTTTTCTGATTTGATCGCTATAGTGTAGGTCAGAGAGCGGTTGAAGGCGGTAGGTTCTACTTTCAGCCATTCGAGGAGGCAAATATTTTTCGACTATTGTTTCTAATTGCTTTTCAAATTTCTGTGGGTTTATACCTTCATCTAATAATATGAAGCAATTTGTAGCGCTATTGTATTCTCCCCAGTCTTCACCATCATAAAACCAAGGATTTGCTGCTTCTTGATCTTTGTAATGAAAAAGTAGTTCAAAAGGGAATTCAGATGTTTTAGGCATGTCTTCGATGACAGCAGACACGTATGTAGTCTGTTCATTTTCCAAGATCACCATTCTACCTATCGCTTCGGATAGTGTGTTGGTGTTAAGTCCAAAATATTTCTTTGCCTTGGATTCGGTCAAAATAACTTTGCCAGGCTGATCGAGGGCATGTTCTGAATCGCCTACTAAAAATTTCACAGTGAAAAGTTCAAAAAACTGAGGTTCTACGAAAGCAACTCCTTTGTCTTCCTGAAAGCGCTTTAAGTCTCCACTTTCATCTTCTACTGCGATGAGGCCATCTTCATCGTAGAAAGTCATTGCAGCGTTGATACTGGGAAATTCGGTACGCAGAGCTTTGCCTAATGGATGTGCCTGACCTCTCCAAAGTACTTTACCACTGCTTCTAATGTCTTCATTATTGACTCGATAGATGCGATCGTAATTTTCGTGATGTTTATCAAAGCTGAATTCGTGATCAAGGATTTTGTAGATGACCAATGCGCAGGCAATTCCGAGTGCCAGTCCTGAAATGTTCATCAAGGCAAATACTTTTTCTCGCTTGATAAATCGAATAGAAGTGATAAAATAGTTCTTAAACATGCCGTAGTAATTGAGTTTTTGCTTCCCGCTGACGGGCTTAATGATGTCCTTTCTAAAAAATCGAATAACAGTCCATGCAAATTTTCGTCGCGCTTTGCCGGCTCCATAATTCTCAAGATCTTCTTCAAATTGTTCATTCAGATCACCAAGAATTGCTTCTTGCAATACGGGATTGCAATACCACCTAAAAAATCGAGTGAAAAACTTTGGAGGACGCTTTTTGCTCATATGCTAAAGTTTAGCTGAGGAGTAAGCTTCCATAGGTTTGTTCGGGCGTCCTTCATTTCTTTGAGCAAGGCCTTTCCAGCATTGGTGATTTTGAAATAACGCTTCTTTCGGCCGCCTCTTTCATTTGTAGCGCCACCCATGTATGACTCTAAAAATCCTTTTTCTTCCAGCCGATACATGGTGATATGAACTGAGCTGAGATTCACATCCCTGTTTTGATGTTCTTTGATGGCCTTCACAATGGTGTTGCCGTAGGCATCATCATTCAGAATCAAAACCATGGTAAGGATTAGCTCTTCGAACTCACCTAAAAAATTTGTTCTACCCATTATTATTGAATTTGTAAAACAAATATACGTAGTATTTCTATTTAAGTTGTAAAAGAAATAGAATTGGAGGTTGTACTATGGTAAATTGATACCTATTCGTCTTTTAGAATCTCTACGGGATTTTTGTTTGCTGATCGAATAGATTGAAAACTGATTGTTAAGATGGCTATTAATAAAGAAGCCACGACGGCAACAAGAAACACCCATATTTCGATAGGAGTACTGTAAGCAAAATCCTGCAACCACAGCTTTACAAAATACCAGGCCAATGGGCACGCCAATAAGACAGCAACGAGTACAAGCTTTGTAAATTCCTTTGAAAAAGTAGCCACTAGCTCTGCAATGCTAGCACCAAGTACCTTTCTTATGCCGAGTTCTTTGGTACGTTGCTCAGCCGAAAAAGCTGCTAAACCAAACAATCCAAGGCACGCAATAATCATTGCCATGATGGTAAATACATTGAGTATAGTTGCCATTTTTCTTTCTGATCTGAAGGTAGCTTCGAACTCCTGATTCATGAAGCTGTACTCAAATGGAACAGTTGGATCAACTTGTTTCAGTTCTTCTTCCAAGGAAATCAGTAGCTGATTCAAATCATCAGTTGTGGTTATTGTCTCTGGATTTAGTCGCATGGAATAAAAGGATCTGCCGGCTCCATAATCCCACACAATGTCATTTCGGTGGTGAATCAAGATCAATGGATCTATTTCTTGCTTCACACTATTGAAGTTGAAGTCCTCTACCACACCGATCACTTCATGTTCCTCTTCTCCACCTGAGGCAAGTGCCACCGATTTACCTACCGCATTTTCTAATTTCCATCCGAGGTTTCTTACAGCTTTCTCATTAAGGATGACTTTATACTTGTCGTTTTCTATGTTGGAATCAAAGTTTCTGCCAGCAAGAAACTCCAATCCCAATACATCTATGTAGTCATCATCAATTCTTAGGTTACTCAACTGAACCACGGGATTGTCCGGACCAGCTGCTTTGTACCGATCATTCGACCACACAAATGGCGGTACACCGAATGACTTACCTACTTCCGTAAAGGTAGAGTATGCGACTAGTCTGTTTTTTAGTGCTTCAGTTTCAAAGCCTAGTTCCTCGACATTGTGGAGTTGCAGTATATTTTCCTTAGCGAATCCAACATCTACATTTGAGGCGTAGCTAAGCTGCTTTTGGACGAAGAATGTAGTGATGATAAGCGCTATGGAAATTGTGAACTGGAAAACAACCAATCCATTCCTGATACCTCTGCCCTTGAATCCTGTTTTGATTTTTCCCTTAAGAGATTCAATTGGTCTAAATGAGGATAGGTACAATGCAGGGTAACTTC
The DNA here is from genome assembly GCF_051379705.1 of Ekhidna algicida. Lineage (GTDB taxonomy): Bacteria > Bacteroidota > Bacteroidia > Cytophagales > Cyclobacteriaceae > Ekhidna. The sequence goes on along the minus strand of NZ_CP179868.1, from coordinate 2,058,008 downwards.
CGGCAGCAAAGCCCAAGATTGATATGAATGAAATTACCACCAGATAAAACGAAGAGGTCTGCAAATACGGAAGGATTTCAATTTGCTTCTCAGCCAGATGATTGAATGGTTCTAAAGAGCCGTGAACAACCAAAAGTGCAAGTGTGGTACTTACCAAAACAAAGAGGACGGATTCCAAAATAAATTGCTTAACAATCGTTTTTCTTTCCGACCCAAGCACTTTTCTGACGCCTACTTCCTTGGACCTGTTGGTGGCTCTGGCTGTCGATAGATTCATGAAATTAATAGCAGATAAAGCCAACACTAAGAGACCAATTGCTCCAAATATTTTGATAAAGAGTGGATTTCCGGTTGGGCCGAAAGCATGACCTGATGGTGAGCTTGCTATATATACTTCACTTAATGGCTGAAGTTCTAGTTTCCATGGATTGCCATCTGTAAACTCTTCGAATGTCTGATTGAAAATTCGCTCAGTTGTGGGAGGAGCCCATTTTGCAGGTATTGCCTGAATATCCTTCTCTAAAGCAGCCACATTCGTTCCTTCTTTCACTAAACCATACGTAGAGAATGCAGTCCAGATCCATTTCCAGCCATGTGCTTGCATCATTTCAGATTCGCTTTTGAGTGAGAGCAACATATCAAACTGTATGTGAGATTGTGATGGTGCATCCGCAAGAATACCATCAATTGAAAAGGCTTTCCACGAGCCGTCATACTGTTTGATCTCAATATTCTTTCCAATAGTGTATGTTGGTAGAGCATCTTCACCAAAATAGCGCTTCATCGTTTTTTCGGTTATAAGGACACTCAGGGGATTTCTTAGAACTGAAGTTTTGTCACCAGCAATTAACTCAAAAGTGAAAACCTTGAAGAAATTCTCCTCCACTGCATAAATGCGATTTTCTTTGAAGCTATTGGAACGACTACTACCATTTGCAGCGGTTAGAGATCCGAGAGACAATATGCGAGTAACTTCTTCAAATGCAGCGGCATCTTCTCGCAGTGCCACAGCTACATTGGGGCCAGTGCTAGACATTGTTTGGTTCCAGTCGCCCCATATATATGGTTGATTCACACGATAAATCCGATCTCCTTTGACATGAAATTCATCGAATGACATTTCATCATGGATATAAAGCCCGATCATTAAGCAAGTACTTATGCCTATTGTCAGTCCGAGCGTATTGAGAATAGTAAATTGTTTTTGACGAATGGCACTTCGCCACGCCATTTTGATCATTGATTTAAACATGCCGTAGTTGTTGAGTTTTTGTGTTCCTTCAAAATTTCGAATAATACCCGGGCGAAAGAGCTTCAGTATGTCAAGTGTAAAGAGCCACCTGGCTGATTTATTTTGGTTAGTCCTTTTTTCAAAGCGCTCTAAAAGGTCACCTTCGATATCTTCCACATAGTCTGGATTGCAGAACCAGCGGAAGAAGCGAAGTGGATATTTAGGCGGCCGTTTATTCATCTCGCAGAGAATCGACAGGATTGGAAAGTGCCGCACTTATAGTTTTGAAGCTCATTGTAATAAAGGCCACAATAAGTGTAATCAGAGCCGATACCGCAAAAACTCCGAAACCTAAGGATATTCGATACGCGAACCCGTCAAGCCAGCTGTTCATCACATACCAGGAGAGCGGGACGGCAATAATGAAGGCGATCACAAACAACAGCAGGAAGTCTTTGGAAAGCAAAGCAATGATTCGACTTGTAGATGCTCCAAGGACTTTCCTAACTCCGATTTCTTTGTTGCGCTGAGCAGTACTGTATATGGTAAGCCCGAACAAGCCCAGGCAGGCAACGAATATGGCCAGCGAGGAAAAAACGGAGAAAATCATTCCGAATCGCTCATCAGCGACATATTGATCATCAAAATTTTGATCAGCAAATCGTGTATCGAACGGTCTGTGAGGGATGGTCTTCAACCAAATAGACTCAAGCTCAGCTAAAGTTTTTGAATAATCTTGACTACTCAGCTTCAAAGAGATAACGGAAACATTGAATTGTGTGCCAAAACGGATAGAAAGCGGCTCTACGTCTTCATGCAGAGAGACATAGTTAAAGTCTTCCACCACACCCACAATTTTACCTTCTCGTCCCCATTGCTCGAATGACTTACCGATGATTTCCTGTGGATTTGGATACCCGTAAAGTTTGGCAGCAGATTCATTGAGGATTAAAGCATTTGCTGAGTCTAAGGGAAAGTCATCCGAGAAATTTCTTCCGGCCACCATGTTCATTTTGTATGTAGGAATGAAGTCTTCATCGACCTCATAAATGGCGGGGCCTTTATATGTAATTTCACCTGAAACAGGATCAGCTATCCCTGTACCGGCATTTGGAAAGAAGTCTCCAGGTGTGGCGCGAGAAACAGAAACCATATCCACATCCGGGTGATTTAGAAACTGTTGCTTCAGGTACTCACGCTTTCGTTGAACTTCACCGTCATATCCAAAGTCGATTACTAATACCTGTTCAGAGTCAAAGCCCAGATCATATTCTTGTAAGAAGTCAAGCTGGGATGACACAACAGTTGCACCTGCCAGAAGTATGATGGACAATGCAAATTGAAGTACCACCAATGATTTTCTTAGCCAGATTCCTCTGGATGAAGTTTTGAATGAACCTTTCAGAACTGTGATTGGCCTAAATGTGGAAAGTACAAAAGCAGGGTAACTGCCGGCGATGACCCCAATAATTAATACGCTTGCAATTGCGATAATTACATTCGAAACAGAGAATAACCAATCTATTGGAAGTATTTTCCCCGAAATAGTCTCTAGTAAAGAATGGCCGAAAAACACAAGTATTGCTGCGAAAATTGAAGCAAGGAATGTGACCAGAATAGCTTCAACTAAAAACTGATAAATCAGTGATCTTCTCTGAGAACCTATCGTTTTTCGGATGGCAACTTCCTTCGCACGTTCCACCGATCTGGCTGTGGATAAACTCATGAAATTGATACATGCAATGAGCAGGATGAAGATGGCTACAGATGTGAAAATATAAATATTACTCATGCTGCCGACAGGCCCAGGTTGGCGGCCGGCTTCCGAGTGTAAGTACGCTTCTGACATTGGCTCAAAAGCGATATGATAATTGAATTCATTAGGGAAGCTGGCCTTTAAGAAGTCTGAGACTTTCGCTTTCAATTGGTCTATGCTGGTACCTGGTTTTAGTGTGAAATAGGTATAGAAATCCACATAGCCCCAGGAATCAAATATAGAAGGTCGAGATCTCCTAAAGGTGCTCATCGAGATCAGTCCATTAAACTTAAAATGCGAGTTGGTTGGAATCTCAACCACAGCTGTCACCTCGTAAGGATCTCGATTATCCATGACGATTGATTTTCCAATTGGGTTTTCGTTCCCAAAGTATTTTTTGGCTAACTCTTGTGTAAGCACTACAGTGTTTGGTCTTACCAATGCGGTCTTTGGGTTTCCAGCTAATATCTCCCAGTCAAATACATCAAATGCGGTGGAGTCCGCGAACAGAATGTCAGTCTCAGAATAGGTAATGCCATTGTAAGAAAACAACCAGGGCGCATCACTTGTAAACCGAAACACCTTCTCTACTTCTGGGAAATAATCTTGCATAGAAGGTGCTACTGGCGCATTACCCCAAACCTGATATTCTTTGGTAGGCAATGTGGCATAGTCAGGCTGCTCACCTTGCTGTCCGTAGTAGTGGATTACTCGGTACGTGCTCTCGTAGTTGCTATTATATGTGTCATATGAGAGCTCATTATTGACATAGATGAGAATTAATATACAGCTAGCAATGCCAACACTTAGTCCAGAAATATTTAGCAAAGAGAATGTTTTGTTGCGGAGTATGTTTCGCATACTCACTTTGTAATAATTGGATATCATGCCGTAGTTAGTTAGTTTTTGACTGCTTTTTAAAGGTTTGACGATTCCAGGTCGGAAGAGCCGAAATACGTCAAGAGTAAAAAACCATCGCGATGGTCTTTTTTCAAATCGCTCCAAGAGGTCACCTTCTATGTCTTCTACATATTCCGGTCTGCAAAACCAGCGGAAGAATCGAAGCGCCCAACTGGGAGGAGCTTGCGTTTGTTTGTCATTCATTAATTAGCTGAATTTCAACACGAATTCAGGCACAGCATTCCATAGTCCTAGTCGCTGCTCCTTTGTTTCCTGCAATATATTTTTACCTGTAGAGGTCAGGTGGAAGAAGCGCTTACGCTTGCCACCACGCACTTTAGTTGCCTCACCCATTTCAGAAGAGAGATAGCCTTTTTTCTCCAGTCTGCGAAGAACGGTTTGCAATGCGCCGATACTCACCTTCCGGTTGAGGCGCTGCTCCATCTCCTCGATGATAGCGAAACCATAAGCGTCATCGGTGAGGATGGCAACTGTCAGCATCACTACTTCTTCGAATTCTCCTAGTTGATGTTTTCCCATTTTATTGATATTTACCTCAAATGTAGTAATAATAAACACCTTATACCTTAATTGTAGTTTTAATGTTTCATTCCACTTCAATTTTTTTAAATGTAAGGAGCGTTACCTTTGGTTGGGAATTGCTAAAAAATGTGCTCATGCGATACTAAAACACATATTTTTGTAGCAAATAAAAATGTAAAATGAAGAACTTAATCTATCTGGCAACATTAGCTTTCATGGTTGCCTGCCAACCAGCAACACAAAAGGAAGCAACCGAGCAAGAAGCTCCAGCCTATCAAAAACCTGATCATCATTCAGAGTCACTTACCAAAGTTTTCGATGCACATGGTGGCTATGAGCCATGGTCAGCAATGAAGTCACTCTCATATATGAAAGAAGATGAATCAACAATCACCAATCTTCAGAACAGAAAAATCAGACTTGAGTCTCCGAAACAAACGATAGGTTTTGATGGGACAGACGTGTGGGTAACTCCAGACTCTGTGGATACTGAAAGAACTCGTTTTTACCATAATCTATATTTCTATTTCTATGCAATGCCGTTTGTGGTAGGCGACCCGGGAGCATACTATGAGGATGTGGAGGCACGCGAGCTGAACGGGAAGACTTACAACGGAATAAAAGTTTCTTACGGCGTAGGTGTAGGTGACGCTCCAGACGATAATTACATCATTTGGTATGATCAGGAGACATACAAAATGGAGTGGTTGATGTACACGGTGACCTTCCGAACCGGTGAGGCTACTGACAATTACAAGCTCATCAGATATGAAAATTGGGATACTTTCAATGGCTTGTTGCTTCCCACTTCTATTCAATGGTATAATTATGATGGAGAAGCAGTGGGAGAAGCCAGAGACGATGCTACGGTTTTTGAAAACATTCAATTATCAACAGAAGCACCGGATGAGAGCTTATTTGAAAAACCTGAAGGAGCCTTTATCGCACCGCTGAATAACGCAGCTGTCGAATAGAGCTAAACTCTACTCAATAAGTGTATCATGGAAGCCTGCTCTTAGCCAGTGGCTTCCATCATATATCCACAGGTTGGTCACACGGAATTGTTTGTTGAATTCAATTCCGTTTTCAGTTCCTGTGCTGGTTATTCTGGCGGTTACAATTGCCGTATTTTCATATTGCTCAACGGCATATTCATCCATTTCATAGGTATGAACTTCCAGAATTCCTGAATCTATTTTTTTCCTTCTTGATACCATATAGGACAGCCATTTTTCTTTCCCAAATGATTTCCAGGAGCTGTTTGTATGAACATAATCAGCGGTGATAAGCTCAGCCAACTTTATGGTATCACCTGCAACAAAAGCGTGATTAAAAGCTTCGATAGTTTTACGCAAATCAGGTGATGATGCTTCTTTTTTTACGGAACATCCGAATGCTATTATCAGTAGAATTAATGCGGAGAGTAGTTTCATTTTATCTTTGAGTCAAATCACCCTAATTATATGAAGCATTTATACTTGATTTTAGTAACATTAGTTGCTTTTATTCACCCACTAGTCGCTCAAAACGACCAAAACCCCATAGATAATTTGCCGGACTACATCAGTCAGGTCACGTACTTCGGTCAGCGTGCTGATTGGTCCCACGATGGAGAACGCATTCTTTTCATCGAAAAGACCTTTGGTGATGTTTTTGAAGTAAAAATCGCAACCGGGGAAATACGTCCGATGACACATCATTTCTTTCATGAAGGTTTTGTTCGTGCGCTTTATTTGTCCAATGGAGATATTCTTCTTTCTGGTGCGAAAAACTTTGATTCCAATGATCCATGGAAAAGTCGTGATGCACGAAATACCGAGCTTTGGGTACTTAAAAAGGATTTGAAGACACCTCCAACAGCACTCGGGGTGCATTGCAAAGAAGGGCCTGCTGTGTCTCGTACTAAGATGGATATTGCCTGGGCACTTGGCTCGACCATATACGCTGGAGAGATTGAGTATGATAACGGAAAACCTAAACTCAAAAACTGGAAGCCACTTTTTCAATCGTCAGACCTTCCTACTCCAGCCAAAGGATGGGATTTGGAAACACAGAATTTCCGACCATTTAAGGAGAACGAACTGATATTCTATGCATTTGGAGGCACCTTCGGCTTTCAAGCCGAAGTACTAGGCTATGATATTGAAAAGAAGACTTTCATTGACTATTCCAAAAGTGAAAAAACATATGATGAAGCAGAAGGAACGTTTCCGGATGGATTAAGTATTTTGATTGAAAGCAACCGTCATAGACCCAAATACAAAGGGATGAAAGAATTTCTTACGCTGGATCTTTATAAAATGAAATTGGATGAGTCTGGCGATGTGGAGCGTATCACATTTTTTAACGACAACCCAGAATATAAAGCCTCAAACGGTGTGATAAGCGACGATGGCAGGTACATGGCTTTTCAGTATGCGCATGTAGAAGATCCTGCAGGTAAGGGAAGAGGCATTTTGGTTCTCGACCTTCAGAAATGGGAAAAGAAAAAGGGAAAGCGTTAGCCTTCCCTTTAATTTGTTTTTTAGCTGGCAAGTTATTCTCCTACCATGATGAACGCTCCCCAGTAATAGGGACGATCATACTTTTCTTTGAGACGTTTTTGAGCAGTATTGAATGCTCGGCGCTTGTCTCCATGGGTCAACCATTCTTCATAAAAGTTCGTCATCAACTCTTGAGTTGCCGCATCGTCTACTGTCCAGATAGACATAATAATGGCGTCTGCTCCTGCAATCTGGAATGCTCGCTGCAATCCATAAACTCCCTCTCCATTTTTTATTTCACCTAATCCGGTTTCACATGCAGATAGAACCACAATATCGGTTTCGTCCAGGTTTAGGTTCATAGCTTCAAATGCGGTAAGAATTCCATCATCCGTTCCCTGACGCTCATCTAGTTCACCTGTTCGAATGAAGCTATTAGCACCGGCAAGCACAAGGCCAGATCTCAGCAATGGATTTTCAACGTACTTGTCAGTGGTGGCATCATCCGGATCCAATTCCAGGAAAAAACCGTGTGTTGCTATATGCAAGGTACTTGGGTTTTTTATCTCCTTGATTTTGTTTTCAACCGCTTCCTCGAGCAGATATACCTCGGCTTTTATTGATTTGCTAGCGTACAAGCTATCAATCAGTTGAACTTCCTTTTTGGTGCCTGGAAGCATGCCTAGGCCATTAAATGATCGCATATAGCGAACAAGATTTCCTCGAATACCTCTAGGTATTGTGGCGCCTCTTTCTAACGCACCAGTGCCTCCGCTTCGCATGCCTCTTCCGCCACTTTCTTTCTTTTCTTTTACAGATTCATCTGAACCCATGTTGTAGTTTGGATATCCAAAAAAGACGCTTCCGGTTCCATTGTTTGCCTCTGTTTCTGTCACCAAATCCTTTGTATTGGTCATGATCGAAAGATCGATTTCATTGATGAGGTACTCCTTGGTTTGCGGGTTTCTCAAGGTATAGATACTCACCTGATTGTAAACACCATCAGGTGAGAAGTAGATCTTTTTTATATCACCAAGTCGATTGGCAATGGGCCTCCAAAAAAGTCTGTAACTATAATTTTCAGCTATTTTATACTTGATAGCATTTCGATAGTTTGCCAGATATTTGTTTTCCATTTGCGCGCCATTTCGCATGATCACCATTTCGGGATAATCTTCTGTATCGGCTTTTACGATTAAAGCGGCATAGTGTACTTCATCGGTGAAAACTCCTAAAGAGTCGGTGGAAAAATCACGATATCTCACAACCTCAATTGCGGCTTCTCCTGGCTTAAGCTTAGCTTGTACATCTTGCCAGGTAAGTTTTCTGTTGGCAAAGTTTTTCCCAAAGACTTTAGATTCTTTGCTTAACTCTTCTTCCAGTGCATTTGATATTTCAGTCAATGAATCAATCTTCTTGTTGCGCTTATCAAGAGAAATGTCGGTTACGCTGAAAAGTTTAGCTAATTGTTCTTTTTGGCTAACCCAGTTTTCATATTTCTCTATCAGCACTTCATCTCCACTGGAGAGAATGCTCTCTCGTACTTTGGATGTAGCATACATAATGAGACCTTTCAGTGCCAACTGATAGTTGTAGATTTCACCAATCATCTCTTTGTCCTCACTTGAAGTTTCCTCTATAAAAGAGATGTATTGCTCAAAGCCCGGCTTGAGTTTGGTGTAGTAGAAAGTGGCCTTTTCTTCCTCTGTCAAAACTGGGAAAAAAGTATTGATCTGATTGAAATAGTTGTCAAAGGTTTCCTTGTAGTAACCCATGGCCTCTTTGGTGTTTCCTTGCTTCCAATTGATGATTGCAAGCTGATTGGTGCTTCGAGCGAAATAAGGATGTTTTTCACCGAGTGATTTCTTTCGAATAGCATAAGCTCTTTGGGCAAGAGGTAAGGCTTTGTCAATCTGCTCATATCCCAGATAGGCATTGGCAAGGTTGAAATATGGAAAAGCTGTTTCGGGATGATCTTCTCCGAGTGAATTTTCGTACGTTTTTATCGACTTTTGACCGTAATCTATTGCTTGCTCAATGGACCCTCTTTTGGTGTTAAGCAAGGTCAGGTTATTCTGTACACGACCATAATCAATACTTTCTTCTCCGGCACTCGCAGCGAAAACTTCGAGTGCTTGATTATGCAACTTTTCTGATTCGGCATATTCTCCATCGTAAAGAAAAGTAAGGCCAAGGTTCAACAAACTAAGCCCATAGGTGAAAGAGTCCTCACCGTAATATTCCTTGTCTTGCTCAAGGGTATTTTTTTGCAATTCAGCAGCTTTCTTATAATCACCTAAATTAAAATATACGAGGGCCAGGTTGCTCTCAGTTCCTGCGATTACATCTTCATTCTCACCTTGAATTCTACGTAATATATCCAGCGTTTGCTGGAACAAGGCTTCAGCTTCAGGAAGCAGTCCTTTTTCAAAATAGAGAATACCCAGACTGTTTAAAGTTGATGCATATTCGAAAGTGGCTTCCAGACCATTTTCCTCAAATATTCTAACACCTTTTGTTAGATTTTTCTCAGCTTTCTTAAAAGAGCCTTCGATGGCATAGATATCCCCGGTCCACTTATAAGTCACACCTTCATCTACTGTATTTTTTGCAACTACTTTTTGAATGTCGCGGGTCACTTCAAGTCCTTTTCCTACCTGTTCGGTTTGAAGGTAGAGCTCGATAAGTGCTTTTGAGGAATCGAAGTATTCGGCACTTTCCTTGCCGTAGTTTTTGGCATCCGACTTACGTATGGACGTGAGAAATTGTTCGGCATCTCCGTAATAACCGAGCTCTGTCTGCAGAGTAGCCATGTTGTACAATAGGTCTTTATTTTCAGCGTCAGGTTCAATTTTCAGCCTCAGCTGTAATTCCAGATTGTAGAAATCCAGAGCCGTTTGATAATCTGACAACTCATAATCATAAGCTTCTGCCAAAAAAGAATACATGTTTGCTGCCACCGTGTCCCCTTTTGTCAAAAAGTAGGACTTAATATTATCCTCTTCATCAAGAATGGTATTGTAATCATAGTCCAGGTAGGCATCGTCCAGTTTGTAGTAAAGTTTCTCTGCTTTTTTGGTCTCAAAAGTGTATTGAGAGAAACCAGAAGTACAAATTGCTAAGAGTAAAGCTGTTTGAAGAAATTTCATGTGGTAGTGATTTTAGTACTAAGAAAGCAAGCCTTTTGGACTTTCGAAAATGGGCTCACCTTTCAGAAGTTAAAGATAATGCATCTCAATACCTAAATGGATGTCATTCATGGAGCGGTGATAATAGTTAATCGAAATAACAATTTGTTAAAATATAAATGGGGCAAGACGCTTTATTTTAGTATTAGGAAAAATGTTTAAATACCTCATTTTGGGTATTTTATGCCATTTTTAAACAGACTAAATTGTCCGCCAGATTTTATACTACCACCTAAAGTCAACAACATGCTACCGAGTACCTTTAGAAAGACTGCCTTAGTTGCTCTAATTCTATTTCTTGCTTTTTCAGCAAATGCCCAAAATCAAGCCCTTGACATGTCAGGTGCCGGTAATGAAGTAAATGTCACCTACGGTTTAAATACGGGTGGTTTTACCGTGGAGCAATGGATTTATATTCCAACGGCTATTACTCAGATTACTTCACTTGTCAATCAAACCAATAGCAACACAGCCCGTCCATTAGATGCCTATGTTACTCCTACAGGACAAATATCTTTCTGGATAGGTGATGATGTAAGTTCGATCGAAGGCTTGTCAGGGGCGGGTACAATTGTAGCGGATACCTGGCATCACGTTGCAATTGTTTATGACCCTTCTTCAGTAGGTACTGAAGGACAATTATTTATAGATGGAGTATCTACTGCTGTGACTACTTCCAACTATAACGTAGGAACAGCTACCAACGATGGTCAAATTAGAATTGGGAATAGAGCTGACGGAACAATAGAAGGTGATCCCATTTACTACGACGAGGTTAGAATTTGGAACATAGCCAGAGATGGAGCGGCAATTGCTGGGGATTACAATCAAGAATTAATAGGAAATGAAGCAGGGCTGGACGTTTACCTTCGTTTTGAAAATAACCTTGATGATGATGCCTTTGTCAACCTTTTTCAAGATGGTTCATTAGTGGCAGGTAGTATTAACTACGTTGCTGGAGCGCCTATTCAGGAAAATAACTATGGGCTCGATTTTGATGCTACGGATCAATATGTTGACTTTGGAACGAACCTTAGAGATAACTTAGCTGGGCTTCCGTCTCTTACTGTTGAAGCCTGGGTCTATCGAACGGCAGATAAGCCTTTTCATACGGTGATTGGTAACTATACTTCGTTACTCCAATTCCTGTTAAGAATCGACAATAATAAAGTAGCCTTTTTTGTGGACTCAGATATAGCTGGATTTACAAATGCCCAAGGGGTTACAGATGTTCCGATTAATACTTGGACACACATAGCAGGTACCTGGGATGGAACAGACATTAAGGTTTTCATCAATGGCGTTCAAGACGGCATTGCCAGTTATTCAGGAGGCGTGCTTTCAGGTGATGGTGGTAATGTAACCATCGGAGGAAATACAGGTGCTCCTGGTGGAGAGTTTATGCAAGGCCAAATTGATGAGGTTAGGGTTTGGAATTTTGCTCGAACCGAGTCACAGATCAATGCATTCAAAGACCAGGAAGTGAATGCGCTAATGCCCGGACTTTTTGCGTACTTTGACTTTTCGGATGGACCAAATACAAGTACGGTAAGTGATTTAAAAGGAGGAAGCCCAGGAGTCCTTACTAGTATGGATGCAGCCACGGATTGGATTGCAGCTATACACGGTTTATCTCCCGCAGGTCCATTGGATATTACAAATCCAGATGTTTCTATTTCATCTACTGAAACAGATCCTACAGCCGCTAACCCGATTCCAATTACGATCACCTTCACTGAGGAAGTTGTAGGGTTTGATCTTTCTGATATCACAGTTAATAACGGGACGCCGAGTAACTTAAATACTGCAGATGATATTGAATTCACGGCGGATATAACCCCTTCAGGCGGAGGTCTGGTATTAGTGGATATTTTCTCGGCAGTAACCACAGATTTAACGGGGAACTTCAATAACTCATCTAGCACATTCACCATTACCTACGACCTTTCTCCCCCAGTCATTCAGGCAACCTCACTTTCTTCAGCAAGAAATAGAATTTATGTAGAATTTGATGAGGGGGTTTATGGAGCCGCCGATGGCACTACTCCGGTAGATGTGGGAGATTTTAATGTAAATACGGTTGGGGGCGTTGCCTCTGTTATTATTAACTCGCTCAATGTTTTAAGTCCTTCGGAAATCGAATTCGACATAACGATTAGCGGAACGCCGGATGGCAATGAGGTGGTTGACGTTACTCCGGTCGCTACTTCCGTTTATGATGAAGTAGGCAATGTGATGTCTACGATTCAAACTTCAAACCTGGTAGGCCTTGGTGATAATTCAGTCTTGAGTTTTGATGGGGACGATGATTATGTCAGAATTCCTTCAAATGCTGTATTTAATAACCAGAATTATACATTGGAAGCATGGGTAAATCTTCAGGCACTTCCAGGGGGTTCTAATTCTTACACTTTTGTTTCAAAAGGAACACTTATTTCGGATGGAGGTCTTAATAGGAACGGTTACACCTTATTATATGGTGATCTTGGTGGAGGTCTAGCTATCGCTTTAGGTCAACATAGCTCCTTTGATACGGAGGTTGTACAATACCCAATAAGCTTAAGTCTCAATACATGGTATCATGTAGCTGGAACATACGATGGCACCACCATGCGCCTGTATTTAGATGGCGTAGAAGTAGCTACTAATGGTGCTCTTGGCGCAAATGACGTAATTCACACGGGAGATAATCTTGATGTAAAAATCGGAGCAATGGAAGGTGTGGCATCGAGCACGAACAACCACCATGGGCTGTTGGATGAAGTGCGAATCTGGGATTATCCAAGAAGTGCTACACAAATCACAGCATTGCTTGATGAAGAAATTAGCGGTTTACAGAATGGATTGGTAGCCTATTATGATTTCAATGAAGCTGCAGGAACGACATTGACTGATATTGTTGCAGCTAGAAACGGCACACTGGATCCAGCAATGAATCTGGCTGGAGCGACAGGTAACTGGGCTTCAGGAGGTACGATTTTGGCGCCAGCAGATGTAACAGCACCAGTCATCACTTTCGCTGAAGACCTGCAGACAATCGGAGTAACAAACGTTGGTGGTACTATCGATGATAATTTTGCCGCTATTGAAGTTTCACTCGATGGTGGAACGACCCGAACTCCGGCCACCAATAATGGTGATGGAAGCTGGGAATATGATATGGCAGTTGATCCTAACTTCGGTGGTGAAGTTCCATACACTGTCAACATCTATGCGGTTGATCAAGCGGAGAATGAAGGGTCTGTTGTTGGCAATGTTGCTCTTGATTTTCAGAATTCACTTTCGTTTGACGGAGTTGATGATTACGTTGAAATTCCGGATGCCGCTTCATTAGATATCACCGGAGCGCTAACCCTGGAAACTTGGGTTCAATTCAATTCGGCCATTGACGAAGAACACCCACTTATAACCAAATGGAATCCGGATGCCGGACCAGAGCAGCGTGCATATCTACTTCAAATATCAAATACATCCGATGTAGTTTTTGCGGTTTCTACCGACGGGACTACTGGTGCCGAGGGGACCAATTTCTCTGCTATTCAGAGTCCATATACTTTCCAAACTGGGCGATGGTATCACATTGCAGCAACTTATGAACCTTCCTCCTTTATTCGTGTATATGTCAATGGAGAGCTAGTGGGTGAAAACACGACTAGTATTATGCCTTCCATCTTCAACAGTAACGCGTCAGTTGTACTGGGAGATAATGGGAATCAGGTCGAAGTAGGAGTCGGCGGGGTGACCACCGGTGAGGCAATGCTCATGGATGAAACTCGAATTTGGTCTTATGCGAAAGATCAAAGCACGCTTCAGAGCGAAATTACTACGACAATCACCGGATCTGTAACGGATCTCGTTGCTTCTTATACTTATGATGAAATATCAGGCACAACCTTAGTAGATCAGGGATCATTGGGTAATGATGGCACACTGAATGATAATAACAACGGAGTTGCGGATGGAGAAAGTAGCGGACCTATTTGGGGAGTATCTACTGTTTATGATGCAGATGTGCTAGCTCCATTCTACGAGGTTGGCTACCCTCTCATTGACAATATATCTGCAACAGATTTAGACATTACGGTTCAACTTAATGAGCCGGGTACATTTTACTACGTGATTGTTCCAGACTTATCAACGCCACCAAGCGTTGACGATGTACGAGCAGGAACAGGATTTGGCGGCACAGGACAAGTGGATGCTGGCAATGTGGTTGTGACAACAGCCACTACTGATTTTGTATTAAATGCTACTGGCTTATCGGCAGCAACGGATTATGATTTGTATGTGGTGGCTCAAGATGATGAAGGCTCTCCGAATGTGCAAAGCTTCGCAAGCTTTTTTGATGTCTCTACTATATCACTATCTCCCCATATTGTAATTAATACCAATGACTCAGGACCAGGATCATTAAGAGAAGCCATTAATTTCGCTAACGCTAACTCACCTACCACCATCACATTCAACATTCCAGGTGGAGGCCCACACATTATTAGTGTAACAACAACGCTTCCCGACATCACGGCCGCAGGAACCATCTTAGATGGCACCAGTCAACCGGGCTGGATATTTGGCGATGTAAACAACATGGTTGCCATTGATGGGTCTGCAATCGGATCCAATTCAAGTGGAATTAATATCAACGAAGCAGCAGATGTGGAAATCTATGGCTTGATCCTTACCGGATTCAGTGGACTCACATCACATGCGGCGATTGAATTGACAGGAGATGGAGCTGATAATGTCTTTATAGGAGCACCTGGTATGGGCAATATCATTCATGGCGGAGGAACTTCCGGAATTTATATCACGAATTCAGATTCAACGGTTATTCGCGGTAACTGGATTGGAACGCTCAATGGAACGACTCCATCAGGTAACAATCACCATGGAATTTCTGCAACCGGCACAGTCGATAACCTTACCATTGGAGGAAATTCATTAAGTGGAGAAGGTAACATAATAGCTGGTGCAGGGAATGGTAAATATGGAATAACTGTGGGCATCACGGGTACGAACTTATCCATCACAGGGAACCTAATTGGAACGGACTCAACAGGTAATGTCTCTATGAATAATGAGGCAGGTGGAATCGATGTTGGGGGAGCAGTCACTTTTGTCATTGGAGGTGTCGGTCCAGGTGAGAGGAATATTATTTCCGGAAATAATACGGACACCAATGCAGATGGGATCAATATAGGAAATTCACCAACAGGAAGCATCCTAAATAATTATATCGGAGTTGGAGAAAATGGAACTACACCACTTGGAAATGGAGGATACGGGATACTTTTTGCTAATTCAGCAAGTAATGTCCTTGTTGATGGAAATATCATTTCTAACAATGGCACTGATGGCCTTTATCTAGGCAATGGAAGTTCCATGCTGACGGTTGCTAACAACATCATTGGATTAACAGCAGATGGACTAACAGCATTAGGAAACACCAATGACGGAATAAGAATAACCAACGGGACAAACATTACTATTTCAGGAAATACCATTTCTGCCAATGGTAGTGATGGAATCGCTATTGATGGAGATCAAACCAATCTGGATATCAACACCAATGTAATTGGATTAGATATCAGTGGACAGGGCGACATGGTGCTTGATGGAGATGGAGTTACTGTCACTAGTGATAATACCTTTGGAAACCAGGCAAACGGAATTGTACTTAACCTGGTAGATGGTTCGAGTGCAGGTAACTCAATAGTTGGAAATCTGATTTCTGGTAACGGAGTGTTTGCCGACGCAAATACTGGTTCAGTTGGAATTGGAATCTATATCAACGCTGACACACGGGGTTTCACTATTCAGGACAATGTGATCGGATTAGAAATAGACGAATCCACGCCGCAAAAAAATATCAATTCAGGTATATATATCAGCGGACTTTCAAATTCTACAATTGGAGGAACTGGAGCTGGAGAGTCAAACTTAATTGGTCACAATGGTGATTATGGGATTGAAAAGTTAGGCACCAATATGAATGGTGTTAATATTCATGCAAATGAATTTGACTGCAATGAAAAAGGGGGCATAAGTTTTACATCAACACCCGATATAGATGCTCCTATTATAACTCTGGTATCTCCAACTTCAATATCCGGAACCACTACAGCAGAGGACAATTCGAACATATTTATTTATGAAGCTGATTCGTGTAATAATGATCAAGGTCGTCTGCTGGTAGCGGACTCACTTGATGCAGTAAGCGGCGGTGTATGGACCGTTAATGGAGCTTTTCAACCGGGTAAATATTACATGGTGGTAGTTGAAGATGATGAAACAGCAATAAATGCCACGCTAAGTTCATCAGAATTTTCATTGCCTGATTCAATTCCGGCTAGCTTGGTCACAAACACAAATGACACGGGTGCTGGATCACTAAGAGACGCCATCACCTACGCCAACGCCAACCCAGGAACTACCATTACTTTCAATATTCAAAGTGCGGCCCCTTGGGTAATTCAACCTGCTTCTCCTTTGCCCCTACTAAATGCAGTAGGAACAATCATCGACGGATCCACGCAACCTGGTTTTTCCTTTGGGGTAGCCAATGCCATGGTCCAAATTGATGGAACAAGCAGTGGGGCTCCTGATGGCCTTAATGCACAAGTAAATAATATTGAGATATATGGTTTGCATATCACCGATTTTTCCAACGGAGGAATTAATAGCGGCGGCAATGTAGATGGTGTGATCATTGGATCGCCCGGCGCCGGGAATATACTAAGTGGGAATACATTTGGCGTGAATATATCTGGAGATTGGACAGTGGATTCCAATAGGATAGGCACCACTCCAGATGGAACCTCTTCCAACCCCAATAGTAGTCATGGAGTAAGACAAGGGGGTGGAACCAGTACGATTACCAATAACCTAATATCAGGAAATGTCCAAGATGGGATTCACCTTGTGAGCTCTACTGGAGGTGCAAACCACATTATCACAAATAATCTGATAGGTACGAATGCCCTAGGAAATGCTCCAATCGCCCAAGGCGCTGGTATCAATCTAAACAATCAAAATGGGGTGACCATTGAAGATAATGTCATATCAGGTCACGTAACCAATGCAATAGAAAGTGGGCAGCTTACAAGTGGTCACCAGATCAACCGCAACAAAATAGGTACGGATATTACCGGGACTTCTGCCATTGCGAATAACAATGGACTAATTTTTTCCAATACGCTATCTTCAACCCGTATCGGATTCAGAGATAATTCAAATATCATCGCCTTCAACACTACGGACGCTATCAATATCAGCAATGGGAATGATAACACATGGGTTGATAATGAAATATACAGTAATGGCAATGGGATTGTTTTAGGAGGCAGTGCCAATGGTAGTATATCTGTTCCAACAATAGATAATGTAAGCACGACAGATGTTTCAGGAACAGGTGTTGAAGGTGGAACTATTCATTTATATCTGGGTGATGGTTCTGGACAAGGTCAAACGCTACTTGATTCTACAACAGTATCAGGAGGAATCTGGTCAATTGGTGGATTGTCGTTAGGGGTAACGGACGAGGTGGTTGCAACCGTAACTGATTATAGTGTTGGATTTGGAACTTCCGAATTTACGCCGGCAGCCAGCATACCTGGAGAAATTGTGACTAACACCAATGACACTGGTGCAGGCTCTTTACGAGAAGCAATTACGAATGCCAATGCCAGTCCGGGAACAGCGATTACATTCAATATTTCAGGTGGAGGCCCATGGATTATCAATCTGGCTACTGCGCTTCCACAAATTACAGCAGCCAACACCGTTATTGATGGAACAACACAGCCTGGATGGGCATTCGGAGATCCAAATGCAATGGTTCAAATCAACGGATCAGGAATCGGCGGAAACGCCAATGGCATAAACATAGATGCAGCAAATGTTGAAGTTTATGGACTCATTTTCACTGGTTTTAGCGGAAACTCAACAAACGGAAATGTTTACCTCGCATCAGATGCATCAGACTATTCGGTGATCGGAGATTCTGGCAAAGGCAACATTTTTCATGCATCAGGAGGTAATGGTATTTATGTCGTTGACGGTGATAGCGCAGTAATCAGAGGAAATAGAATAGGTACCTTAGATGGTAACACAGCTTCAGCAATTGGCGATCACGGAATCGCCACCACTGGAGAGATAGACTATCTAATTGTAGGAGGAGACTTTTTCACCGGTGAAGGAAATACAATCTCAGGCTCAGGTGCCTCTAGGTATGGTATGAACTTGAATGGCTCAGGAGGAGGCACAGGTCTATCAGATGTAACCATTGCAGGAAATAGAATTGGAACAACCTCCAATGCCGATGCAGCCATACCGAATGGATTAGGAGGAATCAATCTTATTGGAACCGTTTCTGCGGTTACCATTGGTGGAGCCTCTCCTAGCGACCTAAATGTTATATCAGGTAATTCCAATCGAGGAATAAGAATCCAGGCAGGAAATTCGATAGATATAGAAGGAAACTACATAGGATTGCAATCCGATGGATCCTCAGCTTTAGGAAATGCGGGAGCAGGTATCCAAATTAATTCAGCTGCTATCAATGTCAATATTGGAACGACTGTCCAAAATATCATTTCCGAAAATACTGGAGAGGGTATTCTATTTGACGGGAACAATTCTCAAAATGTAGCGCTTGGCAACAATATTTTTAGTTGTAATGCAAGTGGTGGTATTGGATACGGTTCCGGGCCTTTAACTCCAGGCGCAACCATAGACGACATCAGTTTAACCACCGTAAACATTTCTACGACTGCCGCTAATGGGAGTACTGTAAATGTATATTTTGCTGATGATGGATGTAATAATGACCAGGGATTAGCCCTTGCTGGAACAGGATCGGTCACTGGCGGAATAGCCGCAATAAGTGGAGGTTTTGCGCCCGGTTCAAATTATGTGGCGTTGGTTGAGGATGCAAACGGCTATTCGGAATTTTCTGCTCCATTCCTATTTGTTAACTCCTATCCTTCAGCTGAAGGCGCGGGTGAAGCGCTTACATTTGACGGTACTGATGATTTTGTTGAAATACCTTCGCTTGACGTATCCGGACTAAATGCGCTTACAGTTGAGGCATGGATCAAACCGAATGACATTCCTAACGGGCCGGGAAATCAATACGCAACCATAGTCGGTAAAGGATCATATGGAGCAGCAGGAACCAACTCAGTCAGTCTATACCTGTTTGGATCGGACGCTTCGCCTTTCTCAGAACTAAGAGGTCGTATCGATAATGGAGGCTCTGTTGAAGAAGTAACCTTTGATGCTAACAACCTCTTCTCTGGAGAATGGGTGCATGTAGCACTTTCATGGAACTCAGGAGATCCTGTCAACCTCTACGTCAACGGAGAATTGGTAGATAGCAGCGCGCCAATCTTTGGACCTATAAATTCGGTAGGAGATAATCTCATGATTGGTTCAAGTGCACAAGGTGGTGAATTGCTTTTTGAAGGTGAAATTGATGAAGTTAGAATTTGGGATTTTGAAATGCCGGAAAGCTCATTGCGTGAATATCTTACTCAGAAAGTCACCAATTCACATCCCGCTTTTTCCAACTTGTTGGCATACTACAGAATGGACGACAGTGGAGATGCATTGACTTTACAGGATTTTAAAGGAATTCATGAAGGCACGGTCGGGGGAGGATCTTCCTATGTTTTATCAGGAGCTCATTTAGGAGATTACAGTACGTACGAATATTCTTACAGTGCTGGATCAGGAAGAAAGCTGGACAATTTTAGACTGAGTAATCTGGGAACTGCAAACCTGCCATTGCATATATATCGAATCAGCGGAACACCAGCCAATAACGTAGTATCCGGCTTTGATAACATTGCCGATACGGCCTATTATGGCGTTTTCTCACCGAGTCAAACGTACGATGTAAGCGACAGCATTGGCTCATTGACTTCCGACCGAAGAATTCTTTATCGTGCTGATGGTGCCGATCCGGCATGGACAAGTATTAGTGGCGTATTAGGAGTAGATCTGCAGGAAAATCAAATATATGCTTATGGACAATCAGGAAGCGGTCAGTTCACAACAGCCATTGACCAAAATCCATACCCAACTCCTGTAGACGCTGGCCATGCAATGAGTTTTGATGGTGTTAGCGATTATATACAAGGGCCGGATCTCACCGGTGAGATATCAAATGACTTTACGTTTGAGGCGTGGGTGAAAACCTCTGCTACAGGGCCAATGAATATTCTATCCATTGGAACCAATGTGACTAATCAAGGCATCGCCTTAAAGCTGAGAAGCACAGACCAGCTTTCTATAACTCCAAGCGGAGTAAATGGTCCATCATCAGGAACCAGCAACAATGATGGTCAATGGCATCACGTCGCGGGTGTCTACAGTGGCACGGATTTAAGACTCTATGTAGACGGTGTGGATCTTGGATCTATTACGACATCACTTTCAGTCGATTATTCGCAGTTTAGAATTGGAACCAACGCCGTAGATGCAAGTCAGCCATGGAATGGAGATATCGATGAAGTTAGAATCTGGAACATAGCCCTGACTGAAACCAATATTCGTGATCACATGATTGGCAAACTGGATGCAGATTTTGACAGTCTCAATCACCTGGTGGCCTATTATAGATTTGATGAGAACAATGCCTCATCAGCAATTAACCTGGCCGGAGACGCGGATGGTACCGTTACTGGAGCAACACCTGTGATCTCAGGAGCACCTCAAGGTCAGGGAAGCATTTATACATATGCAGGCACGCCAGGGGTACTAAACACAGCTCAGTTCGGTGAGGATATCAATGTCCATTACCAAGATGCTACAGGAGGTATTCACGGGTATTTAGTTGAGGGAGATCCAAATCAACTTCAGGCCGATGGGTTCAATAATCTGGATCAAGGAAAGTACTTTGGAGTCTTCGCTCCAGGAGGTCAAAAAGTTGATCTTCGAATGGATTACAATAATGGTGGTAGCTACGATCCCGACAGAAGAATTGTCTATAGAACAGATGCCACTGACAATGCTGCAGTTGGAGGTTGGGAAAGACTTTCAGGATTGATCAATTCGGATGTATCCAACGATTCAATTTTCGCTTACAACGTTCAACAAGGAGAGGTATCTACTGCCACACTAAATCCACCTAGCTCATACCCAACACTTGGTGATACAGATCCAGGATCAGCATTGGATTTCGATGGATTAGATGATCAAATCGATTTAGGAAATATTGCCTCATTATCGGAAACAGACGCATTTACGATTGAAGGGTGGTTTAACCAAACCACATTAGACCAGACCCGTGGCATGTTTATCATGCGTACCGACGCAAGCAATCAAATACGAGCAAGAACATGGTCTGACGGGAACCTATATGTCTACCTCCACAATGGAAGTACATTTAACGCAGCATTTGATTATTCTTCTGTAGTGACCGCTAATGATTGGTTCCATTTTGCAATGGTATTTGATGGTAGCGGTGCTACTGATGCAGATCGAATGAAAGTTTTTGTCGATGGAGTGGAGGTAACGCTGACTTATAATGGAACAGTGCCTTCAATGACACCCGATCTTTCAGCGGCTGATTTCTTGATTTCCGATGACGTGGATGGCGATAGCGATTATTGGCTAGGACAAATGGATGAATTCCGAATTTGGAATGCTGCAATTTCCGAGACAGATATACTCGGATATGCCAACACAACCAACATTGAAAGCCATCCAAACTATTCGGAGATGCTGGCATACTACAAGTTTGACGAAGGAACGGGAAGCAATGTGGAAGATGTTTTTTCAAATAATGATGGAACATGGAATGGTCCGTCAGGCTCCAATGTTACGCCAAATTGGGTAGCATCCGGAGCTTTGGCCGATGCTGTACCGGACCCTTTTATTACCACTTGGTCTACGTCAGATGGTCAGATTACAATACGCAGGAACAGTGGTCTTACTTACAACTATGACGTAGCATGGACTAATCTCACCAATCCAGGAGTTGCAGAGGGATCACTCTCAGCACAAACAGGTAATGCGGTACTCGCAGGTCTTGAAAATGGAAGTACATACGAAGTAGTTATAACAGGAACTTTTCCAGCTATTCAATTTGCAGATACAGGAGATAAAAACAAAATCTTAACCATTGAACAATGGGGAAGTAATGCCTGGGAAAGTATGGTGGACGCATTCAACGGATGCTCCAATTTAACATATAATGCAAGTGATTCGCCAGATTTATCCGGAGTAACAACATTACTTAGAATGTTTAGAAATGCATCCTCATTTAATGGTGATTTAAGTGGTTGGGATTTCTCTGGAATTTCAAATTTTGGTGGAATCTTCGAAAATGCTACCTCATACGACCAAAACTTAGGGTCTTGGGATGTCAGTGGCGCGACCAATATGAATGGAATGTTGGACAATTCAGGATTGTCTATAGCAAACTATGATGCTACACTAACAGGTTGGTCAGCGCAAACACTTCAAACGGGAGTAGGTTTAGGTGCCGCAGGACTTTCGTACTCTTCAGGAGCCCAATCAGCAAGAGATGTCCTTATCAATGCTCCAAATAATTGGATCATTTCGGGAGATGCTCAAGTAATTACAAACTTTGCCCTCGACTTTGATGGAACAAACGACTATGTCCAACTCCCGAATATTCCACTGAATCCAAATACGGATAATTATACCGTAGAGCTATGGGCTAAGGCAGATGCGTTTACAGGGACGAACAACCTAATTGTTCAGGAAGACGGAACAGGTACAGGAAGAGCCTACTTGTTCTTCACTGGCCAAAACCTGGCATCAAATCAAGGAGCCAATACTACCGGCTCTACTACCTTAGTTACTGATACCTGGTATCATCTGGCTGTTACATTTGACGGGTCAGATATTCGATTGTATATAGATGGTGCACTAGAAACGCAAGCACCGCGTGTACCCGAAGGTACCAATGGGCAATTCAGACTAGGGATCAGTAAAGACGGCACCTTTCCTCTGGATGGACAAATTGATGAAGTGAGAATCTGGGATTTCGCGAAAGATGATATACAGATTACTGCTCAGAAAGACGAGAAGTTGGTAGGAAATGAATCTGGCTTAATAGCATATTATCGATTGGATGAAGGAACTGGAAACACAACCGTTACTGATTTAGTAGGAGGTCCGGATGGTACGCTTACTAACATGGATGAAAATACCGACTGGGTAGCAGGACCTTCGTTAAGCCCGCCGGTTGGTGGATCCACATTCTTCGAGGATTTCACTAACGAACCATTACCTGGAACCGCATCTTCTGGTCCATTCATATTTGAATCTGGACTTTGGGATGGCGTAGGCGTACTAGAATCAGGAGATATAGATGCTCGCGGAGGAACAGGGAATGCAGCAAGAATAGAATCTGGAGGAGGTAATTATATCCAAACACCTCCATTGGATCAAGCAACTACTTTCGGTTTCTGGTATAAGGGAGAAAGCACTGGAGGAACATATGACATTATTGCCTCAAGTGATGGGGGAACAACATTTGATATCGTAGTTGGATCCATCAATCCAGATCCAACTTATCAAGAAATATCGATTGACTTTACCTCAAACTTTGACCCAACCTATACCGGACCAATCAGAATTGAATTTAATGGAGGGTCAAATCCACTTTTCATAGATGATGTAAGCGCTGATGTAGATATTCTAACGGCTGATGTAACTCTGTCAACACTACCTGTAGGTGATGCCTCAATCAATCCGGGAGATACAGATGTCATGATCTACAAAGCCAGCGCGACCATTGCAACAACAGAAGCATATGTTGAGGGACTCTTCTTAGTGCCTAGTGGTGCCGATTCCACCGATTTTGAATTGAATGGGTTTGATTTCTATCAAAATGTAGGGTCTGACAATTTTGGCTCTGCTACTCTTTTGGGCACTAGCTCATGGAGTCCTGGTAATCCAATTCCTCGTAATGCCATTGGCTTGCTGTTCTCTGACACTTATGCGGTTGGTGAAACAGTATATTATTATGTCACTGCTGACATCAGCACTACAGCGAATTCGACAACATTTAGTCTGGATCTGCCACCCGTAGATAATTTTGGATTTGGAGAAAGCAATAAGATAGATGGAGGATTGACTGCCGGAGATAACTTTACAATTTCAGGTGGTCCGGACACCACGCCTCCAAATGTCTCTAATTTATCTCCAAGCCTAGGGACAATCATTGACGGTGATACACAATTTGATATTACTGTCACGTTTGACGAGGCTATGGATACTGGCATTGATCCAACCATATCGTTCCCTGTGGAAGATCCGACCAATACGCTGACCTTTAACGTCGGCAATTGGGATGACACTTTCAACTTCACGGCATCATATAATGTCGCCGATGCAGATGAGTTATTGTCAAACATTGATGTTCAGGTCACCGATGCTCAAGATGCAGCGGGTAATCAGATGGGAACATACGATGCGGTAGATGTATTTAACATTGATACAGAGAATCCAACAATAACGGTTGATACCTATGCTACTTCTATCACCAGTCCTCAATTGACAGGAACCATTGACGATGCGAACGCAAGCATAGACATTGAAGTAGATGGATCAAACTATTCGGCAACCAATAATACCAACGGAACCTGGACCTTGAATGCAGGAGCTATTGCTAGCCTGGCAGATGGAACGTATGATGTAATTGCTACAGCTACCGATCAATCGGGAAACATCGGAACAGACGTTACTTTAGATGAGCTCATTGTTAGTCAAAGCGTGGTAACACTACCGGCTGAAGATGTAACGTCTACGAGCTTTACTGCTCGCTGGAGCGAAGGTTTGGATGTGCAAACCTATCAGATCGATGTGTCTACATTGGCTGATTTTTCCACGTTTGTCTCAGGCTTCCAGGGCACTCAAACCACTGCGACGAGCATCTCAGTTAGCAATCTTGACTTTTCTACGACATACTACTATCGTGTGAGGATGGTAAACACCTCAGCACAGGTTTCAGACAACTCCAACACTACGATTGTTAAAACGGATATTGACGCAGAAACCATTGCAGATTCAACAGCTCTTCGTCAGATCTATGCCGCTATTAATCCTCAGGGACTAAACTGGGAGACGGATAGGTTGCGCGATTGGATTGGAGTAGATCTGGATCCCGCCACCCGAACCAGAGTAGAAATTGTGGATGTTAGAGGTACAAGTGCTGCTGGAGATATGCCTAATCCATTTACAGCAGGAGCTGTTGGAGGCCTTACTAACCTACTTGAGATGGATGCTTCGGATAATGAAATTACGGGTTTGATGGATTACTCCGGAACTACAATCAACGATTTGAATGTAAGCAGTAATCGTCTTGAGTTTGATGATTTAGAACCGCTCGTAGGCATTCAGACACTAGATTACTCGACTCAGGCAAGTATCCAGCTCAATGAGTCTGCCGGAGAACCAATTGAAGTTCGATATGATACAGATTATAGTCTGTCTGTCGACATTGGAGGCACCAACAATACATACAGGTGGTATAGGAATGATGTACTAATAAGTTCAGGAGATGATTTTATTGTAAATAATGCGACAAGCGTGATCCTGGCCATAGATTATGATAATATGGGAACCTTCCGCGTGGAGGTGTCAAGTCCATCATTAGTTCCTGCTCTTACTATCGATGTTGATCCCCAACAGGTTTTGGCGATTGCAGATATGGAAGTCTCAGTCACCGATGCAGATGGCAACCCATTAACGGCACCTTTAAATGGCTATATGCTGGAAACGACTCGAACGTCAACTGGATTTAGAGTGCTGGAAACACTCGAAAATGTGAACCCACCCACATTTACATTCCCGGATGTTGTGCTTGGTAACTACATCATTTTTGTGGAATCAGACCTGGAACTATACATCCCCACCTATTTTGGAGATGTATTTGAATGGACAGAGGCTGATACACTTTTCTTTAGAAGTGATGATGTAATCGCAATGAAGATGGTGGAAGTGCCTGCTGTGCTTGGGCCAGGAGATGGAGATGGTAATCTTGATGTATTGATTGAAGAAGACTTTGGTGACGATGAAGGTAGAGTAGACGCCAGAAGGAGAGCCTCAAAAAGGAAATGTGGTCTAAGAAGAAAACGTTCTGGTGGACGTACGGGTCAAGATGATGATGAGTTTGAGCTGATTGCCTACGGAGAAACAGATGACGATGGTGAATTCCAGTTTGGCTTCTTGCCGCAAGGTACTTACAGATTCTTCGTTGAATATCCGGGTATTCCACTTGATGAATCTTCCTTTGTTCAGTTTGATGTTGGGGAAGCAGGAGTAAGTGATACGGACTTCAAGCTACAGGCTTTTGCCACGGAAGATGGTGTTGAAGTAACCATCGAGGCGGTGCTGGGCGTAATACTTGAATACTTCAAAGATCTGGAGATCTACCCAAATCCATCTAGCGAATACCTGAATATCCGATATCGTCACTTAAAATCGAACGACGTTGTAGCACAGCTTGTCGATCTGGCTGGTAATACAATGTGGTCTGAAGATTTAAGAAATGGATTCGACGGGCAGCTGAGGATAGATGTGGCCGATTTTGAAGAAGGCATATACATCCTGAGATTCTACGATCGTGAAAGTCCACAAGACAATGTGGTAAGCTTCCGTGTCATCGTTAAAGATTAATTCCTAATCACCTATTTAGGAAGGGGTGGCGAAAGTCACCCCTTTTTTATTGTCCCAGCTAAATAAGGGATTGGATTCGACATTGAGAATATGTATTTACCTCTTAAGTTTTAGTGCCTATACCTACGAGATTTTGGTGTGAGTTTCTGTCTGACTGTCAAAAAAAGGAAGAATGTGGTGAAAGTGGTCAGGCCAAAAGGCTAAATTATTTTTTTCAAGCGGAAACTAACTTTTTCCTTGATGCCATCCCGGTAGACTTTCAACCTAATGAGCTTTCCATCTCGTGACTGAAGAATTTCATAAATGTCAGAAAGTGAGTGATACTTTAGGCTCTTACCATTGACTGAATGAATGATGTCGCCCTTTTGGATATCCGCCTGATATGCGGGTCCATCTTTTTGAATATTGACCACCTTTAATGTATCCAGATTCTCTCCAACAGCATTGAGAGTCATGCCGCTCATGTCATACTCAAAGGATTCTCGATATCGATGCCCTTCGGTCAAATAGACTTTCTCGTTTCTATAATCGAAAGTCACGTTGAATCTATTCAATAGCTCGCCACCAAATGTGCCTATTCTGGCTCCTCGCTTTATGACCTTGTTGTAAGCACCATCGAACGGCGCAGACACCAGCATCTGATCGAAATCAAAATCGTTAATCTTCACAAGATCTATTCGGCCTAGATAGCCGGGAATATCACCTGCAATCCCTCTTCCTAGTCTCGTTTCAATCGTTTTTTCCGGTAGGGAAATTCCATTTAGATAATTGTAATCTATGAGTGCGGCATGGCTGGCTCCAGTGTCCACCATGATATCCAATGAAGCGGTCTGGTTTCCTTGTCTAATGATAGCATTCATAAATGGCTTAGAGCCTCGTATTTCCAAAGGAAGCGCTACCTGTTTTTTGTGTGGCCGATATCTTTTCGGATCGTGAAGAGTCAGGATATTATCATCGTAGTTTATTTCTACCACAAAGCGAGAAAATATATCGTATCCGATAATGCCATGAACATTTTCGCCAATATTTTCTGAAAGCTTTAAATAATCCTCCTTAAGAACCAGCACATTCATGTTTTGACCGATGACCCCACCGGGCAATCCAAACGTAACCTGATTGGCAATCAGAGCTTCAACAGAATCGATGAGCCCCGGACCATCTATGGTAATTTCACGTATGTAATTGAGCTCCATAATGTCAGCATACAGCTTTTCGGTCAGTATGGCGTTTTCTACACCGGTATCCAGAATAAATTTCAGCGTAAGAAACCGGTTAATGGTTACTGGAATTACAATCAGATTATTGTGCTGTTCAAATGGAATTTCAATTTTCCTTGTTTTTGCGGGCATTTTAAACCCAAATTCCTTTTGGCCTGATGCAGTTGAGCAAAGGCAGGTATTAATAACCAAAATAAAAGTTATCAGACTTATTATCGGATTTCTCATTGGAAAGTCTCTTATGTAATGAATTACACTCATCTAACAACCTGGATAAAATCCAACCCTTATTTGAACAATAAAAATTAGTCAAACAGATCTTTAATGTCGCTTTGCGAAAGGCTTTTTACGAAACTTTCTTCTACCGATATTAAATCTGAAGCTAATTGCTGCTTGTGCTGCTGTAGTTTTATGATCTTTTCTTCTATAGTGTCTCTACTTACAAATTTGTAAGCAAACACTTTTTTGGTCTGACCAATTCTGTGAGCTCTATCAATTGCCTGAGCTTCTACAGCAGGATTCCACCACGGATCGAGCAAAAAGACATAATCTGCCTTGGTCAGGTTAAGACCTGTACCTCCAGCCTTCAATGAAATAAGGAAGACTGACACTTCCGGGTCATTTTGGAAACGTTCGACTTGATGTTGTCGGTCCCTTGTTGAGCCGTCGAGGTAAGCAAAAGGCAATTTTTGATCATCAAGGTAGTCAGAGACTATTTTCAAATGTTTTACGAACTGGCTGAAAATAAGCACTTTATGACCTTTCGAGATAGAGTCTTCTAACATATACTTCACTGCTTCCAGTTTTCCTGAACTTGCCTCATACTCCGGCTCCACCATTTTTGGGTGGTTAGCTATTTGCCTCAGCTGAGTCAAGCCTTGCAGTAAAATCATGTGAGATTTACTTACACCGTCTGTCTCAATCACATCCAAGATTTTACTCCTGAAGGCGTTCTTTTCCTTCTCATAAACCTCTCTCTGCTCATCAGACATATCACAGTACCGAATATTGATCACTTTTTCAGGAAGGTCATCTGCAACCTGGCTTTTCTCCCTTCTTAGCAAGAATGGTTTGATCAGCGCATTGAGCTTGCGAGTCTTATGTTCATCTTTTTGCTTCTCAATAGGTTTTAGATATGCTTTTTTGAAATACGCCTCATTGCCGAGCAGCCCAGGATTGAGAAAACTCATTTGTGACCAAAGGTCTAGCGTGCTATTTTCGATAGGTGTACCAGTTAAGATCAGTTTCCTTCTGGATTTGAGTTCACGCACCTTTTTTGAAATAAGCGAATCCGGGTTTTTTATTGCTTGGGACTCATCTAAAATGATGTAGTTAAAGTAAAACTCAGCAAGGATTTCAGAATCAACCCGCGTAGTACCATAACTTGTAATGACTACATCATATTTCGAAAATTTCGAATGATCCTTTACCCGATTGATTCCTGTATAGTTCAGAATTTTTAGCTCCGGAGTAAACTTTTTTGCTTCCATCTCCCAGTTGTAAAGTAGAGATGTTGGCATTACTAGGAGACTGGCGCTTCCTGGGTTTTCATTCTTTTGATGTTGTAAGAGAGCAAGTGCCTGAATGGTTTTTCCTAAACCCATATCATCTGCAAGGCACCCACCAAAGTTGTAGTCTTCCAGGAACCTCAGCCAATTATATCCGGCCAGCTGGTATGGTCTCAAGTCTCCTCTAAAAGAAGGCGGAACTTGATAGTCTTCCATTTTTTCAAATGAAAGCAGCTTTTCCAGCTTGCGATCCATGGTAACTTTGGCCAAGTCTCCTTCCTTAAGCTCCTGTACCAGAGAAACGTGTATTTTGTTTAATGTAATGCCGTCTTCAGTTTGAGACGAGAATGCAAACAGGTCTTTGTACCGAGTAATCCAGGATTCTGGGATCACACCGATTTCACCATTCGGAAGCATCACTTCCGTTTTTCCTTTCAGGATGCACTTTCGAATCTCTTCGAAAGGAACCTCAAAATCTCCAAATCTGATCTTTGCTTTGAGATCAAACCAATCTACGCCTTCACTCACTTCCAAATCAATAGTAGACTCACCGACAAAGAATTTTTTCCCTTGTTGGTTTTGCTTGATTATGAAATCCTCAAGCAAGTCACTATTGCGCCCAATCCAATCAAAGGCCAGAGTTTTGGGGAGCGTAACTCGTGAATTTCTAAGTTGCAGTCCATTTGTTGCTAGTTGTTGAATGATGCCTTTCTCACCTTCGTGATCTCTGCTGATACGATGGAAGGTATATGTGTCGTCTTCCTTTTCCATTGAGACACTCACTTTGCTGAGCTTGTCCGCATTGAAATTATGCTTGCCATAATCAAAAGACAGCTCCAGTAGCAACTTGTCATTTTCAGCCACCGGCGCATTGCCTCCATCATCAAAGAGTGTGGTGGCTCGGCTGGTTTGCAACTCGCTGACAGTAATCTTTGGTGTGGGTTTTGGTTTATGAGTGACTATCTCAAATCCTTTGGCATATACGTCGAACTCCGAAATCAGCGGACCGACAAATTTCTTGTAGTATGTTTCCTCAATATCCTTTGGTATGAGAATAAATTTCTTTTTGAGAAATGGCTTTAATTTCCCGCCATTCACGGGTTTTTGAAAAGTGAAAAGCTGATCATTGGCTACCAGCCAGGCTGGCTCCTTGCACAATAGGTAGCTATCATTATTTATGAATTCAACCTTTTCGCCTTTGAGTTTTATCGTTGGGAAATAGTGGGTATTATCCTCATTTTTCCTGAAATGGAATAAAACGGTGGCTTTTTCATCTACCACTTCAATCTCTTTCCAGGCTGGCTCTCCGTCCTTCCCCATTTCGAATAGCCGCTTTCCGTGAATCAATGCGAGAATTTGAGATCTTCTTCTTTCAATATAAGCTTCAATTTCTCCCTGTAGCACTTTGTCACCAGTTTGCTTATCGAAGGTCTTCAGAAAAAATTCCTCGGGTTTTTGCTTCTTCTTTTGAAAGTGATGAGCTACTTGATCTTGCTGAATCTGATCCATGTGCTTAATGATTTTGAAATCATTCTCATCCAGACCGGCGCTAAATTCCTCTGCATTTTTTGAAGAGATATTTTGGTGTGAATAACTAAGCTCTCCTTTGTCATTCAGCTGCACCACAAATGATTCAATAAGATATCCTAGATACTCATGCTCGTAAAGTGAGTAGATTAGTTGAAATGGCTGGTCTGGTGAAACTTTCACGGATTTTTGAAATCAGATAAACTTCGAAAATAGTAAAAATATGACAGCCGATCGGTAAGAAATGTGAAGAGTTTATGGTCTTATTGTAAAGTATGTGTCGAAAATGATTTTCCCGCTTTAATTGCTGGTTTAATCGACGCTAGGAGGGTAATGACAATAATGGCTATAATGGTGAATAGTACATCGCTGAATGCAATTTCAACTGGATAACTGTTAACTATTGCAGAGTTCATCCCCATGCCTACAAGTCCAAAGTGTTCTTGAAGTAGACTTAAACCGACACCCAACACCAGGCCAATGGATGCTCCGCTAAATGCTACAATGCAGCCTTCATATAAAAAAATGTTGCGAATTACTTGAGCAGATGCCCCTTGAGCAACTAAGACTGAGATGTCTTTTTTCTTTTCAATGACCAACATAGTGAGCGAAAAGAAAATATTTATGGAAGCGATACCAATGATCGCGACTAGGATCAGGAAGACAAACAGTTTTTCAACTTTCAATACTTTATACAAATCACTATGCAATTCCTCTCCCAGGCGCACTTGAAAAGTTGATCCCAAAGCAGATTGAATTGCTTGTTTCGCAAAGGCGGCATCTGCATCTGGTTTCAGGTAAACATCAAATGCCGAGAGCCTGTTGCCATAGCTGAGCAACTCTCTGGCGAACTCTACAGGCACAAATACATAATTATCGTCATAGTACTTTTCGATGGCGAAAATTCCACCTGGTATGATGTTCAGGAGATTGTACATGCGAGCTGGGTTGACAATCCCGGGACCAATATCTTTAGGATAGTACATCTGCAACGTATAGAAATCATTTTTCAGGCTAAGAGACAAATCGTATTGGACGCCACGCCCTATGAGTGCATAGCCTATGCTATCTCTCACCAGCGGAAACTGACCGGAAACCATCACATTGCGAATGCCGCTAAACTCGTCAAAATCCCTGCTTACACCTTTCATTTTCACCAGTCTTTGAGCTTCCTTGTACTGCACTAATACATTATCCTCAATGACCTCAGAAATACCCAATACACCATCGACCTGACGGATTTCATGAACATAAGCAGAGTCAAATTCGAAAGATTTGCCTGTGACCGGAGTAATAACAATGTCTGGATCGAAGTGTCCATACATAGATCTGAGTAGTCCTTCCAAGCCATTAAAAACCGAAAGTGCAATGATCAGACACATTGTACCTATCGCTACTACCAGCATAGATATGATGGAGATAACGTTTATGAAATTTTTCTTCTTTCCGGACAGAAAGTATTTACGCGCTATGAAGAAAGGAAAATTCATTCTTCCTCTGGGGGAATATCCAGCTTATTAATCAGCTTATCGATTTTTGAAGCCTTCTCTTCGGTATCATCATGAAAAAAGGCCAACTCTGGGATGATGCGAACCTGGCTGCCAATTTTTTTACCTAGCTTCAATCGGATCTCGCTCTTTATTGCATTCAAATGTTCAAATACTTCATTCGCCTTATTGATTGGGAAAATACTAAGATG
This sequence comes from Ekhidna algicida, assembly GCF_051379705.1. GTDB lineage: Bacteria > Bacteroidota > Bacteroidia > Cytophagales > Cyclobacteriaceae > Ekhidna. The sequence goes on along the minus strand of NZ_CP179868.1, from coordinate 2,025,300 downwards.
AACACGCGCTAAGCCTAAGTCCGGAGACACAGAAACACCTGTAATGGTGCCTAATGAGGATCCAAAATAGTGTGTTGGGTCACGCTGAAATATTCCAGCCAGGTCTTTTTGCAATTGCTTTCCGTATTTTATCTGCCGCTTACTTTCCATATCTGCAAATATCCGAAGATAATCCGTAAGGGGTTTGACCAAATATTCTAATTTCGAGTTTATCTGAAATATCCCTCGTAATCAACATCAATTGTTAAGATTCTTTAGAATAAACGATCCATATAGGCTAGCCATCACATTTATTTTGATGGTGATTATCCGTATTACCCAAAGTTTTTTCATCAATGAGACATCTTATTATGAACTGAAATGGCTTTTACTGGGAGAATGGTTGAATCAGGGGTTTATGATGTATAGCCAGACTTTTGATTATACAGGCCCGATTGCCGTTTTCGTTTACAAATACTTAACGCTCATTTTTGGAAGAAGTGCATTTGTCCATTATGGTTTTAGCTCTTTGGTTATCATTTTTCAGGCCGGAATTTTCAATCAACTGCTGTTGAAGAACAAGGCTTATGATGAGAATAGCTATTTGCCTGCATTCTTGTATATGATCCTAATGGTCTCCGTACCGGATTTTATGACACTATCGCCGCAATTGATGAGCCTGACCTTCATCTTACTTGCACTTAGAAACGTGCTCAGAAGAATCGACAACCAGGTTACAGATGAGCTTTTCTTAAACTCTGGTATTTTCATTGGCTTGGCGACTATGATTTACCTACCATCCATGGTGTTTTTCTTAGTCTTCCTTTTTGCTTTAATTCTTTTCTCAACAGCAGCGACAAGGAGATTAATGCTGTATCTGTTCAGTTTCTTATTGGCATTTTCCATGTGTGCGCTTTACTTCTATTGGCGTGGAGATTTACAATTGTTTGTTGATCGTTACCTGGTGCAGAATTTGTTGATGCAAAGTAGCTCTGCTCTTTCCCTTGCTGAAGTTTTAATGGTCACAGCCGGCTTCTTATTCATATTTCTACTTTCGGTGATTAAAACCTTCGGATCGTCTCGACTCACCAATTTCCAGCAAAAGATACAACAGGTAATTTGGCTGATGTTTTTTGGAGGAATTGCCACATTCTTTTTGTCAAACGAAAAGGCACTTCTTGAACTTGCTTTTATCATTCCAATAATTGCCTATTTCTGGACTCATTACTTCATTTTGATACGGAGAAGGATTTTTCAGCTGGTTATGCCAGGAGTATTGATTTTTGGTATTTTAATCTATTCTGGATACGTGTATAATCATTTTACAAAGCCACTGGAGGTTGAGGATATGGAGGAGGTAGTTGAAGGCACAATGATTCTGGGAAGCAACCTGAATTATTATCAGAATAGCAAAATCAATTCGCCATGCTTTAATCAACATTTGACCGTGCGCGCTTTCGACGGTTTGAATTTTTACGGGTCGGCAGGAGCGCTTTTCAAACTTTTTCAAAAGGCCGATCCAGTCATAGTAATAGATGAAATTGGAGTAATGCCCCTATTGATGGAAAGATTTCCCAAAATCAAATCAGATTATCGGCAAGTAGGGGGCAATCGATATGAGCGAATTAGCAATTGATTTTATTCACTCTTCTTTCATGACGACCACCTTCAAATGCGGTCTCTACGAAAGTATCAACAAGACCTTCAGCATATTCATAGGCTAAAAATCTTGCTGCTAGACAAATAATGTTGGCATTATTGTGCTGCCTGGCAAGTGCTGCGAGCTCGGTATTCCAGCAAAGTGCTGCTCGTACATTTTCATGCTTGTTGGCTGTCATGGCTACCCCATTGCCGCTACCACAAATTAATATTCCAAGATCGCAATCTTCTGAAGCGATTGCAGAGGCTAATGGATGTACATGATCAGGATAATCTACCGAATCATCTGTGCTTGGACCGAAATCTTCAATATCATGACCTTTATTTTCAAGGTGCTGAATAAGTCGCTCCTTGTACTGAAATCCGGCGTGATCGCCACCTATTGCTATTTTCATGGACTATTTGTTTTGTCGTGCTTCTCTTCGTTCGATTCGCTTGGCTATCACAATACTCATTTGATACAGCATCATCAATGGCAAAGCGATTAAAATCTGACTAAATGGATCCGGCGGAGTAAACACCGCACCCAAAACTAAAATTACAATGATTGCATGTTTTCGGTACGCTTTCATCAAAGATGAACTTACAATACCAGCCTTGGTAAGAAAATAGACGATAACAGGAAGCTGGAATAATACACCGCATCCGAATACAATCATCGTAACAGTGCTTATGTAAGAGGATAAATCAAACAAATTTTGAAGCGACGGATCTACTTGATAAGTTGAGAAAAAACGTACAGAAATGGGTGCAATGAGGAAATAACCGAAAAGTACTCCTAATGTGAAAAGCACGGTTACCGAAAAGGTAGCTCCGCGTGATGCTTTTCGTTCCTGTGGACGCAAGCCAGGTCTAATGAAGCGCCATATTTCCCAAAAAAGATAAGGAAACCCGACGATGAGACCGGCAAAAAATGAGACCGAGACGTGTGTCATAAACTGACTACTCATCTTTCTGCTGACCAATTCAAAGGATAATGTATCGATGCAGAGCGCAGGAGTCCCTATCAGATCAGCAAGTTCGCACAGCTTTTGATAGGTCCAAAAGTCGGTCCTTGATGGGCCAAGAATCACAGTGCCAATCACAAAGTCCTTGGCGATAAAAGCAGCTATTGCAAATACGACTATAGCAATCAGAGAGCGGATGATGTGCCATCTAAGCTCTTCCAGATGATCCAAAAAGGACATCTCTTTTTCATCCGATATCTGATCTAATGGCATTTGATTTATCCCTTAAATAATGGGAATCCAGACATCCAGCTATTTACCTCAGATTTCACTTCTGAGATCTTGCTTTCATCATCTTTATTGGTAATTACCGAATCGATAAGGTCAACAATCTTGATCATATCTTCTTCTACCAGTCCGCGGGTGGTAATGGCAGGAGTGCCGATTCGCATACCTGAGGTAACAAAAGGACTCTTATCATCGAACGGCACCATGTTTTTGTTTACAGTGATATCAGCCTTGATAAGTGAATTTTCTGCATCCTTTCCAGTAATATCTTTCGTTCGAAGGTCGATCAACATGAGGTGATTATCAGTACCACCTGAGATTACATCGTATCCTTTATTTACGAATGCGTCAGCCATGACAGCAGCATTTTTCTTTACCTGTACAAGGTAGTTCAGGTAGTTGTCTGATAGTGCCTCACCAAAAGCGACAGCTTTAGCTGCAATAATGTGTTCTAGCGGGCCACCCTGAGTACCTGGAAAAACACCTGAATCAAGTAGCGAACTTAGCTTTCTGATAACACCTTTTGGTGTTGTCAATCCCCAAGGGTTTTCAATATCATCTCTGACCAGAATCATTCCACCCCTAGGTCCCCTCAGGGTTTTATGGGTAGTGGTAGTCACAATGTGGCAAAATTCAAGAGGATCATTCAAAAATCCGCGAGCAATTAGCCCGGATGGATGTGATACATCTGCCAACAGTATAGCACCAACTTCATCTGCAATCGAGCGGAATCGTTCATAATCCCAATCTCTGCTGTAAGCAGAAGCTCCGCAAATGATCATTTTTGGATTTTTCTCTCTTGCTACTTTTTCCAGTTGATCGTAATCGATAAGACCGCTCTCTTTGTCAACACCATAGAAATTTGGCCTGTAGAGTTTGCCTGAGAAATTCACACCGGATCCATGTGTTAAGTGACCTCCATGAGAAAGGTCAAAGCCGAGAATCTCATCGCCGGCATTAAGACAAGCAAGCATAACTGCGGCGTTTGCCTGTGCGCCCGAATGTGGCTGAACATTAGCCCAAGAAGCACCAAAAAGTTCTTTCGCTCGCTCTCTTGCAAGATCTTCAATTTCATCTACTACTTCACATCCTCCATAGTATCTTTTACCGGGGAGACCTTCAGCATATTTGTTTGTAAGCACACTGCCTGCAGCTTCCTGAACTTGTGGTGACACAATATTCTCTGAGGCTATCAACTCTATGCCTTCTATTTGT